>CBDUQI010000234.1:0-8659 GCA_965369325.1 uncultured Gammaproteobacteria bacterium
TTCAAACAGAAGAAGAGCAGATTGCCGCGATAAAAAAGTGGTGGTCCGAGAATGGATTTTTTGTCATCGGTGGCGTATCACTGGGCCTGGCCGCGTTGTTCGGTTTCAGGTGGATGGAGGCCCGCGAGGAGGCGCAGTTGCAGCAGGCCTCAAGCACGTATGAAAGCGTGCTGGAAGCGGTGCAGGATTCCCAGCGCGACCGTGCCCAAAACCTGGCCGGCGAGCTTGAGAGCGAGCATAGTGATTCGGAATACACCGCGCAGGCAGCGCTGGCGCTGGCCAAAGTGTACGTCGAGGCCGACGAGCCGGCTGAAGCTGTTACCCAGCTTGAGAAAGCCATTGCCGTCACCTCCGATGAGCAGTTGCGAGCGACTGCACGCTTGCGTCTGGCACGTGTGCTTTTGCATCAGGCCAAGGCGCAACGTGCGCTCGACACCCTGGATGTGGGTGGCGCAGGCGCGTTCCAGCCGTTTTTTGATGAGGTCCGTGGCGATGCACTGGTAGTGCTGGGTCGGGAGAGTGAGGCGCGCGATGCGTATCGCAATGCGCTGGATGCATTTCCCACCGGCCTGGGTGATCGGCGCATGGTAGAGATGAAACTTTCCGCCATTACCACGACCGAAGACGAAGTCAGTAACGAATCCTGAGCACAAGGCGCTTTGGGGCGACTTCAAACATGAGCAAGTACATGTCTAATACGCGTTATCCATCGGCCGGCCCTCTGCTGCCGCCAGCCCGTGTTTTTCCTGCACGGGCACAGCTGGGCTTGGTGGTCCTGAGCGGCCTGCTGGTGCTTGGCGCCTGCGGCGGTAAGGATGAGAATAAGGCCGAGGAGCCGGCTGAGTTGATCGATATCAGTCAAACCCTGAAGGTAAAGCGGGCATGGAGCGCGCGGGTTGGTGATGAAACTGAATCACTGCGCCTGGGACTGGCGCCGGCCAGCGACGGCACCCGCGTTTATGCGGCTGCACACGATGGCAAAGTGGCCGCCTTTGACGCGGTAAGCGGCGAGCGGCTGTGGCGTATTGAGAGTGAGCGCTCGTTTTCGGCGGGCCCAGCCTGGGGTGAAGGTAAGCTGGCGCTCGGCAGTAGCGATGGCGATCTTACCTTGCTGAATGCGGCTGATGGCACCGAGTATTGGTCGCGCAACATCGGCTCGGAAGTGCTGGCCAGCCCGCTGGTCGTGCGTGGCCTGGTGATTGTACGCACGGTGGATGGTCGGCTACGCGGCTTCGAGCAGTCCAACGGCGATGAACGTTGGACGATGCGCCGTGAAGTGCCTGCGCTAACCTTACGTGGTAATTCCGCCCCTGCGATTTCGGGCGATAAGGTCATCGCCGCGTTTGATGATGGGGTCCTGGTGGCGCTGGATATTGCCAGCGGCGATCCCATCTGGGAGTCCTCGGTGGCCTCTCAGCGTGGCCGTACGGTGATCGAGCGGCTGGCTGATGTGGACGCAGATGTGTTGGCGGCAGGCAACGATATCTATGTGCTGGGCTATCAAAGCCGCGCCGCCATGGTGTCGGGCGAGTCCGGCCAGGTACTGTGGAGCAATGAGCACTCTGGGTTTGAGCCACCGGGGGCAGATTGGTCGCGCTTGTACATCACTGATGCGCAGAGCGAAGTGGTGGCAATGGACCGGTTGACCGGTGCCGAAATGTGGCGTCAGAACAGCTTGCGCCTGCGTCGCGTCAGCGGCCCGGTGGCGTTCGGCAATAACGTTGTGGTGGGCGATTTTGAAGGTTATCTGCACTGGATGGGCCGCGACGACGGGACCTTTAAGGCGCGTGTCCGTGCAGGCGGCGAAGCCGTCAGCAATCCACCGCTGGTAGTCGGCGAGATGCTTTATGTGCAAACCGACGGTGGCGAGATCAGCGCATACGCGTTGCCGCAGGACACGCCCAACGGGTGATTGGCGGGGCGCCCCGGGGCGCCCGCTGACACCTCGACCTGTTTCATATGCTCCCGGTAATCGCACTTGTTGGCCGCCCCAATGTTGGCAAATCGACGCTGTTCAACGCGTTGACCCGCACGCGCGATGCGCTGGTGGCCGATTTTCCCGGTCTCACCCGCGATCGCCAATATGGTTTCGGCCGACTCGGTGAGTGCCCTTACATCGTGGTGGATACCGGCGGGCTGAGTGGCGAGCAGGACGGCCTGGATGGCCTGATGGCCAAGCAGACGCTGGCAGCGCTGGATGAGGCGGACACCGTACTGTTCATGGTGGACGCACGAGAAGGGCTCACCAGCCCGGATCATCAGGCCGCGCAACTGCTCCGACGCAGCGGCAAAACCATATTCGTCGTGGTGAACAAAGCCGAGGGTCAGCAATCCGATCTGGTTGAGGCCGACTTTCAGCAGTTCGGATTTGCGCATGTAGTAAGCATTTCGGCCGTGCATCGCCAAGGCCTGCGCTCGATGATGGACGAGGTTCTGGCGCCGTTTATTGATGCGCCTGAGCCGGATGTTGAGCTGGTCGCCTCGGATGACGCCACCGCTACCGACGGGGCCAAGTTGTCGGTCAGCGGCTTGTCGGGCGAGGCGCACGGGGTACTGGTCGCGGTCCTCGGGCGGCCGAATGCCGGCAAGTCCACGTTGATTAACCGCATGATTGGCGAGCAGCGGGTGGTGGCGTTCGATCAACCAGGTACCACCCGTGATGCGGTTCTGGTCCCGTTCGAGCGCGACGGCAAACCGTACACCCTGATTGATACCGCCGGCGTTAGGCGCCGTTCACGCGTGGACGATGTAATCGAGAAGTTCAGCGTGATTAAGACCCTGCAGGCGGTGGAGCGGGCCAACGTAGTGGTTGCCATGATTGATGCGCATGAGGGCGTGACTGATCAGGACGCAAGCTTGCTGGGTCTAGCGCTGGAGCGCGGTCGTGCGACTGTCGTGGCGATTAACAAGTGGGACGGGCTGACCAGCTCACAGCGCGATGACATTAAACGCCAGATTGACGTCAAGCTGCCGTTTCTGGATTTCGCCCAACGGCATTTTATCTCCGCGCTGCACGGCACGGCGGTAGGCGATTTGTTCCCCTCGATCGATGCCGCGTTTGCCGCGGCCGTTCGTGAGTTGCCAACACCGGAGCTCACCCGTGCACTTGAGGATGCCATGAGTGCGCATCCGCCGCCGCTGGTGCGGGGGCGTCGGCCAAGATTGCGTTACGCGCACCAGGGCGGGCGCAATCCTCCGTTGGTAGTGATTCACGGCACCCAGGCCAAGCAGATCAGCGATAGCTATCGGCGTTATCTCACCAACTACTTCCGCGAGCAATTTCGCCTGCACGGAACGCCGGTACGTATCACCTTGAAGTCAACCGAAAACCCCTATGCGGGGCGCCGCAACAAGCTCACACCGCGCCAGCAGGTAAAGCGCAAGCGGATGATGAAGCACCACAAAAAGAAGTAGCCTCGAAACGCCGCATCCATGTGGCGTAATACTGTCAAAAGTTGTCTTTTTACGCCGCCCAGGCGGTGTCCAGGCCCCGATGGTCGCCGCGATTTGCGATAATACGGCTCCCGGTACCCACGCGAGTTGCCGGGCAGTCATCATCGTCATCTCCGAAGGGGTACTACACATGAGTCTTTTAAAAGCAATTCTTGAAGCGCAGGGCGGCAAGCTGGTGGAACAGCTGGCGGGCCAGCATGGCGTTAACTCGTCGCAGGCAACCGACGCAATCAGGAATCTGCTGCCAGCGATTGCCGGCGGTATGAAGCGCAACACGCAGCAGGCCGGTGGCCTGGAGTCGTTGTTGAACGCGGTGAAGAACGGCAACCACACACGCTACCTGGATGACGCCAACCAGATCACGCAGCCCGCCGCTATCAACGACGGCAACAAGATCCTGGGCCATATCCTGGGCAGCAAAGATGTCAGCCGTGCGGTCGCCTCGCGTGCTGCCGAGCAGACCGGCCTGGACCTGGGGGCATTGAAGAAAATGTTACCGGCCGTTGCCGCGATGGCCATGGGCGCAATGGGCAAGCAGAACACCTCCGGCGGCCTGCTGGGGCAGTTGGCTGGCGCTGTGCTGAAGGGACAGCAGCCCGATAGGGGCGCGCTGGGTGGTCTTGGCGCGTTGCTGGATGCCGACAACGACGGCTCTTCGATGGATGACCTTTTGGGCATGGCCAAGAAGTTCCTCTAACAAGCTGTAAGGTGCCGCACGGGGCGTGAGCCCCGTGCGTTCCACCGTTTTCGGGTATCACCAAATGCGTAGCTCTCGGGCAGGACATGCGGGGTATCGCCGCCGCAGCACACGCCAGCAACTAGGTGGGCTAGGGCGCAGCCGTTCGGGCGGGTTTATTCGCTGGCTGCCCATTGCACTGTTCGTGCTTTACTTCGCGTACTACTACTTCAGCAATCAGGAGCAGGTGCCGTTAACCGGGCGCACGCAACTGGTGGATCTTAGCCGCGAGCAGGAAGTGGCGCTGGGGCTGCAGTCTTATCAGGAGATTCTGGCCGGTGCCGATGTGGTGCGCTCGGGTGAGGATCTCAACACGGTGCGTGATATTGGCCAACGTCTGGTCGCCGCCGCCGCCGATATCGACCCGGGCTTCGACTGGGAATTCAACGTGATTCGCTCCGAGCAAGCCAACGCGTTTGCGCTGCCTGGGGGCAAAACAGCCGTTTACACCGGCATCCTGCCCATCGCCGAGAATGTGAATGGATTATCGGCGGTGATGGGGCATGAGATTGCCCACGCCATCGCCCGCCACGGTGCCGAGCGTATGGCACATCAAAAATTAATTCAGATCGGCAGCATGGCCGCCTCTTTCGTGTTGGGCGATATGGGGTACCAGACGCAGCGCATGGTGCAGGGCGCCCTGGGAGTGGGTGCGCAATACGGTGTGCTGATGCCGTTCTCGCGCAGCCACGAGTCAGAGGCTGATCGGATCGGGCTGATTCTGCTAGCCCGCGCGTGTTTCGATCCGACCGAGGCGCCGCGGCTATGGGAACGGATGGGCCAAGCCAGCGGCGGGCGCGCGCCGGCTGAGATGATGTCTACTCACCCAAGCCCGCAAACCCGGGTAGAGCAATTCAAAGAGTGGATGCCCGAAGCGCTGCGCATCCGCGAACAGCACTGCGGTCGCTGAGCCGGACCGCACGTTCTGTGCGGCATCGTTCATAGTGGTAACCCTGGTGGCGAGTTCGTACACTTGCCCCACACGATGAAGGAGAGCCATGGTTACCCCCAGTTGGATACACATTCCCGCGGCCGCCAAAACCCACCAGATGACCCAATCACTTAACATGCGGCGCGGGCTGAGCCTGTCTGGTGTGCAGGTGGTGTACGAGACCTGGGGTGAACTGAATGCCGAGGCGAGCAACGGCGTGCTGATCCTCACCGGCCTGTCCCCGTCTTCGCATGCCGCATCCTCGCCGCAAGATCCTACGCCGGGATGGTGGGAGGATATGGTTGGCCCGGGCAAGCCGATCGACAGCAACCGTTTTTTTGTTATCTGCGTAAATTCGCTGGGCAGTTGTTTCGGCTCCACCGGGCCGGCGTCGATTAACCCGGCGAGCGGTGAACCGTACCGGCTGAGTTTTCCCCGCCTGTCGTTAGAGGACGTGGCGCGAGCTGCCCATAGCGTTGTGAGCAGCCTGGGGATTGAGCGGCTGAGCGCTGTCGTGGGTGCCTCTATGGGCGGGATGAGCGCGCTGGCCTATGCGCTGTTATATCCTAATCATGCCGATGCGCTGGTTAGTATCTCCTCGGCGGCGCGCTCACTGCCGTTTTCCATCGCGTTGCGCTCGTTGCAGCGTGAGTTGATTCGTACCGATACTCGTTGGGAGCAGGGCAACTACTCGATGGATGCCGGGCCGGTGCGCGGGATGCAACTGGCACGCAAGATCGGCATGATCACCTACCGGTCGGCGCAGGAGTGGAAGCATCGGTTTGGCCGCGAGCGCGTGCCGGATCCGCACCGTGATGGCCCGTTTGGCATTGAGTTTGAGGTGGAGTCCTATCTGGAGGCACACGCTCAGAAGTTCACTGGCGGCTTTGACGCCAACTGTTACCTGTATCTGTCTGCCGCGATGGATCTGTTTGATGCGGCCGATCATGGCGCGGCCCTGCAGGGACAGTCGCAGAGGCAGGATACCGGCTTGCAGCGGGTGCTGGTGATCGGCGTAAAAACCGATATTCTGTTCCCGCTCGAGCAACAGCAGGAACTGGCGCAGATGCTGGATTCGGGCGACCGTGATGTGCAATTGGTGGAGTTGCCATCGATACAGGGGCATGACGCGTTCCTGGTGGATATGGATCGTTTCCGGCCGGTAGTGGCCGGATTTTTTAATCAGTTCTAAGAGCTGAATGGGACCTGCGGGTGGTGC
Organism: uncultured Gammaproteobacteria bacterium; assembly: GCA_965369325.1. GTDB lineage: Bacteria > Pseudomonadota > Gammaproteobacteria > Steroidobacterales > JBCBZW01 > CBDUQI01. The sequence goes on from CBDUQI010000234.1 coordinate 6,340, forward strand.
AGCCTGTTCTCTGGCGAAGGAAATTCAATGGCCGAACACGGACGCGAATTTGACCTCATCCTCTGGGGCAGCTCAGGCTTTACCGGTCGGCTGGTGGCGGAGTATCTGTTGCGCCAATACGGTGCCAACGGTGATGTACGCTGGGCGATGGGCGGGCGCAACGAGGCCAAGCTAACGCAGGTGCGTGATGAGTTGGGCGCACAAGCCGCCGAGGTTCCGCTGGTGATTGGTGACAGCCATGACAGCGCCTCGTTGCAGGCGATGGCGGCGCGTGCGGCCGTTGTTTGCACCACGGTTGGGCCCTATGCTAAGTATGGCAACGAGCTGGTCGCAGCCTGTGTGGGCGAGGGCACGCACTATTGCGATCTTACCGGCGAGCCGCAGTTTATCCGCAAGACCATGGATGAGCACCTGCACGACGCCGCGGCAAGCGGTGCACGCATCGTGCACAGCTGCGGCTTCGATTCCATTCCCTCCGATATTGGTGTGCAATTTATTCAAGCGCAGGCGATGGAAAAATTCGGCCGCCCGGCCAGCCATGTGAAGTATCGGGTGCGCGCGTTTCGCGGCGGCTTCAGTGGCGGTACGGTCGATAGCATGATGACCATGATCGATCAGATCAAAGAAGACCCTTCTATCCGTAAGGTGCTGGGCCACCCGTATTGCCTCAACCCGGAAGGGGAGCGCTCCGGCCCGGATCGGAGCGATCAAAAAACCGTTCTATGGGATGAGGATTTTGCCAGCTTTACGGCACCGTTCGTGATGGCAGGCATTAACACGCGCATCGTTCGGCGCAGTAACGCAGTGATGGGATATCCCTACGGCAAGGACATGCGCTATGACGAGGCCGTGCTCACCAAAAAGGGGCTGGCAGGCTGGACTTCCGCGTTTAGTTCCACCGTGGGCACTGCGGGCATGTTCATCGCAGGCTCCTCCAATATTGGTCGCAAAGCCATGTACGCCATGGGGGTGCCACGCCCGGGCCAGGGGCCGAATCAGCAACAACGGGAAACCGGCTACTTCAATATTATTCTGCTGGCCAAAATGGACGATGGAAATACGCTGCGCGCGCGCGTGCGTGGGGATCGCGATCCGGGCTACGGCAGCACCTGCAAAATGCTGGGCGAAAGCGCGGTGTGTTTGGCGAAAGATGCGTTGTCGGTCGGCGGTGGCATCTGGACACCCGCCTCCGCGATGGGTGATGCGCTGCGTACGCGACTTGAGACCAACGCGGGCGTGACCTTTACCCTGGAGTGAAGCGGTGGGGTGCGCGGCGTTGAGCAACGCCGAAGTAAACTAGCGCTCCAGCATCAGCGCCGGATCGACCATCGCGCCATTGAGCGCGACGCCCCAGTGCAGATGCGCCCCGGTTACCCGGCCGGTTGCCCCGACCGCGCCGATGAGTTGCCCCGCCTGCACCTGCTGCCCGGGCGCCACATCAAACCGACTAAGATGACAATACATGGTGATCAGCCCGTGGCCGTGGTCAATCAGCAATGTATTGCCGTTAAAGAAGAACTCGCCCCGTTCGCTCACGACACCATCGGCTGGCGCAAGAATCCGGGTGCCGGAGGCGGCCGCGATGTCCATGCCGCTGTGCGGCTTGCGCGCCTGCCCATTGAGAATGCGGCGCGACCCAAACGTATCGCTCATCCGGCCTTGCACCGGTGATGCCAGTGCAAGGGTAGGTGCCGCGGCACTGCGCCACTGACCAAGCGCGTGATCGATCCGCTTGCGCTCTGCTGTAATTCGCTCCATGTCCTGCGCGTAAGGGTTCACCTTGCGGTCATCGGGGATAGTCAGACGTTGGGTGCGGTAGGGCTTGTTGTGCACGTCAAACATCAGGTGGAACGGTTGGCGGCCGGCGGCGTGCACGCGCAGCGGATGCTTACCCGTTGCGAGGCTGAGCGGCAGGCCCAGCACCGCCTGCCACACATTGGCCTGGGCAGGGTGCTTCGCGATCATCACCTGCTGTTCGCCAAAAAAAGCCTCAGGCATTGGCGCACCGGCTTGTAGCGCGATGTCCAGGACGGCAATGCCGCCCGGGTAAGGGCTGTGAGCTGGGATCGCATGCGCGGCACCGGTTAGTACGAGCGTCGTCGCCAGCGTCATCGTGCACAGCAGTCCGCCGCGTGCTCGGATCATGTGGGTTTCCTGCTTGCGGGAATGGGGATGGGCGAAGCGTCGCTTCGTGTTTCGTCCGCCGGTTCCACCGTACCGGTAACGGTGGCCTGCACCTGCCCGCGGCCCAGCGCGGCGGTAATCTCCGTGCCGGGCTGCAACCCTTCTGTATCGCGTACGATGGTGCCATCGGTACGGC
>CBDUQI010000235.1:0-8623 GCA_965369325.1 uncultured Gammaproteobacteria bacterium
GCCCGTTGGCGAAGAAGCATTGGCCGAGCAGTTCGGGAAGAAGGCGTTTGGGTTACCCGGCGGCAAAACTAATGGTAATGGCGCCCGCACTCATCAGGCCGGCCCACGACCATGCACACGAACGAGCCCTGCTTCCCGGCTAACTACTCATCATTTGGTTGGCTCGGTCTCCTGAGGCGGATAGACTCACCCAAATGACTCAACCTATTCAGCGCTCAGTGCTCGGCCTAACGGTGGGCCTTTTCATGTTCGGCCCGGCCGAAGCACAGACGCACGATCACGATCACCACGATGCGCATGGTCACGACGGCCATGAGATTGAAGAAATCATCGTGCAGTCCACCCGCTCGCGGCGCCGGGTACAGGACGAGCCGATCCGCGTTGAAGTCATCAACCAGGAGGAGATCGAAGAGAAGCTCCTCATGCGCCCCGGCAACATCTCAATGCTGCTCGCTGAGACCGGGGGCTTAAGAGTACAAGTGACCTCGCCCGCCCTCGGGTCGGCCAACATCCGGGTGCACGGTATGCGGGGGCGCTACACGCAACTGCTGGCCGACGGCTTGCCGCTTTACGGCGGGCAGGCCTCCTCGCTTGGGCTGCTTCAGATCCCACCAAGTGATCTTGGGCAAGTTGAGATCATCAAGGGGTCGGCCTCCGCACTTTACGGCGCTCAGGCGCTGGGCGGCGTGATCAACCTGCTCTCGCGCCGCCCCGGCGAGGAAGCCGGAGGCGAGGTGATTTTGAACGCCACGACACGAAACGGTCAGGATATCTCCGCCTACGGGTCCACACCGCTCGGTGCCGGTTGGAGCGGATCGCTGCTCAGCAACGTCAACCGACAGTCCGAGCAAGACCTGGACGACGACGGCTGGATCGACATGCCGGGCTATGAACGCGCATCGCTCCGGCCGCGCCTGTACTGGCGCGGGCAGGATGACGCCAGCCTCTACCTGACCGTGGGCGCGATGACCGAGGACCGGCAAGGCGGCACACTGAACGGCCACGTTGTCCCTGATGGTCAGCCGTTCCCACAGAACCAGGACACACGCCGTATTGACGGCGGCTTAATCTACGAACGCGCCGTCGGCGATTGGGCGCTTGTACAAGCGCGTGCCTCGGGCGTCAGCCAATCGCACGAGCACCGCTTTGGCACCCTGCTGGAAGTGGATCGGCACCAGACGTTGCTGACGGAAGTGTCGCTGTCGGGCGAAGCCTTGGACGCCCAATGGGTGGCCGGCGTCGCTTATCAGGAGGACCGCTACGACTCCGACACGTTCGCGGATTTTGATTACTCGTACGAGGCGCCCGCACTGTTCGCGCAGGTGGATAGAGACATCGGCGAGCAGCTCGCGATTGCCGCCAGCGCGCGCTGGGATGACCACAGCGAGTACGGCGATCAATTCAGCCCGCGTCTGTCGCTGTTGTATCGCCCCGGCCTCTGGACCCTTCGCGCTTCCTGGGGCCACGGCTTCTATGCGCCCACGCCCTTCGTCGAAGAAACCGAAGCGGCCGGACTGTCCCGGCTGGCACCTCTCGCCGACCTGCGTGCCGAGACCGCGCAAACCTCGTCGCTGGACCTGCTCTACGCATCAGGCGCGCTCGAGACCGGCCTGACCTTGTTCTCGTCCGACATCGACGATGCGATCAGGCTGCGCACGGTAGCGCCGCAGCAGGTACAGATGTTCAACACCGATGGCCGTATCCGCACGCGTGGCGCCGAGGCGCTGATCCGTTGGCGTCGCGCGCCCTACCACCTGACGGCAAGCTATCTGTACGTCGATGCCAACGAGCCCGACGAGGGCGGCAGCGGTCGTCGCGATGTGCCGCTTACGCCGCGCCATTCAGCCGGGCTGGTCGCCATGTGGGAGGACCACGACCGCGGCCGTGTGGGCCTTGAGATTTACTACACCGGAAAGCAGCCGCTGGAGGACAACGCTTTTCGCAACGAGAGCGACAGTTATTTTCAGGTAGGACTGCTTGGGGAAATCGTGTTGGGTCGCTACCGGCTGTTTCTTAATCTGGAGAACTTGCTGAACGTGCGCCAAACAAGGGAAGACTCGCTACTGCGGCCCGTGCGCGCATCGGACGGTCGGTGGACAGTGGATGCCTGGGCGCCGCTGGATGGGTTCGTCGCCAACGCGGGCATCCGGATACGCTTGGGTCGTTAGCGGCCGCAGCAAACGGCCCGCACTCAACCGTACGACTTGTTCTTTTCCGTCGCGCCAGGGCCGTTGAAGACACTCGGCTATCGTTGTGGCTTTAAGTTGATACCGTCGAAGAGCTTTAGCTCACCAACATTCGTCGCCTCCCCCTGCTTGTTGATCGGATAGTCGATACCGCCAGACTGCCCAGCGAAGGTCGAAACATGACTGATATGCACTCCCCTCCTCACGGGCACCTCGATGGCGCTCTTAAGCCGTACGTCCGGGTTCTTGTCTTGATGAATACCGAAGAAACTGTAGATGCCAAGCCCATGAACCTCGTGCACTTGCACATGCTCAGCGACCTTGTAAGAGGCGTATCCGCCGCTGCTGCCAGCCCTCCAGCCCTCATCACTCGGCGGGTCGTAGGGGATCTCGGACTGATAGAAATACACTCGCCCGCGCTCGCCATTCCACACCGTCTGGTATTCCTGAAAGTGCTCGTTGAACAAACCGTAAACCGTAACATCATCGCCGTTGACGACAAGCCCGTTCTTCGAACGGTTTACGGTCCACTGCGCCCCGGCACCGTGATCGGCACGCCACAGCCAAGTGTGATCGATAATGACATGGTTGCTGTTGACGATGAGACAGGCATCAGCACTGCCTGGAACCGCACCGCCGACCCGACAGAACACATCGTGAAGTAACGTCGGGTTGTTGCTGTGATCCTGGCGCGCATTCACATCACCAATCTGGATCAACACGGGTGAGGTTTGAAGTCCCGCATCGACCATTAGCGATGAGATCGTAACGCCGGGAACGTCGTCGGTTACGATCACGGCTTCACCAGCTTGCGGTATCAACGTCGCAAACCCCATCCCCATCACGACCGTTCCCGGCCGACGAACACGAATCGCTTGCTCGAGCGCATAAATGCCCGGAGTGAACAGCAGATGCTTGCCGTCGGCAAGCGCACTGTTGATCGATGCGGCGCTATCCTTGTCCGGGAACGCGATGTGGAAGTCACCGATCGGTATGCGCTTGCCCGTCTCGTTTGCACCTCGCCAACTAACTCCCCGAGTTCCGCGCACGAGCGATGGGACAAAAACGTGAAACTCATCTGCGTCATCGATGACGAGAAACGGTTTGTCGCGAATCGCCGGAGTGTGATCGATGATCGTCGTAGGCGCATCCGGCCACGTTTTCGCCGGCGTTCCTGTGGTTCCGATGAATGTCCTGTTCCAGTTGCCGCCGACCCATTCGCCGAGCTCGGAGTTTCGGGTAACCCACTGCTGGCCACTGGTCAGTCCGGCGGTGCCTTCGACGATCGAGTTGGCAAGAAAACCACCGCTGGCCCAACCTCCAAGATCCAAGCGCAGATCGCCCTTAATGTGCATTCGACGGTAGGGCGCGGCCTGCGAGACCGCCCAGTAGATCGGCTCGTTCGCATCGCGCGGGCGCACTTGGAAGTTTTCGGCGGATCGCCAGAACATAAGGGTCACGCGGTTATTAGTGGTAGTGGAAATCGACTGGACCGCGCCCTTGATCCGCACATCGCCCGGCACCTGGCCAAGCCCGGCAGCCTGCACGTAATAGTCAACTGTGACATCCAGGTCGTAGTCCCCCGGCATGAACAACAATGCATACCGCCGCTCACTAAACTCATCGTTAGCTTGTTGTTCGTGCAACGCGTTGAGTGACTGCTGGATGACGGCCATATCCATATCGGGACTGAACAACAGGACATGGCGACCAAAGATCGATGGGTAAGATTGCATATCGGCGATTGTGATGTCCGAAGTGTTGGGGCAACCGGTGAGAGTCAACAACATCAGGAAGGCAAGTACGCGCATATCAAATTCACCGGGATAGGTTCACCCGCGCCAACGCGGGTGCTGGCTTGTTGACGCAACACACGCATCGCTCCGCCTTCGCGCATAGCGCGAGGGTCACCCGGGCTGATCCTCCGAGGTCGCCTCCCGACGCAGCAAACCAACGAAGGCCTGGCGCGCAGTCTTGCGACTCTGCACCACTTCAAACACTTGTTCCGCGATCGGCACGTGCACGTTGTGCTTACGTGCTAACTCCATCACGGCCGGCGCGCTCTTCACGCCTTCGGCCACCATAAACATCTCGTTAATAATCTCATCAATCGACCGGCCCTTGCCCAACTCCACCCCAACCGAGCGGTTGCGGCTCTGTGGACTGGTGCACGTTGCGATTAAATCCCCAAGCCCGGCCAGCCCGGCGAAGGTGGCGGGCGCGCCGCCCAGCGCGGTGCCAAGCCGGGTGACTTCGGCCAGACCGCGCGTGATAAGCGCCGAGCGGGTGTTGTCGCCCACGCCAAGCCCATCGCCCATCCCGCAAGCAACCGCGATAATGTTTTTGAGTACGCCGCCAAGCTCGCAGCCCACCAGATCCTCGTTGGTGTACACCCGGAACACGCCGCTGTGGAACAGCTTTTGCAGCGCGCGGATGATGATCGGGTCCGGAATAGAAATAACGCTGGCAGCGGCCTGGCCGGCCATAATTTCACGCGCTAGGTTGGGGCCGGTGAGCACGCCAGCGGGATGCTCCGGCAGCACGTCGTTGACGACCTCACTCATGCGGCTGCCAGTGGCCAACTCCAACCCCTTGGTCAGGCTGATAACGGGCACCCAAGGCCGCACGTAGGGTTTAGCCGCCTCCAGCACTTGGCGGAAGTTGTGTGATGGAATCCCCATCACCAACACATCCACGCCGCTTACCGCCTCCTCAATATCCGCGGTAGCCTTTACCTCACGCGGCAGACGCGCATCTGGTAGGTAACGACGGTTGGTGTGTTCGCGGTTGATTTCATCAACCGTATTCGCATCTCGCGCCCACAGCATCACCTGCGCATTGCGTGCGATCAACGAAGCCACTGTCGTGCCCCACGATCCGCCTCCCAGCAGCCCTACTTTCAGTTCCACCATCGCTCCCCTTTTCTCTAACAGCGCTCATCGTCTGTGATGAGCGCTTCAAGGGCAGTGTAGGGATTTGTCGGCCGTTCGGCAAAGCGCCGGGCGCCCTGGTGAGCTACTCGCTCAAAGCGGCCCAGGTTGTGTCGATAACTTCGTCTATCGCGCCATCGCCGTTGTTGTCGATCTGCAGGCGCACATCGGCATCGCTGAGGGCGATGAGCTGGACGGTGCTGCCGTTGGCACCGGTTGCCAGTAATTCGCCAACAAAAGGATAGTCATCGCCAACGCCCTCGAATGGCACCAGGGTTTGAAAGGTGACTGAGCCTTGTAGCGCCGCACTGTCGATGGTGCCGTTGGTGCTGTAGGTGTAGCTGCTGCCGTTATCAACATTGGAGACGTCATAGTTGATCAGGGTGATGGTGTCCTCAGCGGTACTGACCGAGAAGTTGTTACCTGCAACCTGGGTGGAGATAGTAGGCGGCATCGTCGCATCCAAAGACAGACTGAGATCGCCGTCCGCAGTAACGGTATCGCCGCCGCTCGTCACCGCCAGACCGTCGTACACGGCGTCTGCCGAGAGAGCGAAGTTGCCGCTAAGCAGCGCGTTTGCATCACCGGTGAAAGCGGTGATCACAAAGTTCAGACCGCCGTCGATCACGATGCCCTCATTGCACGAGACAAACTGCGTATCGAACCGATCACCGGGCGTCACGGTCACCGGATCTTCCAACTCAGCGTCGATGATGATTTGGCCGCCAAATGAGCATGGCGCTGTTTCCATGATCGCGGTTTTGCTCGCGAAGGTGTCTCGGGCCATCACTTTGGCCAATGGGCCCTGCTCGGAAGCCGCAAAACCCGCCGGGCCCACCAGTTCAGTCACATCCTGAATACTAATCGTGGCGTCGATAATGGCGCCTGACACATCGGGCGCAGTATTGGCGTCGATGGCGATCGTCGAATCGATGACGTTGACTGGCGTGCCATCATCGCCGCCACCCCCGCCGCCGCAACCGGCGCCTAATGTCGCCATCGCAGATAAAAAAATCATAGCCGTACGTGCACTCATTAACTCAACCTCTTGTTAAGTTCGATTCCATCGTTGAGCGATTGACCGCTAACGGCGCGCAGAATCAGCGCCCAGAAATGTCTGTGCAGGCAACCGCATCATCGAACTGTGAATAGTGTGGATTTCAATTATCCGAAGCGGTCGTGCTCCGGTAACGATGTAGTGCGGCGTGCGGGAGGATTCTCGCACCTGGGAAGTGGTTAGGATGGGTGCCCAACCGGCGGCTTGCCTAGAAGGGGATTGCGGCTTGCGCCTGGCTGGCGCTCACCGCGCCAGGGCAAGTACGCCGTGATGCAACTCCTCGATGGCACCAAATAGATGGTAGCCGGTACTCGCCGGCATGTTGGTGGCGATGGTCTTGCCCGCCGCGTCCAAGTGATCGATCCAGCCACCCCGCACCGCCGGCGCCAGCCAATCGCGTCGAATCGAGCGGCAGCATTGCAACGCGCTTTGCAGCAGCGGCTCACGCGCATCCGCTTGTGCCTGCGCCGCCATGCACATATGCGCTTTCAGCACTTCCGCCTGCGACCATAACCGCCGCGTGGCATCCGTCTTCGGTCCCGTCACCGACGCTTCCATGCAGGCCATGCCGGCGTCATCCAGCGTGGGTAGTGCACGTGCGTACAGGGCGGCGGCGAACGGGTCGGGCGAGGTGCCGGCCAAGCGCGCATACCACGAAAGCAACCACACCCACTCCATTGAGTGCCCTGGCTCAAACGTTACAGCATCTCGATCGGCGGGACGCCGTTCCTGCACGATACCGAGCGGTGGATCAAAAAACTTAGTGCTGACGAAATTAAGCAGTCGCTCTGGCCGCTGCTCATCGCAGGTCTCGTAACCTGCCTGCCGTAACGCGAGCAGGCTTTCGAATAAATGCATATGCGGATTCTGCAAACGCCATTTGGGTGCGGGTGAATCTTCTACGTAACCGCCCCCCGCATGCGTGCGATGCGCGCGCAACCCCTGCAAGGTTACGGCGATGGCCGTATCCACCCGCTCAACATCAAGCAGATCTCGCGCCATGGCAAAGGCGAGGATGGCAAACGCCGTATCGTAGAGACAAAAATCACTGTCGGTGAGCACACCGCGGGACAAGCTGTAGCGTTTTCCGAACAACCCATCATCGCGCCGGCAGCCCCGGTCCAGCACCCGAAACAAACCGGCCACCAGGGCGCGACTGCGGTCCGGTTCCCAACCGGCTTTATGCGCGAGCGAAAACGTAAACAGTTGCCGCGCCTGTACGCGCACGCGGGTCTCATCATCCTTGATGGGCTGGCCGGCGAAATCCAGCACCTCCCAGGAGGCGCCTGAAGCATGCATGCCGGGGCCCGCCCACAGCGGCAGCGAGTGCTCCAGCATCCACTTGCGCAACGCCTGGGATTCCGCGCGCAGCGCGTCGGCCGTCGATTCAGTAGGCTCACTCATCTTCAGTCAATCCGCTCATGTGGATGCCGTATTGTAGCGCCGCGTGACGGGGTAGTAAGGCGGGCGCTGCGGGGACGAACCCAGGCAGCGCCCTTTTCTTACTATATGCCTGACGCGAAACAATGCACGTGCAGACGGGACCCATCCGCGCCATTTAGACCGACTGCGCCGCAATGCCAAGCCTTGGCCGGGTCATATTGATTGGAAGCCTTCCGGGCAGTTCATGCCCATGTGCTCGCTGCCGGCGAGCGAACGCCAGCAGCCATCGCAGCCTGATCAAGATGTGGGACGAGCGACACACACGAAAACCCAGCGTGTTATTGCGATTGCCTGGGTAGTTGTGATTGCGGCAGCCGAGACGCGCAAACGCCCCGGTATTGTTCCAAGAGCCGCCGCGCACAACACGCCGCGCGTTTTACCGGATTGCCCCACCGCTTCACCGAAACGGCACCTGAAGTATCTGGCGTAACAGGCGAAAGTGCAAAAAAATTTCGACCTCGCTGCGCGAGGTACAGTGAACAGCGACTCAGATGGGGGACGAGCGACACACACGAAAACCCAGCGCGCCAAAGCGAAGGCCTGGGTAGGAGTGATCGCGGCAGCCGAGACGCGCAAACGCCCCGGGATAGTTCCAAGAGCCGCCGCGCACAACACGCCGCGCATCGCTCCCAAGACTCGTGGAAGCACTGACGCGTGCCCAATCTTCACCCTCAGACCAGGCCGTCGCCGTCCATTCCCACACGTTACCGCACATGTCCATCAAGCTCGATCCAGGCGTGTCGCCAAGGGTAAAGCAACCGACCGGCGCCACCTCACCTAATCGCGTCTCCTCCGTATTGGCCGCCAGGGGGTCAAAATGGCTACCCCATGGGTAACTGCGTTTAGAGTCACCCGCCCGCCCCGCCGCTTCCCATTCCGCTTCGCTCGGCAAACGGTAGTTGGTACGCCCGAGCGACGCATTCAACCAATGGCAATACGCCTGAGCTTCGTAGATCGACACCCCCACCACCGGTTGCGCCGGGTGCCCAAAAGTTGCCGAGCGCCAC
>CBDUQI010000236.1:0-8599 GCA_965369325.1 uncultured Gammaproteobacteria bacterium
CCCTGCGCCTGCTCTTCGAGCGAAATATGGGCGCTGCCGCGACCGAACCCGGCTACGCCACCTTTGCCTTCACCACTGATGGTGTAGCTGATGGGGGGATTCATATCGCTTAGGGTAATCTTGGTATCGAACTTGGCCTTCACCGGGCCAATCTTGGAGGCGATGCGCGCCGAAACATCGGTTTCAGACGTCATCTCCAGCGATTCGCAGCCGGGAATACAGATTTTGAGAATCTCCGGATCGTTCAATGCTGCCCACACCTTCTCGCGCGGCGCACTAATACTGTACTGACCCTCAATATCCATCAATCCCTCACTCGCCCCCAAAAACCTTCACCGGCCGCAGGTGACCGCTACCGTGGCTGCCATCCCAGGCACAGCGCTGAAGCATAGCATGCTGCGCCGCGCCGGCCACGCCGGGACTGGCACGCTTATACCCTGCGCACATGCCCGCGGGCGCCGCCACGCAAGGCCGCTGCAACAACGCCTGCGATCAACGCTTTGCCAGCAACTCACCGAGCGCGGCCAGGCTGGCCAGATTGTGCGCCGGGCGCATCGCATCCACGTGCGGCAGCATGGCCCGGATACCGCTCGCTGCCGGGGTGAAATCCTCGTAACGCATGAGTGGATTCAGCCACACGAACTGGCGCGCCGCACGCCCCAGGCGGGCCGCTTCGCGGGCAAGACCAGAGGACAGTTCTTTTTCCAGCCCGTCGCTCAGCAACACCACCAGCGCGCCTTGTCCGAGGACGCGACGTGCCCACTGGTAGTTAAACGTGCGCAAACACTCGGCGATACGCGTACCGCCCGACCAGTCCTCCACCGCGCCGCCAACTTTGCCCAACGCCTGATCCACATCACGATAGCGCAGAATGGGTGAAATATTGGTCAGCAGGGTGGCGAAGACGAAGCTGTGCACACGATCCTGCGCGTTGGCGACGGCATGCGCAAAGTGCAAGAACATGCGTGAATAGCGCGCCATCGAGCCGGATACATCGCACAACAGCACCAGTGCCGGGGTGCGCGTGGCCGGGCGGCGACGACGTAGCTTTACAATCTCGCCGCCGTAGCGATGTGCCTCGCGCAGCGTGCGGTGCATATCAATGCGCCCGTGCGTTGGGGCCGGGCGAAACCGTCGTTGCTGCAGCTGCGGCAGAAAATCGCTGATTCTGCGCATCAGCTCACGTGCCTGCGCTTGCTCCTGCGCGGACATCTGAGCAAAGTCTTTGTGTTGCAGCACTTCGGTGTGCGAGCTGGACATGAAAGCGTCCAACTCCGGTGCCGCCTCCTCGTCCGGTGCCGGCTTATCGGCACCATCCATAAACGCATCGGCCAGTCGCCGCTGCATGGTTTGCTGGTTCTCATCCGGCGGCACCGAGATGGAAGGCACCACCAGTGACATCATCTGCTCCAGCAGGCGGGGATTGCGAAAGAACGTGTAGAACGCCTGATCGAACAGCAGCCGCTGCTCTGGGCTGGTGACCAGCGATGCATGCAGCGCCCAGTAAAAATCTTCCCGATTAGCCAGGCCCACCGTTTCGGCGCTGCGCAACGCGTCCAGCAAGTGGCCAGTGCCCAGCGCCATCCCGGCCGCGCGCAAGGTACGCACGAAGCCGATCAGATTGTTCACCATACCGTCGTTTGCCGTCTCACTCATCCCGGCATAATGGTGCAACACCGACACTTGGTAAAGCGGGTGCGCTACCATGATGCGCCATGCGAACTATTATCGAATGTGACTAACTACCTGAGTCGCGACATGACACACAGCACCAATCGCAGCGCCCACGATATTTGTTTGGCGAGGCGCAATGACAAGTGAACCCGATTTGTTCGCCGTGGTGTTGGCGGCCGGGCAGTCACGCCGCCTGGGCCAGCCCAAGCAACTGGTCAGCTTCCGCGGCCAACGGTTGATCGAGCGAGCCGTGAGCCGGGCCGCCGGGGCGGTCGGCTGGGCGCAGGTCTGCGTGGTGCTAGGTGCTCACGCGGACAGCATGAGGCCCTGGCTGGACCCGCGAATCGGACAAATCGTGCACAACGCTGACTGGGCCGACGGCATGGGCAGCTCGATACGTGAGGGCGTAGCAGCCATTGCCCGCCAAGCTGGCGCGGCAATGATTATGCTAGTCGATCAACCGCTGGTGGATTTGCAACCGCTCCTCAGTACCTGGAACGACGACGGCGCAGGCCGCATTGTTGCCACCCGTTACGCTGGCGGCAACACGGGCGTGCCTGCGATCTTCCCGGCCGCTTATTTTTCCGCCCTTCGCGGATTGGACGGTGAGACGGGCGCACGCGACTTACTGCGCGAACACCGCGATGCGGTGTGCCCGGTGTTGCTTGCCGGCGCCGATATCGATGTAGACTTGCCCGCAGATCTGCTCCGACTGCAGGGCCTGCAACAACACAAGGACACCCCGTAAGATGCTGAGTGTGGCCGAAGCCGACGCCCTCATCCGCGCCCGAATGCCCACCCTGGAGAGCCATACGGTGCCGATCATGCAGGCCAGCGGCGGTATCCTGCGCCAGCACGTGCGTGCTGAACGCGACCAGCCTCCGTTCGACCGGGTGACCATGGACGGCATCGCGATTGCGCACCGCGCCTGGGTATCAGGCCGGCGCGAGTACCCGGTGCAGGCAACGCAGGCTGCCGGTGCACCTGCCGGCCAACTAAGCGATGACAGCCACTGCATTGAGGTGATGACAGGGGCGAGCCTGCCCGTCGGGTGTGATTGTGTGATTCCAGTGGAGCGCACCACCCGGCATGACGCACTCATCAGCGTGGAGGAAAGCGCAGAACCGCAGGCCGGCCAGTTCATTCACCCACAGGGATCCGATTACCCGAGCGATGCGCCCCTGCTTGCGCCGGGCACCGTGCTGCGAGCGCCCGAGATGGCGGTACTGGCCTCCTCCGGGCTGGCGGACGTACGCATCGCACGCCAGCCGCGCATTTGTATTCTGCCCAGCGGTGACGAGCTGGTCGCCCCAGGCGCGCCGATCCAGCCTTATCAGATTCGCCGCTCCAACGATCATGCGGTGGCCGGCGCACTGGCGACCCGAGGCTTTACCGAGGTGACGGTAGAGCACCTGCGCGATGAGCCCGCACAGCTAACCGAACGCATTCGCCATCATCGCGATAACGCGGACGTATTGCTGCTCTCTGGCGGCGTTTCTATGGGCAAATATGATTACATCCCGAGCGTGCTGAAAGCGCTGGACATCGAGCTGGTGTTGCACAAGGTGGCACAGCGTCCTGGCAAACCCATGTGGGTGGGCATGCATGCCAGCGGCACCGCTGTATTCGCGTTGCCCGGCAACCCGGTCTCAAGCCTGGTGTGCCTGTACCGGTACGCGCTGCCCGCGATTTACCAGGCGATGGGAGCGAATCCAGCTACACCACGTTGGGTGCGGTTGGCCCAGGAGATCAGCTTTCGGCCTGCGCTCACCTGGTTCCTCCCGGTCACTGTGGATGATGAGGGCCGGGCAGAACCTAAGTCGACCAACACCTCAGGCGACTTCGCGGCGTTGGCGGGCACCACCGGATTTGTCGAACTGGGGGCCGGGCAGAATAATTTTGAAGCCGGGCATCGAGCGCCGCTAACGCCCTGGTAAGGGCCGCTCGATCAATCATCGGCGCATACAAAAACACCGCCTGAAGGCGGTGTTTTTCGATCACATTGATGCGCGTGCTCAGCCGCGTTTTTTACGCGCGAACCCCAGACCAAACAGGCCCGACATCAGCAGCCACACGCCCGCCGGTATCGGCACTGGTGCAAAATCCAGCTCGATGTACCACCCGTTCAGGGTACCCACATCCTGGCCGGCGTTGTCCGACACGGTCAGCGTCCAATCGCCCAACAAGTTGATGTTGGCCAGCACGAACACCTCCAGTGATTGCTCCGGCGCAAATGCGCGGCGACAGTCCACGCCAATCACTGAGTTGTCGCCGCATCCTGCACCGACGTTCTCGGCCCCAACCTCAGCGCGATCGCCGAACAGCAGCGGAAGATTAGACGACAGATTGGAGCTGTCGCCAAACTCGCCCTGATCCGGCGCGCCGGGGCGATCCATCAGCGTGATGACATCGCCATTGGGGCCTTGCAGCGTGATCACCAGATCCCCTACGTAGGTGTGATCGAGCGATACGCCCACCTCGACGCCCAGCAACAACGCACCCATGTCGGGCACGGTGTCCATAAAATTCTCGCCTGGCACAACCTCAATGGTCGAGCTTATGCCCGCCGCATCGTTGTCCGGGATATCCAGACCCAGACCGGGACCGGTAGAGTAGATACCCGTCAGTAAGGCGGCATGAGAAACCCCTGCGCCGAGCACGCCAGCAGCGGCCAGCAAGGAAGCAAGCAGGGTACGCGTTGTCGTTTTTTTCATAAGGCCTTTACCTCCCAGGTTCAGCCTTTTCTTATTTATTATCAGTCAAGGTACACCCACATTTGGGTAATTGCGAATCAAATTTCACATAACGAAGGGTTTTTTCTTGTGAACCCGGTTTACTCGGCAACGGTTACCGTCGTTACGGTCGCGCCCACGCCGATGGCCGTTGCCGTTACATCCGTGCTGCCGGCCGCCAGCGGATCAAACTCCACGCCACCCAGCAATGCACTGATCGGGGAATTCGCGGCACCCGCCTCAATGGCGATAGCCACCATCGCCGCGCCGCCCGGATTCGCGGTATCCACCAGCAACCCGATGGCCGGATCGCTCACCTCAAATGCCACCCCCAGAGCACTGCCCTGGGCACCCTGCGGCCCGACCGCCTGATTGTTCAGCAATCCGCCCGAGGTATTGGTCGACCAGGTGGAGACAAAGAACGGATCGTTGGATCCGCCGGCAGTAGTGTTGGCCGCGAGGTCGGTAAACAAGAACCCAGAGGGCACCACCTCCAGCACAAAGCTGCCGTCGGTGAACTGCGCCTGACTCGCGCTGAGCGTCACCTCGCCCAGCAGATCGGCCTGGGCTTGCACAAAGAAAGTGGGCGATACGGTGAGCCCATCCTGCACCTGTACATCCAGCGAGCTTGTGCCCGACGCCACCGTCGATGTGGCCAGTAACACCTCGCCGATACCACTGGCTTCCACGCGCACGGTAACCCCTCCGTGATCCGACACATCAAGGTTGACTCGATACGCCGCCTGCAATGCACTGCCAATGCGTTGGTCGACCGGGTTCAAAGGCGCGACGGAAATGCTGCCCAACGGACTAGTGGTCAAACTCGTGGTGCGTACGGCATAGCCATCAGCACTGCCATCAGCGATGATATCCGCGCTGCCGGGCGTCGGCCCGGCGGTGAGTTCAAAGTCTGCGCTGCTCATGCCCTCGTCGATGAACAGCATCGGAATGGACACACTGAGCACGGTCGGATCACTGGAGGACAAGGCCAGCGTCGCCCCGCCGACCGGCGCCGGCTCGGTAAGTGTCACGCTCGCCGTCACCGTCTGCAGTATGGACGGCGACGGTGCGGACAGGCTCAGATCGCGAATCTGCGCAGTAATCGATGCGGCGGTGGCGATAAAACCATCGGCACTCGCGGTCACCTGGGCGGTGACGGCCTGGGTGCCGACCTGCGCATCAAAGCTCGTGGTGAGCATCCCCTCGCCTATCAGCACGGTCGCCGGCACCACAACGCTAGCATCGTCGGAGCTAATGTCTACCGTCTGCCCGCCAACCCCGGCCGCCACGTTCAACGTGACTGTCATGGCAACCACCGATCGGGTGAGCACGTCGCTCATCTGCGGGGAGAGAGAGATCTCTGGAACCGGCGGCGGCGCATCCTGGGTGGTAAAGCTGAGGGTGAAGTCGCTGAGCAACCCATTGCCGGCCAGATCGGCCACTCCACCGGCCGTCAACTCAACCGTGTAGGTGGTGGCATACGCCAGCGGCGCCAGTGGCACGAAAATGGCCGCCGTGTCCCCCAGCGCTGTCACTGTCCCCGCAACATCCACTTGCTGCAGATGCAGACGAATATTCGGCGGCATCAACGTATCCGCCAGCATCGCCTCGCTGAAGGTAAGAAACACAATGGGCGAGATGGACACGTTAACGGCACCGTCGGCCGGGCTTTTGGTGTTTACCTGCGGCGCGGTGGCATCGTAAAACACCACCAGCGGATCGCCATTGTTGGCATCCACCAGCGCGGGCGCCGAGGTGTTGCCCGCGGCATCGGTCGCCTCAACCGACAGCACGTTGGATTGATCCGGGTTTAACATGATCTGAACCTGGAACAGACCCGAGGCGCCGACCTGCACGCCGAGCGGCTGCACACCGCCGTTGACCAGCACCGTGCTGTACGGCTCGGCACCGCCGGTCATCAGCAACGCGCCCTGATTGGTCAACACCGGCACGGCGTTCACTTGGGGTGGCAATGGCGCGGTGACATCGGCGACCGGGGTGGCGAAACTGAACAACACCGCGCCGTCCGGCGGCACCTGCAGCGGTTGCCCGCACACATCGGTGAGGGCATCGGACAGGCGCAGCACAATCTGCGCGTCCTCCGCCAGCGCGGCGTCCGGCACAAAACTTAAGTGCTGGCCAGCGCTGGAAAAGCTGACGGCGCCTGCCACCGCCGTGCCACCGGTGATGTCGTCGCCTACGATCATCGGGTTGGCGTATACGCCAAAACTCGATGCCGCCTGATCGGCCAGCTCGAACTGAAAGGTGGCGATATCCATTGCGCTGGAAAAACCAACCAGCGCGGGCTGGTTCAGGGGTCGATCAAGCGCGCCATCCAGTGGCTCTAGCAACTGCGCGGTGGGCGCAGGCGCGATGCTGCAACTGGGCGCGGTCGCAAAACTCCAACGCACGGTGTGCGCCAGGGGCGCCAGGCTAAGCGCGTTACACACCGGCATCGCAGGCGCATGCGCCGGTGCCAGATCCGCACCCAGAGCGGTCAGCCGGTAGCGCGTACCCGGGCTTAGCACGTAGTCGGCGGCCGGGGCATCCAGGCCTGGGCGCAGCGTGAGCAATGTGCCCTCACCCGGCATGGGATTGTCCACACTCAGCGCCAGCGGGATACGCGCGAGTGGATGACCAAACCCATCCAGTTGCTCCAGATACACGCTGCCCGAGGCCAGCCACTGCGCCGACAACAGTTGTTCTCCCGACGGTAATCCCGGTGCAGGTTCGGTTTGCACGCCGCCCCAGGTGTCCACCGTGAGGCAGTCCGCCTGCGGCGCGAATGCCACCTCCAGCGCTGGCGTTAACGGGACCAGCACATCACCGTTAGACGGCTCCGCCCCTGCCAAGGTGGGGGGTGAATCTAATATGAGTGGCTCAGGGCTCAGCAGGGTGGTGCCAGCCCGTGCGCAATCGGGCGTGACGCTGGCGGTATCCACCGCCAGCACGAGCTGCGCGCCGGACACGGCCTGGCACACCACAATCTCGCCAGCAACAAGCGGGTTGAGGATAAACGTGGTGTCCACGCGCTGCCCTGGAGCGATCACCCCCAGCGCGCGTCCTTCATACGATTGCGGTTGGAGCACGCCCGACACATCCAGCAACTGGACGTTCGGCCCCAGGCTCAGCCCAAGGTTGGCATATTGAAGTGCCCGCGAGGAGGTGTTGGTCACCTGCACCTGCAGCGCGTACGGCTCGTCCGCCGCAATATCGGGCGCATCGACAACGCTCGGGTGACTGACCGCCACAATCAATTCCGGCGCGCCGCTCACCTCAAGGCTGCTGCGGGCGCCGGCGGAAAACGCGCTCGCGCTGCCAGACTCCGTGATGAAACCCTCGTACTGCAACTCAATCAGATGAGCACCGGGCGCATCAGCCCGCACCGCAAACTCCACCGCACGCGTCGTCCCGGGGGCAATCTGCCCAAACCTTTGATAGACCGTCGAGGAGACGGTGCTGGGGGCCAACTCGCCCGCGGGCCCTGGCGTGAGTGCCGTGAGGCCGCCGGGTAAGGACAGACTAACGGTCAGATCTTGCACCGCCGCCAGTTCGAACGGATTGAACAACGCCAGGGTGATCTGTGCGATGGTCCCGGGCCGCACACTGCGATCGTCAACCATCACAAGCCCGGGCAAACCCCCGAAGGGCGTGTCCAGCACCGTCACCGCCACGCACCCGCTTTGGCACTCCTGGCCCGGCAATGTGCCACCAACCGGCAGCTGCAGCTCCACCCAGCCGTCGCCGGCCACGGTGCCTGTGCCGCAGCCGTCGGTGCATTGTGCGATGACGGCCTGCGCGATCGCCGGGCGCCGGGCCGACTCGCCCACGGTGTAGCTCACTGTAAATAAAGAAAACTGCAGCTCGGCCAACTGGCTTAACTGTTCCGCGCTCAGGCTGCCGGCCGCGATCAATGCGTCAAGTTGCGCCTGTGTCAGCGGGGTGCTTGAGACCGACTGGATACTCACCGAGCTCGGCGCCATAGCCATGAGATCAAAGGGCGCGGCGTAGCTCACCGGCTGCGGCGGCGCGGCCACGCGATCCACCGCACTCACCAGCAACGTGTTGCGCTGGTTCGGCTGCAACGGCACCGATAAACAGTAATCACCGCTCATGTCCTCTAGCGTCTGACTAACATCGCGTGCACCACCGCTGATCGCCACCGTGGAATTCAGCGGAGCGTTACCACACAC
>CBDUQI010000237.1:0-8484 GCA_965369325.1 uncultured Gammaproteobacteria bacterium
CGGCGGTTCGATCCCGCCTAGCTCCACCAGACACACCGCCCAGGCGCTTAGGCCATTCATCAGCGCTGGCAACCGAAACTCCCCTCAGGGAGTGGCAGGTCAACGTGCGTCCCCATCGTCTAGAGGCCTAGGACTCCGCCCTTTCACGGCGGCAACAGGGGTTCGAATCCCCTTGGGGACGCCATCTAATTAAAAAGCCCCTGCATCCCTGTTTTGACTACAGTCTGACAAGCGATTCACGAATCCACGGCAGCAGATTCTTGTAGTTGCATTCATTACGCTCAAACAAGTCCATTAGAAACTCATGAGCGATTGGACCATCAACGGAAAATTTCCACCCGTTAAGTCGTAAAAAAATATCGGAAGTGAAGAAGGCAACTCGTTTGTTTCCATCGATAAACGGATGGTTGAGAATTAACGACTCGAAGAGGGCGGTTGCCATTTCAACCAATCCTTCGTAGTAGCCGGTTTGAGGCCTGAACAGCGCACTTTCCAACAATCCAGGATCTCTGATTCCTGATGCACCACCGAATTTTTCAATCAGGCGTTCATGGATGGCAAGGACTTCATCGACGGAAAGAAATTGAATTGGATCATTGGGCAAGACGTTTGCCCAGTTCTTCGTTTTCCACGATCGAATCCTCCAGGTGCTTCATAACGGATGGACGCAAGCGCTTCTTTCGCACGTAGTCACGAATAGCTTCGGTAAGAAGGCCGGAGATACTTTGATGTGACTCACGGGCGAGATCCTGTAGATTTTTCCAGTCTTCCTGATTAACTTTTGAACTGATTTTGATTGCAGGCATGAAGTTATCGTATCTTGACAGAGCTTGACATGTCAAGGCTGCGGTCATCGCCGATCAGGGTTTGCGACGGTTCCGACACCCTTTCCTGAGCCGAGCGGCGGATAGGGCAAAGCCAACCGGCTGGAGCAACCGGTTGGCCTTGCAGGGGTGCGCATTGCAGACAATGCGCATGAGGGATCGGAACAAGTGTTTAGAAAACGATCTGAACGAGGCGCTGCTGCAACGCCGGGTGCAGGTCCTGCGGATCGATGATCTGCGGCGGGCTGACGGTGAGGTCTACGAACTCAATCACCCCACCACTGCGGTTGGTGCAGCCCAGAATTTCCACGTCTTTGAGATGCAGGGTTACCCGCAGCCCGTTGTCGTCCTGCTGCACGCCGGCTTCAAAGTCATCACGAACCGAACGGAGCGAAAACCGTACCAGATCGTCCAGACCAAGGTCCGCGAGTGCCGAGGTGTTAGCGGGATCGCCGCCGTCCACGATTTCGCAGAAGCCGGGCGAGTTGGTGATGTCCATGCTGGGCAGTCCGGTTTCGGCGTCGATGAAAACCTCGCCGGCCTGCTGGTCGTCAGAGACACGGAAGACGACTTCACCGTTCTCGATCTCGCCAATGAGCCCGAAGATGACGGCGTCCTGTCCAGCGCCACCGAAGAACATGTCGGAGCCGTCACCGGGCGACCACATGAAGATGTCTGAGCCACGGCCGCCGAACGCGCGATCGCGGTTGTTGGGGTTGAAGTGTTCCGTGCCGCCGATCAGCACGTCGTTGCCGTCCGCGCCCAGCAACAGGTCCACGCCGAGGCGCCCGATGTGCAACTCGTCAGTGGCGTTGCCAAGGATGAGGTCGCCGAACTGCAGCGACTGATCGCGATCACCGCCTGACAGAGCGGGGTCTTGCGGTTGGACGAAGGGGTTGTTGGCTGAGTTGACGTCACTGCCGATGCGGATGTCGTCAATGTCGCTGGCGTTGGCGGTTGTTGCCATCAGGGCGATAGCGGCGCTGGTAATGGCGATGTGCTTGTGGGGGGTTCTCATGTCTGTAGTTCCTTTCGTTGATGGATTTAAATGTCAGGCGATGGCCTGGCGGTTGGCGGCTGGCACGTGTCGCCGCCATGCAGACAAGGCTACGCACCCGCACCGCCGCCGGCGTCTGTCAAAGGTCTGGAAAGATCTCTGCGAATGGATGGGGCGCAACCCAACTAAAGTGTGTTTCCGGCAGGCGTGCGAGACTCGTTCGTCGACTGACCCGCCGTGAAGTTCTCTGGATTGGTGTGCGGCAAGCCGAATGCTAGGTAGCACGTGGAAGGGGTAATTCGGCGACGGGCTCGTGAAGGTCAGGCGCAGCGGCGTTTGCCCGCCAGGCCTTGATGGTGCGCGTACAAGGCTGCCTGGGTACGGTCGTCCACGCCAAGCTTGGAGAGCACCGTGCTCACGTAGCCCTTAATGGTGCCTTCGCTCAAATGAAGCTGCGCAGCGATGGCCTTGTTACTTTGGCCACCCGCGATCAACATCAGCACCTGATGCTCGCGGGGGGTGAGTGCCTGGTGCGGCGGCGGGGGTGTGGATGCGGCCTCAATCAGTGCCTGCTGGGCTTCGGGGTGCAGTGTGGTTTGGCCATGCGCGGCGTTGCGCACGGCCTGAACCAGTTCGGCCCGACGCATGCTCTTGATCAAATATCCCGTAGCGCCGGCCTGAATCGCTTTTGGCACCTGCGCGCGGTGATCGAAGCTGCCGGTAAGAATGATGACGCGTACCTGCGGGTGGCTTGCACGGAGCCGTCGCGTCACTTCAATGCCGTCCAAGCCGGGCAACGCAAGGTCCACCATGGCCACATCCGGCTTTAGCTCGCCCACCAGGTGCAACGCCGAGGGGCCGTCATCGGCCTCGCCCACGATCTCGAGCGCCGGTTCGCTCCCCAGCAGCGCGCGCATGCCCTCGCGAACGATCGCATGATCGTCAATCAGAACTACCCGTATCGAGGCCATTAGGCAACGCTCCGGGCGAGCGAGTCCGATCTTGCGGCGCGCAGGCTTACGTGGGTGCCGGCGCCCGGTGCACTTTTTACTTCAAGCGTCGCGCCCAGGATCTGCGCCCGCTCACGCATTGAGGCCAGGCCCATGCCCGAATATCTGATCGTCGCTGATTGCGGATCGAAACCGTGCCCGTCGTCGTGCACGTCCAGCACGACTGCCGCGCCGGCGCATGCCAGGCGGAATCGTACTCGCGTAGCGACCGCGTGTTTAATCACGTTGCCAAGCGCCTCCTGTGCGATTCGCAACAGCGTCTCTTCGCAGTTTGGGTCCTGCGGCACGTAACCTGTCAGATCGAGCGTCACCGACAATGACTCAGGGCAGACCAACGTGACGTGGGTGCGCAGCCGTTGCACAAGCGCCTCGGCGGTGTGCTCTGCGGCGATGACCGATACCCGCGATGTCGGCTCGTGGTTGGCCTGCAGTCCCTGAAGTAGTGCGCGCATTTCGCCGCGGGCGGCGTCGGTGAGGTCCTGCAGGCGACTTACTCGGTGTCTTGCCTGCTCTGGGCTCAAGCTGGCGGCATCCTCCAGCGACTGTGCCACCATAGACATCCCGAAAATCAGCTGATTGACCGAATCATGCAACTCACGCGCCAGACGCTTGCGTTCGTCGGCCACCGCCGCCATTCGTGCGGCTTCGCTCGTGGCGTAGCTGTGGGCGTTGGCGATTGCGCTGGACAGCTGCGCGCCAACTTGCTCAAGCGCATGCAAATCCTCCTCGTCCAGGGTGCGTGCCGCTTCGACGTTAAGGACGCCCAGCAGGCGCTCGCCGTCGTACATCGGCACCGCGATCTCGCTGCCGCCCTGCCTGCGATTGGCGCCCGCGAATCCTATGTATCGCCCTGCCGTGCGTATGTCGCGGATAAAGATGGCGCGCCGGCCGCGTGCGGCTTTGCCGATCACCCCTTCGTCAATACGCTGCGAGTAAGTGCCCACCATCACATCCGTGCTGAAGCCGCGGCGGTCCAGCAGCACCAGGCGCTCCGGGTTGTCGGGGGCCACCAGGAACAAGCCGGCGCTGCTGGCGTCGAACTCTCCAGCAACGGTTTCCACCGCTGTACGCAAGGTACGCTCCAGGCTAAGGCTGGCGCCGATGCGCCGTCCGACGCGACCGACACGAGCGATACGTGCGTTTTGCGCTTGCTGCGCGGCCAGCGCCCGGGTAAGCGACTCGATCATGGCGTGCGCATCGCCGGTTGCGTGAGCTTTGACGGTTGGGTGAACCTCGAGTGTCATGGCGTATTTGCTCCTGCCCGCACACCTGCCCGTGCGGGAGGAGTGCCGGCTGCATGTCAGTGGACAAGCGTCAGGCGCGGCGCCTGATCGCCAAAGGTCAGTGCACAGTATCGGTGGCGACCGTTGTAACCACCGTGTGTATCAGCGTGGAATTTGCCCGGGGAAAGGGGGAAACTACGATCCCGTCACTATTTGCAGGAACAGGATCGCAATCATGGCTCGTCTTCAGATCCAGGTGCTCGGGGAGCTTGCCGTCAAGCGCGATGACGAGCCGGTGGCCTTGCCCGCCTCGCGCAAGTCACGCGCCCTGTTGGCCTATCTGGTGCTCACCCGGCGCCCGCACCGGCGCGACCGGTTGTGTGAGTTGTTCTGGGACCTGTCAGACGACCCGAGAGGCGCGTTGCGCTGGTCGCTAAGCAAACTGCGCCAAGTGGTAAACGATGAGGATGTGCAGCGCATCGACGCGGACCGCGAGCGGGCGGCCTTCCTCGACACCCACGCTGACGTTGACCTTGAACGCATCTCGGCAAGTCTCACGAACACCGCGCTTGCCCGCGAGCGCCTGGCGGTCCTGGCAGGCGCATTGTCCAAACCGCTGCTCGATGGCATTGACCTGCCGGATCACCAGGCGTTTGCGCGCTGGCTGACCGCGCAACGCCAGCGCGCGACGCGCCTGGCCGCTCGGGTTGAGGGCAGGCTTGCCAGGCATCCCGATACACCGGTGCTGCAAGCGTTGGAACACAGTCGTCGCTGGTTGGAGCTGGACCCGTACTCGCCCGCTGCGGCCGCGCATCTGCTTGATGGTCTGCGTCGACTTGGGCCAGCGCAGGAGGCTGACGAGGTGGCCCGCGAGCTCTCGCAGCGTTTTCGCGCGGCCGGCCTGGATTGGCCGCCGCCCACGACGGCGCCCTCGGATGATGCATTGGCCACTGTGGCGGACGACGAACCAGAGGGGTTCCTCGCCCAGCAGACCGTGCAGTTTTGCACGGCGGGCGATGGGGTACGCATCGCCTACGCAAGTGTCGGTAGCGGGCCCGCTGTGGTTAAGGCCGCTAACTGGCTCACCCATCTGGAGCTTGATTGGGATGCGCCCATCTGGAGTCCGCTGTTTCGCGAGTTGGCCAGGGACCGCTTTCTCGTGCGCTACGATGAGCGCGGCAACGGCTTGTCCGACTGGGATGTGAATGAAATCACTTTTGACGCATTCGTCACCGATCTGGAGTCGGTGGTGGATGCGCTCGGGCTGGAGCGTTTTGCACTGCTTGGCATCTCCCAGGGGGCATCGGTGTCGATTGAGTACGCGGTGCGGTATCCGCAGCGGGTCAGTCATCTGGTGCTGTTCGGCGCCTACGCCGCCGGTTGGCGTATTGATGCTACCGAGGAGTTGGTGCGTGAGCGCGAAGCGGTGATGACGCTCACCGAGACCGGCTGGGGTCGCAATAACCCGGCCTACCGTCAGATTTTTTCCTCCACCTTCATGCCCGGTGCAACGCCGCAGGAGCTTGGGTGGTTTAACGAGTTCCAGCGCCAGACCACATCGCCAGCGAATGCCGTGCGGTTTCTATCGGCCTTTGGCGACATCGACGTTCGGGATCGCCTGCAAGCCGTTGAGGTGCCCACCCTGGTGCTGCATTCGCGCGGCGACCGTCGGATTCCCTTTGAGGTGGGGCGCGATATTGCGGCGCGCATCCCGAATGCGCAGTTCGTTGGCCTGGACAGCGACGGCCATCTGCTGCTTGGCCGTGAACCCGCGTCGCGGATCTTTGTGGACGCGGTGCGCCAGTTTCTGAACAGCTGAACGGGCGAACAGCTAGGCAGCCGACCGGCCAAGCGGCGGCGTTCACCACCCCGCGGCGCCTTACCCGTTGCGGGAAGCAAAGCGGGCTACTGCTTGGGATACAGCTTGACAGAGCCAGCAATATCAAGATGTGCTTGTTCAAGAACTGATCACGTAAAAAGGCAGCACTTACTTTTCCTGCCTGCCAGCGACCCTTCCAGCTGGAGATTAAGCATTGCATCCGCATGCAGCCAAAAAGGCTAAGGCCGGTTGCCGCACCGCGTCATACGCCGCCATACGACGACGCAGAATTTGACATTGTTTTGCATTCGAAGTACAAAAAAGCCTTCGGAACTTAGAAGCGCTTACGGTGCCAGCCGTGCGCGAGGGGATGTCGCTCGGCCATCTGTGTCGGGGGCAAAGCAAGCATAATGCGGGGTGTAAGCAATGAGGCAGCAACCAAGTCCTACTTTTACGCGTATGACTAAATCAGCGATTGCGACGGCAGTGGCTGTGGCGTTGGCGCCACCGGCGATGGCGCAGGGCGGCGAGTTCGCGATTGAAGAGGTCGTCGTCACGGCGACCAAGCGTGAGATGAGTGTGCAGGATGTGCCCATCTCAATCACCGCAGTGTCCGGCGCCAAACTTAAGGAACTGAACATTACGAATGTGCTGGATCTGGGCAAAACCGTGCCGGGTCTGGTCATTAACAACTCAGGCAACCAGCCAGTGCCAATTTTGCGCGGTGCGGGCGCGGCCGGCACCACTGACATTGCCGTACCGGTATACGTGGATAACATGTATCGGCCGCTGGCGGCGCAGGGCCTGGCCAGCTATGTGGATGTTGAGCGAGTGGAGGTACTGCGCGGGCCGCAGGGCACACTGTTCGGGCGCAACACCTTAGGGGGATTGATCAACGTCATTACCCGCAAGCCTGAGTTCGAAGAAATGGACTACGGCTTCTCCGCGACGCTTGGCGACTACAGTCTGCGCCGGCTTGAAGGCTTCGTTAACATACCATTCTCGGACAACGTGGCGCTGCGCCTGACGGTGGCCGATGAGGAACGCGACCCCTACGTTGAGAACGTTTTCAATCCCGAAGCGGGGCTTAAAGACTCCGACAACACTTATGCGCGAGCGCAGTTGTTGTGGGCGCCAAGCGAGTCGTTCGATATCACGTTCGGTGCAACCTACTGGGACGATTCGGCCAACGGCAACGCCGACTACGCCTACAAATGTCTCGGAATCCCGGTGAACTCGGTCACCCAGGATTTCGATGGCACCTCATCCGGTTTTCTTGATCCGCGCTGCGGCACTCGCGACGGCTGGGCCGGCGGGCGTTCGCAAGCTGGCAACATCAGTAACGGGGATGAGTCCGCCGAGGTACTGGCAGATCCGTTTCAGATTGCGTTCGATTTCGCCCCACGACGGGAGATAGAGGAGACATCTGCTTCCATCGCGCTGAACTGGCGCTTTGCCGATCACAATCTGTCAGTTCGTGGTGCAACCTTCGACTTCACCGAAAACGTGTTGACCGACACCGACCTGTCGAGCAACAACGCGTTGGTGGCAGGGCATTTGCGTGAGTCCAAGGTGACGCAGGTGGATGTCACGCTGAACTCAGATACCGACGGGCGCTTTCAATACACTGTGGGCGCGTACATGTTTGATGACAGCAGCGTCGGCGACAACAGCTACGCGTTCGTTTGGGGCTACACGTATACGGACCCGACCGATCCGGCCTGGGCGTCATGGTTGTATCAGGGCAACGGCGGCACGGAATCCACCGCGCTGTATGGGCAGGCGGAGTATTCGTTTACCGATAAGTTGCGCGGCACGGCGGGTTTGCGTTTCTCGCGCGATGAACGCCAGAGTTTCTCGCTGGGAATCGACCAGGGCACCCGTGACAATGATCTGCCGGACTATGCGGGCACCCCGACGCCCATCGTTGGTGACGACAGTCACACGGATTTTCGTTTGGGACTGCAGTACGATATTTCTGATGACGTGAACGTCTATGGATCGGTTTCTACCGGTTACATTGCCGGCAGTGTACAGGAGCTGACTAACGAGTTGCTCGATCCCAATGAAGTGGATGCCTATGAAATTGGCGTGAAGGGTACCTACGCTGAAGGGCGCCTGCGCCTGAACGCGGCCTACTACCACAGTGAGTACGATAGTCTCACGACCACGGTGTTTGTCACCGCCGGCGACGCGCAGACCATTATCGCGCAGCAAGTGCCGGGCGGGAGTTTGACGTCACAAGGGCTGGAGATCGAAGGGTCCTGGTATCCCACCGACGACCTCACCGTGGACTTCGGTTTTGCGTTTGATGACTCCACGTTCGACGAGTTCAGCGCGGCTAACCGTGTGGGCACCGCGGGCAGTGATTTTATCGATGAGAGTGGCAGCGGCTGGTTTATTCTGGATGGTGATGATGTGCGGTTGTCGCCGGACTTTACCGCCAGTGTCGGACTTAACTACGAAGTGGCACTGCCCAACGGCAGTGGTCTGAAGCCGTGGGTCTACGCGTACTTTTCCGATGACTACATCACCACCAACGATCCCATCTTCTGGGCAGTTCAGGATAGCTTCACTACGATTGATCTTGGTGTGACCTGGCGCGCGCCAG
>CBDUQI010000238.1:0-8478 GCA_965369325.1 uncultured Gammaproteobacteria bacterium
CTATACAGTTGGGGACAACCCTAGTGACGTACGAACCGTGTCATCAGAAACTTTTGTCCCTTGATCCCATCCCGCCACGGTTCCGGTATGCCTTGATTGCGGAGTCGTGACCGATGCCCCTCAACATTGCCCCCTCGGGTCCGCTCATTCACCAATATTACGTGAGGAACAAGGAGCGTCCTGTGGAAAACCAAATCTCGGATCTGGCCTCAATCCGCTCGCCAGAGCATCGCCAAGCGCTGGAGCAGCTTGGCCTGTTGACGGTGGTCGATATCGCCTCTTATACGCCAAGCCGGCACGCTGAGCTCCTGCTGGGGCTGGAACGCAAAAACCAGCTCGCTGCCGTGGCGATCCAAACGTATCTGGAAAAGCGCCCACAGCAGGGGCCTCTGGGTGGGCTTGCAACGACGGCGTTGAAAGAGGTGAATCCTCAGGAGGCCGCGATACTAAGGCGGGCTTTTGGGGTGAAAAATCTGCAGGCGCTGGCACAGTGGCAACCGTTTGTAGAGGCAAACCGACTAATCACCCAACAGGATCAACCTCAAGGATTTCATGAGCGGCCCTCAGCGCCGCCGGCGCTGATTCCCGCGCTGATTGGCAGCACCGAGACGAGCATTCGCCTCAGCAATTATGTGACTGACCTGAGCAAACATCTGAACGACTACGCGTTGGTGCGCAGGCCTAACTCCAACGAGCCCGAACCCACCGCCGAGTTACTCGACATCTTCTATCGCAGCACGTTCGCGTTTGACCTGGGCTACCTGGCGTCCGTTAAACAACAGTGGGTGAATGCCGGCACGCACCTGGGCGAAATCCTGCACAGCCTGGCGCTGGCGCCGGGCGAGTCCCGCAACATCGCCGTGCTTGACTGGTATGCCCGCCAGCGCAGCGCGCGAACCGAAAACTCGACCGCGACCGAAGCACTCAGCAACGAGTTTCTGCAAACGCGGGCGCTCAACGAAGTGGTGCAGACCACCGCCCAGGAACATCTGTTCGGCATGACGGAAGTCGATGCGACCACCAAAACCAGCGGTTTCGGACTCACCGGCGGCATGGGGGGTGGCGCGGCCCAAAACAATTCCGTCGGCGGCGGGGTTGCAGCCGACCTTACCTCCTACTTTATTCCGATTGGGGTTTCGGCCAGCGGCGCACAGAGCACTGGCACCAGTTCGGCCGGCGCGTTGGGCGCCAGCTACGTCACCTCAAAGGGAACGGTGCAGGGTACGTTGCAGTCCGAGACCAGCGGCGAGCGTACGGTAACCGGCGAACTAGTGCAGAACATCTCGGACGCGACCGTGCAGAACGCCTCGAATGTGCGGTCCATGATGTCCACGGTGGTGGTGGAGGATCGCCAGAGCGGCGGCGCACGCTCCCAGACGCGCAACATTACCAACTACAACCACTCCCATGCGCTCACCATGCAGTACTTCGAGGTGCTGCAAAAATATGCCGTCAATACACGCGCTAACGCCCTCACGCCGGTGATGTATCTGCCGTTCAAGCCACTGGCATTCAACATCGAGCTTATCCAGAAGTACTGGGCCCTCCTGCGAGGCCCCATCCGCAAAGCCTACCCGGGCAGGTTCTCAAAATGGGACCGCGTGGTGAAGGATTTCGACCCGCTGAACAATGCGTTCGATCCCAGCGGCGAAATCGATATCGATTCGCTCACCATTACACGGGCACGCACGTACTCAGATGACATTAAGGTCAAGCTGCCGGATGCCAACCCCGAGGTAAAATTCAAATTTAGCGGCAGCAAGCTGGACGACACGCTTGCGCTCAAGTTCCAGGGCGGCAGCACATACGTTGATTATCCGGTGCTGGACACCACCACTAAAACTGACGGCAGCAACATGCCGCTGGATGAATCGATCGAGTGCCGGATGTCCTCCAGCTTTAAGTCCCGTTTCCGCAGCGAGCTGAAAGACACCATTGAAGACTCGAAGAAAAAGGCCGATTTCGACCGCGGCTTCAATGAACTGGGCACCGGCAACAACAAGAAGAACCTTAAGGACGATGTTGACGACGGCAACTACACGCTGCTGAACCCGAGCGCTGGCGTCACCGTCGATCTGGACATCACCTACACGCTTGTCGACCAAAACGGCAACACGCAGCTGGTCACTCAGCAGCATTCGGTGACTTACACCTACAATCAGCTCCATTCAGAAGTTGACGAGGTCATCTTCAACGCGTCCGACTACATCAGCGACAACCTGATCACCATCGCGGATATCAACCCGATCAACGTCATCGAAGACATCGAAGCCCATTTCGAGTTCTACAAGTACGGCTACACCAAGTACATTCTGAACGCGTTGGAGAAAGAGCAGGTCATCGACATCGTGGAGCATCTGCGGGTGGATTCCGGCGCCTCCACTACTGCGTTGACCCGCTTTATCGACCCCAATCCCCTGGGCATGGTGGAGAACATGCTCATCTTCAAGCTCAAATCAGGATCACGTAAGACCGACCAACTGACGGGCAAGACCTTCGCCCATACGACCGTGGTAAATAGCGCCAGCGGGAGCCAGATGGCACTAGCCAGCCGTGGGCGCGGAACGGTCAGTGAAGTGATCCGGGGCAATCGCAAGCGATACCGTTATCAGATGCAGGGCGAGCAATTTGACGGTGTCGGGCGCAACCCTGACTCACCCACCAATATGGTGTTCGAGATTGATTCACTGGCGGATGCGCAGGGACGGCATCCAGTTACCGGGCATTTTGACGTCCAGCAGAAGCAGGGGCGCCACAAACAAACCCGCCGGGTAGATTTTGTCGGGAATGCAGCATCCCCGCAGGGCGAGGAGATCACCCTGAGCGCCTACGTACCGTCCACCGGCGCGCCCACCGATGGGTCGCCCGTGATCGGCACACCCAACACGGGGCTGCCAGATTTCTCTGACGATTTTGATATCGTGGTGACCCAGGACCATGCGGACGAACCGAATACCGATATCGGCCAGATCATCGACGAGTACGTTGATGACACGATACGCCTGCAAAAAGAACTGGCGGAAGACGCCAAAAGGGAATTCGTCTACCTGCCAACTGCAGGTGTGTTCGGCGAGGCGATACTGGGGCTGTCCAATGCGTCCGAGTACGTCGATCCCAGGCGTTACTACAATTGGCAGGACTCCCCCATCCCGCACCAGGCGCCGCAAATCGTGGCGGTGGATATCAACCAGCAGCGCGCTGCGAATGTTGCAGGCTCACTCGAGCCCACGATAGAACCGTCCGCACTGCAAGCGTTCGCGCCACTGCAGTACCCACTCCCCACTTCCCTCAACAGTGCACTGCAGGCGGTGCAGAACGGCTCGATGTTTACCGATATGTCCAAGACCGATCAGCTCGCCAGCGTGCTGGGCAACCTCTCCCAACTGGCCAACAGTACGGCGCAGCTGGCTGGCACCCTGTCAGGCGAGGCCGCCGCGAACGCACTGGACGGAGCTGTCGCCCTGGGCAACCAGGTGGCCGCGTTGACCGAGACAGCGTTGCAATCAAACATCGCACCCGTCCCCCTGACAGCCACGGAGAAGGCCGCAGCACTTGCGAATTTGGATGGGGTTTCCGCCAACCCAGCGCCGCAGCAACCGATATCCAACAACGATCACGCAAAATGCGATGCCATGGGTACGCCGGTGGACCCGCCAACGCCCTCCCCTGCGCCGACGCCAACCCCAACACCGAATCCAACGCCCGACCCGGTGGACGACGGCGATCCCGCGAGCGGTGACTCCATCGCCTCTCTGCAATTGGCGTTATCCGTGCCTTACGACATGGTGCGTCTGGATCTGGCGGGCGGTCTGCTGGACCTGCTGCCGGCGGAACTGGGTACCGTGCTTGCCACGCCCATTAGCATTATTGCCGAATTCAACGCAGCAATTGGCATTGACGGCACTGGCGATCTTGATACCGTCACCCGCGCACTCGTGTTGCTGGGCAATTCGGCGACCGGCCTGACGGAGTTGCTGGTACTGGTAGAGGGGCTGAAGATTCTGGTCGACCTGATCGGACTTGATGCGTTGGACAGCGAAATACTCGCCGATATTGAAGCGACCATCTACAGCATGGTGCAACTGATGCAGAGCCTGCTGTTCCCGGCAATCTCCGGCAATGCCTGGATGGATGCCAACATGCGCGTCAAAGTGGAACAGGGACAGGCGGTGCACGAAGTACTGTGGAATCGCTTCCAGCCCGCGGCGATTAACTATGGCTATTTGTTGCACAGTGAGCGCGATCCGGCCGGCCCCTGGTGGGCAGGCGACGGTGGCTGGCTGACCACACTGAGTGCCAGCGTCGATTCCTCACAACTCTCATCCAGCGCACAAATAGAAAGTGATGGCGGCTTGCGAGTAAACCTGGCCGGCGATATGCCGATAGCGCTGGATTGGACATCAGTGCTTCGCAGCACCACCGATGCCATGATCACGATTGTCCGAGACCTGCTGGCGAGGCACGCCGGCGTTGTCACCCAACTGGCGGACACAATCGGTGTTGCCGACCCAGGGCAGTACCTGATCGACGCCATCGAAAGCTGGCACGGTTACTGGCATGACAACCTCTACAAACCGCTGAATGATTTTTTTGTGCCCAGTATTAACTTTGACTTTGATGTGCACATCGCGCCGAGTACGGTGCAAGGATGGGTGGTGTCCGTAACACCCAAGCACGACGCGTTCCCTCTCTATCAAGTATCTCTCTACGAGCCGGGCAACGAAACCGAAGATGGCAAACTGGTGCTCTACGAGCAGCCGCAAAACCTGGCGGATACGCTGGAAGGGCCATTGGCATTGATCTCCCCGGTGGTGCCCAGCCACCCATCCAGCAGCCATTCGGTGCCGGCCGAGTGGTTCGCAGGATGGACTTGAAGAGATGGATTTGAGGTGATGAACCCGATACATCGCGATCGGTGTCTGTCTGGCTCACCCAGGGCGGGGCGGTGCCGGAACGGCGCTTACCTATAGTCGTATCACCGCGCTATTTTGTGATTCTGGCTCGATACTGGCGGCCCTTGATGGGCCGCCGGGCAAGTTGACTTAACGCTGCCTGCGCATGCGCGTTGCGTACCGCCACATAGCCACAGGTATCGAACAAGTCGATCTGGCCAACCGCCTCGCCAGGCACTCCGCCCTGCGCGGTCAGCGCACCCAACAGATCGCCGGGACGGAGCTTGTTCTTGCGCCCGCCGCTGATCTGTATCGTGGTCATCAACGGCGTCAGTCGATCGGACGAACGCTCTGAATCCGGAATTGAGCGGCGTTCCAACGCCGTGCCGGGCTGCGTTGCTTCGATCTCATGCAGTCGCCGCTCTTCGCGCGCCTCCACTAGACTCACCGCCAGGCCTTCTTTGCCCGCGCGCGCCGTG
The DNA here is from genome assembly GCA_965369325.1 of uncultured Gammaproteobacteria bacterium. Taxonomy (GTDB): domain Bacteria; phylum Pseudomonadota; class Gammaproteobacteria; order Steroidobacterales; family JBCBZW01; genus CBDUQI01. Next base: position 5,372 of record CBDUQI010000238.1, read on the forward strand.
CGGCCAATCCGATGCACATACACTTCGGCCTGCCGCGGCAGCTCGTAGTTAAATACCGCGTCCACATCTTTTACATCCAGACCGCGTGCCGCCACGTCGGTGGCGATGAGCACACCGGCACTGCGGTTAGCAAACCGCACCAGCGTCTGCGTTCGCTGGCTCTGATCCAGCTCACCGTGTAACGCGACAGCAACAATCCCCTGAGACTTCAGGTACCCCGCCACTTCCCCGCATTCGGCACGAGTGTTGCAGAAAACCAGGTTGAGCGCCCCGCCCCACGCCCGCAATGCCCTGGCCAGCTCACCGGTGCGATTCTCCCGGCTCACCGAGCACCAGTACTGCGTGATCCGCGCGGGCTGCTCGTCATCCGTCACATCCACGCGTTGCGGATTGCGCTGAACGGCCGCGCTGATATCCGCGATGGCGGACGGATAGGTGGCGCTGAACAATAGCGTTTGCCGATCTGCCGGTGCAAAGCCAAGGATCGCCTGCAGTTGCTCTTCGAAGCCCATGTCCAGCATGCGGTCCGCCTCATCAAGCACCAGGCTGCGCAGCGCCTTCAACCTTAGCGTGCCCTTGCCCAGATGCTTCAACACCCGCCCCGGCGTGCCGACGACAATGTGCGGACTGATCTGCAGCGAGCCGACCTGCGGCCCCAACGGCGCGCCGCCGCACAGACTCAGGATCTTTACATTCGGGATGGCCCGGGCCAGTCGACGAATCTCCCGACACACCTGGTCCGCGAGCTCGCGCGTGGGGCAAAGCACCAGCGCCTGCACCTGAAAACGCGCGGGATCGACGTTATTCAGCAGACCCAACCCGAAAGCCGCTGTCTTACCGCTGCCGGTCTTGGCGCGGGCGAGCACATCAGCACCCGCGAGTATCTTTGGCAACGCTTGCGCCTGCACCAGGGTCATTTGGATATAGCCAAGATCGACGAGATTGCTGACCAGCGCGGGCCGCAGCTTAAGCTGGCTGAATTCGGTGGGAGTGGACACGGGCGCAAGTATACGCGGATGGGCGTCAGCGAAGCGGCTAATCACCGCACCGCCGGCGATACCGCGACCGCCCCGGCAAAGGGAATCGAGGCGGTCACGCCGCCACCTTCCATACGCCCGACGCGGCGATCCGGCGTGCGTATTCGGCAAAGTCAGTGGCCGGGCGACCCAGCGCACGCTGGACGCCGTCACACACATAGGCGTTGCGGCCATCAAGAACAGTCTCGAACAGGTAGTTCAGCAGCCATGCGATGTCTTGTGGCGCACCGGATTCGACGATGGCGCCGGCGAAGGCCTGTTTGGGCATCGGCACAAACTGGATCTGCCGTCCGGCGGCGCGGGAAATCTCTTTCGCCACGTCGGCAAAGGTCAGCATTGTAGGGCCGGTGACTTCGTAGATTTCGCCGTGGTGGCCATCCTCGGTCAATGCAGCGACGAGGACATCAGCGATGTCGTTCACGTCGACAAACGGTTCGGGTATGTCCCCGGCAGGCAGGGTGATTGCGCCATCCAGCACCATGCCCAAGAACTCGCCCTCGGAGAAATTCTGGTTAAACCAACTGGCGCGAACGATGGTCCAGTCGACACCTGCATCCTGAACGACCTGTTCGCAACGCTGCGCTTCTTCCTCGCCGCGACCGGACAGCAGGACGAGACGCTGGACGCCCTGCTGGGTGGCCGTTTCGACAAACGCACCGATCGCCTCCTTCGCACCGGGAATCGCGAGGTCCGGTGCATAAGTGAGATAGACCGCGCTCACCCCATTTAGCACAGCTGCCCATGTTTTTCGGTCGTGCCAGTTGAAAGACGGGCTGCTGGAACGCGAGGCGGCGCGGTGCGATACGCCTTGCGCCGTCAGGCGCTCGGCGACACGGCGGCCGGTCTTGCCGGTTCCGCCCAGCACCAGGGTGATGCCCTCGGGGCGCTTAAGGTTGCTGACTTTCGTTTCCATCACTACTCTCCTGTTGCTATTGACTTGACATGGTGTCAATTGACACAGTGTCAACCTTAAGGCAAACTTTACAGTATGTCAAGCGAGGTCATCGAAACACGTACACGGATTCTTATGGCCACCGTTCGTATGCTCGAGCAGCACGGTGGCCGAGGCGTGCGGATGGGGGACATCGCCAAGGCGTCCGGCATCTCCCGCCAAGCGGTTTACCTGCATTTCGGGTCCCGCGCGGAGCTTTTGGACGCGACCACCAAGTACCGCGACGAGGTTCTGGACCTGGATCACCGGCTCGCCCCATCGCGCGCCGCAGCATCCGGCGTTGAGCGCCTGGCGTTGTTTATTGAGTTCTGGGGTAACTACATCCCGGAAATCTACGGCGTCGCGAAAGCACTTCTGCTGGCGCAGGACACCGACGAGGCCGCCGCCGCAGCGTGGAAAGACCGGATGTCAGCGATGCGTGAGGGATGTCGTGCCGCGGTTGACGCGCTGCATGCCGATGGCGATCTCGCCGCCGAATGGACACAAGCCAGCGCGACGGACATGCTGTGGACGGTGCTGTCGGTTGAGAATTGGGAGCACCTGAGGAGGGATTGCGGCTGGTCCAATCAACAATACGTTGATCGGATCAAACGGCTGGCGCAAAGAACTTTGTTAGACGGCTAAACGTCGTCTGAGACAGGAGGGTTTGGCTTGACGAGAAAATTACCTGAAACAGATACTCATCCGCCCGCTGCGGTCTCGGGGCGATGCTACTGCGGCGCGATCTGTATTCATGCAACGCAACCACCTCAAACCATCGCCTACTGCCATTGCGCCGATTGCCGGCGAGTCACCGGCGCGCCGGTGGCAGCATTCGCAGCCTTTGACGAGGCAGCGGTGAGATTTTCACCTAACCACGGGCGCAGCGTTTCTCCCAATCCGGGCGTCACACGTACCTTTTGCCCGGCCTGCGGGTCTACGCTCGCCGGGCGCTACGACTATCTGCCGGGAACCGTGTACATCGGCGTGGGCGTTCTCGATCAGGTCAACGATCTTGCACCGAGGCTTCATGCACATGATGCCGAGCGCGTAACGTGGTTGCATATCGACGATGATCTAAAGCGGTTTGAAGCATCCGCCCGGTCGCAACTGAACGATTCGAAAACTCGCCGCTGAAT
>CBDUQI010000239.1:0-8447 GCA_965369325.1 uncultured Gammaproteobacteria bacterium
CGCTGGGCGGCGGCTTCAGCGTGGATTACGACGGCGACGGAGTTGAAAACCAACTGGATCTCGACAGCGACAACGACACGTTGCCTGATGTGATTGAGGTTGGCCTCGCCGACGTTGACAACAACGGGCAGGTCGACAGCTTGTCAGCGCAGGGCACCATCAGCGAACCGCGTGATTCTGACGACGATGGCATCCCCGACTATCTGGACCTGGAAAGCCAGAACGCGGCCAACGACGGCAGCGCCTTCGATGTGGCTACCAACGCGACGTTCTCTGCCACGCTAGATACCAACGGCGATGGCGTAGTGAATGCGCTCGACGCGGCGGGTGGTACCGATGCGAATGGTAACGGCCTGGACGATGCCGTAGCGGTTCGTCTGGCCAACAACCATCCGGTCGTTGTCAGTCCGGGTGAACAAAGCACAATTGCCGGGACACCTGTGCGCTTGCTGCTAAGCGTGTCTGACGCGGACGGGGACGACCTGCGCTTCGCCGCGACCGGGTTACCCCTGGGCCTGCGGATCAATCCGGCAACCGGCGCCATCTTTGGCGTGCCGGGTACCACCGGCGCGTATCAGGTGGCTGTTGGTGTGGATGACGGCAATGGGGGCGTTGTCCGGATAGGTTTCAACTGGCTCATTACCGACGCGTTCGGCAATGTCCCGCCGACTCTGATCAGCCCCGCAGATCAGCGCACTGGCGAAGGGCAAGAAGCGTTACTGGGAATGTTTGGCACAGACGCGAACAATGACGCGATTACCTACACGGCGCAGGGGCTGCCGCCGGGGCTGAGTATTCATGCCGGGAACGGGGTGATTAACGGTACACCGGTGGAACGGGGCGACTACCAAGTAACCGTTACAGCCGCCGACGGACGTGGCGGCGAGAACTCGGTGCACTTCGGTTGGAAAACCGGAATTACTATCGATTCGCTGCTCAGCGAGGTGCTGAATGAGTCGAAGGCCCAGTTCCTCGCCGCCTCTCCCAACGACTGGGTGGCCATCGGGCGCGTTGAATACGAGGCCCTAACTGAGCAGTTTGATCGTGTAACCGCTTTCGGAACACCAACCAGCGATGCGTTCTCAGGTCCCTCCGGGAATTTCGGTGGCGGCTCAACCTACAGTTTCGGGCAGTCGGTGAACCCCTCGCCCAGTGGTGCGCACGTGTTCGGTTTTAAACGCGCCACGCGGTATCCCACCGTCGGAAACAACGATCTCGTACGCCTGTCCAGCAACGACAATGGATCCGGATTTGCTGGGCACGGTACGCCCTTGCCCAACGGGCATGTGGACGGTGATGAAGAATTTTTCATCCTCAAGGGGGCGGAGCTTACCGCTTTCGAGAACCCACAGTACCTGGGCTTCTCAACCAACGAGAACACCTCTATCTGGTACAACACGGCGCTCACCGCAGGGTTCTCCCGCATTGGCAGTCATGCGGCGATTTCCACGGATGTTGAGGGCACGCCCGACTCGGGCTGGTCAATGCAGGGTTTGGCGGTTGCGGTGGCAGATGTCGCGCCCGTGCCGTTAGTGCTCCTGGAGACTGACTTCGATCAGGATACAGGCGGCCTGGAGTACGTGGATGATACGTTTTTAAATACCGCGCAGCCGGAGTACGTGGACGGGGAACATATCCTTGGTATCGACACGGGCGGCATCCTTGGGATAGATACCGGAGGAATCCTCGGTATCGACACCGGCGGCATCGACTCGACCGCGGTGCTCGAGATGTCAGGTGGTTGGGTTAAGGCGCTGGATATCACCGGCGAATCGGCGGTGCAGATTTCGCTTCGATACAAGGTGACGCTGGACTCTACCAATGGATCGGATGAGTTTGCGCAGGTGTTGGTGGGTGTGGACGATGAGCTCTATGGCGAAGCCGGGCAACCCTACGTGGCCCAGGTGACGGGTGGCGGGGAGGCGGGTACCAATCAGTCCACCGGATGGCGGGTGTTCACCACAACGCTGGTACTTGCGCAAGGGCAGCATACCTTCAAGTTCGGTGTGTTCCATAATAAAAAGACAGCGGAGTCAGAAACCGCAGAGTTGATGATCGACCGAGTTCAGATTCTCGCCAACCCATCGCAGGTGTCTACGCCGTATTAATCAGGGCGCGTGCCGTCCGGTGGATTCGCTGGACGGCGGGTGAGTATTGGCGATAACGGTAATTGATCCGCTGCTCATCCGGGCTCATGGACCACACAACATAAGCGGCTGACATCGTCGACCTCTCACGCGCGCCTTGAAATGGCCGAATTCAGCGTCCAGACTGATTGGGCGGTGATCACGTTGGCGCGGTCGAATTCTTGGACGTATGCGAATCAACGACACCAAAGGATAAAGGTGATTTTTGATACGTGCGGTCGATCCGAAAGAGGTTTTGAGTCTGTGCGACAAGGCTCTGGCGCTGGCGGAGGGCGAGCGCGAGGGGTTTATCGGCGGTGCCTGCGGTACTGACCAGGCGCTGCTTCAGGCGGTGCATTCCGTGTTGGTTGCCGTTGGGAACTCGGCCGAGTTTCTAGAGCCACCCGAGGGGATCCAAGCTGCCGGGCCGGTTCTCGGGGATCGTATTGGAGATTATGTTATCACCCATCTTCTGGGCGAAGGTGGGATGGGAACGGTCTACCAGGCGCGTCGTACCGTGCAGGAGTTTGATCAACAGGTAGCGATAAAAATGGTGCGCCGGCAGTTGCTGACGCCGGAGTTGATCGGTCGCTTTGATGCGGAGCGCAAGATTCTGGCGCAACTGCGTCATCCTTACATCGCTCAGTTGATTGACGGTGGTACGGCGGATAGCGGTGCACCGTATCTGGTGATGGAGTACGTCGACGGCACGCCGATTGATGTGTTCTGCGACGCGCAGCTGTGGAGCATCGACGCGCGCCTGAGACTGATCCAAAAGGTAGCGGCCGCCGTTCAGGCCGCGCATCAGAATCTGGTCGTGCACCGCGATCTTAAGCCCTCCAACGTGCTCGTCACCGCTGATGGCATTCCCAAGTTACTGGACTTTGGCATTGCAAAGCTGCTGGACCCGACCGGCCGCGAGGGCGGCGGGCACACGACGGTATTTGGTCATCAGGCGCTCACCCCGGACTACGCCAGCCCAGAACAGATTCTGGAAGGAAAGGTGACAACGGCCAGTGACGTCTACAGTCTGGGAGTACTCACGTTTGAATTGCTCAGCGGTTCGCGCCCGTATCATATCGATACTCGCAATCATCTGAGCATGGTGGATGGTGTGCGTGCGCTGACCGTCGAGCGACCCAGTACGCGGGTCACCGGATTGCCGCCTGAGACGTTACGGCAGGTGGCAGCGGATCGCGCGACCTCGCCGGAGCGACTTACGCGCACGCTGGCAGGTGATCTGGACACCTTGCTGCTAAAGGCGCTGCATCACGACCCAGCGCAACGGTACGATTCGGTTGACGCGTTCTCCCGCGACATCGGTCGTTATCTGGCGAACTTGCCGATAGATGCAAGGGCAGACACGCTGCGTTACCGGTTTGGCAAGTTCATCGCACGCAATCGCTTAAGTGCCGCGGCAGCCGTGGTGACGACACTCGCGGTGCTGGCGGGTTTGATTACCTCGTTGTGGCAGGCGGACCTGGCGCGTGAGCAATCGCAACTGGCGCAGGCGCAACTGGCCCGTGCTGAGGCGGTGAGTCGATACCTGGGAGATATTCTATTGTCGCCCAGCGCCAATTGGGACAGCAACCTGCAAACGGGGCCGGAGGCGACGATAGGCGATGTGTTGCTGGCGGCGGAGGCGCAGTTGGATCAGGATTTAGTGGACTTCCCTGAAGTGCGTATCGAGCTGTATCAGCAGATTGGCGAGGGGCTTGCGCGCGTGGGTGACCAGCGCGCGATCGGCGCGCACCGCAAAGCGCTGGATCTGGCGAGGGCCACCCAACCGGAAACCTCGCCCCTGTTGGTGGATGCCATTTACTCGCTCGCCAGCACGTATCAGAAAGCCGGGCAAGCCGAACGGGCGTCGGCAGTGTTTGCTGAGGCCTGGGCGCTGGCGAATACGCAAACCGACCAGACGACGCTGCGCAAGCTGTATATTCTAAACGATTGGGCCGTCGCGAACGGCGAGTTGGGGCGCGCCGAGGAAGGGCGCCGCCAGATGCAGCAAGCCCTGGATGGGGTGCGTGAGTTGTACGGCGATTCACTACTCGCCCTGCACACCAACGGCTACAGCAATCTTGGGTTAATGGACCTGAAGCTGGGGCAGCTGACCCGAGCACGTGCGAGTTTTGAGACGGCGATACAGGCGCACGAGTTGTATCCCGAACAAACCGAGGGTGCGGCAGGCGCCATTTACTCCCACATGGCGACGTTGCAGCTGGCCGATGGAGATCGCGCTGGCTATCTGGCGAATTTGTACGTGAGCCTTGAAAAGTACGTGAGTGCATTGGGTGAGCGACACGAGGACGTTGCCGTCACCTCATCCATGCTGGCGGCGGAGCTTGCCTATCAAGGTGAAGTTGCTGAGGCATCGCGACGCGTGGAGGCCATTGGCCGGGACTTCGCCGACTATCTGGGACAGGCGGAGGCGTGGCCTTACTATTTCGCGCAAGCCCGTCTGGCCATGGCACAGGGGCGCTGTGACGCGGCGCTTGCACACTACCGAACCATCCGCGAATTCGATCCTCGTGAGTCCCAGATCGCACCGGTCATTGACGTCCAGCTGTACTTGGTGAGCAGCGCGGCGCAGTGCGACTGCGGCGACTCTGAGCAAGCGGCGGCCGCACGAGGCAGTGCGTTGAGCAGGGCAGTCGCGTGGGTGGGCGAAGAGGCACCCTACGCGCGGGAGGTTGCGCAACAGATGAAGCCCTGCAATTGACGGACATAGCGCGCTGTGGCATCAGGTTGATGCGCAAAAGAAAGGGCGTGCAGTACACGCCCTTTCTCAGTCACCAGAGCCCGAAGGACTCATCAACTTAGCTCAAGGACATAGTGGCCCCGGTTCAATCGACAATGATTGCCAACCGGCGTCAACCTGTGTGCCATCCGCGTTAACGAGGCGTACAAAGTGTTGGTTCCAGATGGGCGGAGTGAACAGCCCGGGCGTGTTCTCATTGGCAATGTTAAACAGATGATCCCGGTCGGTCAGGTTGACCATCGTATTGGGGAACTGAGACTGATCCGGCCGGCCGACCAACAGGCGATAAAATAGCAGTGGCTCCAGTTCCACCGCAGTTTCCCAGAACACTTCACCATCATCACCCCGTGCAGAGCTTGGATGCAGTGGCAACATCAGTTTCAGCATGTTGACCTGTCCGGGGTCTTCCGGGCCTAAGTTGGTGTCGGGCGGGTTCGCCGCACTCTCATCGTCGTGCACGTACAGATGTAGTTGTGCGCCGTGGCGGATGTTCTTGCCCGATACACGGAACCGACGCGGGGCCTCGTGGCGAATGGTGCACAGGCCGTAACCATTTGGTGCATCGTTAATCAGCCCAAATTGATAAAGGCGAACGGTGTGGCCCGTGGTGCCGTTAAACGTCGGATTGGCGTTGTCCCAGAATAAAGTGAGCTCCGGGATTCGCGTATAGCCGGTGTTCGGTATCATTGGTTGTAGTCGTGCGGCGCCCGGCGCAGGTCCGGCCAACACGGTGGGTGTGCCGTCCGGATGAGCGAGACGTCGTTCGCTCCCAAGCGGTACGCCGTGCAGCACCAATCGATCACGCGTGCCCTGTACCAACCCGAACAACGCAGCACGATCAAGCGTAACACCGGCCGGTTCTTCGCGGTAGACGGGTGGTGAAACACTAAGGTCGTACCAGAAGCCGCGGACAGTCGGTCCGTTCCACACATGGGCGGCGATGCCGGCATTTGCCACGTCGGCCTGGCGTTGCAACTCATCCGCGGCGGCGATCACCTCCGCGCTAGCTATGTTATCCAGGGAGACATTAATCGCCCGTCCGACCATCGGCGCAGTGCCGGTGTCAAACTGGTGGATGAACTCCATCAGGGCTTGGATATTCTTGCAGTACTGCACGCCGGGTGGGCAGTAACGGCCACCGGAGAAGAAGTTGGTATTGAATCCGTTAAGCGATGCGGTTCCGTTGAAGTTGGCCGAGATCGAGGCCGGAAGCAGCCCAGTGTGCATCATCCCCTCATAACCGGTAATGGGGGAGTCTTCCAGAATTGAGAACCCATCGCGGTCCAGGCGTGCCTCTTTTTGGAACAGCAAGCGCAACGCCGCCGTTTCCATCACCTTGTTCTGCGCCAGAAACGGAGGATCGGACAGCGGATGCGGATCGGCGCCGGCAATGTTCTCGGTCAGCACGTTGTCACTGCCTTCCGGCAGTGCGTGACAACCCACACAGGAGAAGCCGTCGGAGTTGGCAATGTGGTAGAGCTTAAGTCCGAGCATGGCACCATCGCCGTCCACATCGCCGCTCAGATCGTTGTCGTCGGGATCACCAAGCTCACCGCTTGGGACGCGGCTTCTAGGCTGCTTGGGGTTCGGCGCATAGTGGATCGAATTGATGAATTCTTCGAAGGCCAGCATCTCATCGTCACTTAGTGGATCGCCGCCCAACAGTGCCATGAATGCACCGTTGAACGCGGGGAAGTCCACCCGGTCGCCGCGCCAATGATAGGGCGCGTTAGTAAACAACGCCTGATTGCTCTGCTCGACCTCGTAGTTCAGCAGGCCCTCTAGCGATTGGGTCACCATGAACTGCTTATCGGCATCGAATGTGCCGCCGTTAAAGTTCGGATTCGGCATGATTTCCGGCGGAATAGGTGCGGCATTACCGTCACCAAGATCCCACGCCAGGCCGTCCGTACGGGCGTCGTAGTGGCAACTACTGCAGGAGACAAAACCGTTGCCGGAGAGCTTGGCGTCGTACAGAAAGCGTCGCCCGTCAGTAATATAATCGGGTGTTGGTTGCGCATTGAGAGCGAACGATTCGATGACAGTTTCGGCCGTCGCATCGATGATGGTCACGGAGTTGTCGATACGGTTAAGGGCGTAGAGGCGAGGGCTGTTGCCGGTGCGCAGGGCCAACCCTCGGGTGCCGGCTTTTGAGGCGCTTACGGGCGGCACGTCAATGCGGCGCAGTTTCCAGTCCAGGGGTGCCTTGCTGGGATCGGGTTCGATAACGCCAATACGGTCGCTGCCAAAGGCGGTAAAGAAGACTTTTTCCTGCGCATCAAAGGCAAGCACATCGGTCAGGTAGGCAAGCGCCTGGTCTTTCGGCACTGGCTGGTTCTTCGGTACCACGATAATGTCGGGTACTGTGCCTGGCGTGATGCCGGGAAGTTGCCCCGGGGTAGGCATGCCAATGGGGATGATGTCCTCGCCGATGCGCCCCTCGCCGCCCAACCCAATGATGGGCACCGGCTCGCCCACCTGCACACGTGCACGCCGCAGGTTTACGTCGCGTGCGTGGACTGTTGGTGAGTCGGTGCAGGGGTTTTCGACTAGATAGAACATACTTTTGACGAACCCGGTTTTGGCTGCTGCGACTTGGTCTTCATCGCGAAGGCTATTCAATGCCATCGCGCCAACCACTAGCAGGTTGCCGTCGGCGTCAAACGTCAGGTTGTTGTTCTGCGAGCCGAGGCCGCCCAACGCTGAGACCGTGCCGTTTTGCAAGTCCTCGCTGTACACGTCAAAGTCGTAGCGGACGGTATTGCCGCCCTTGTGACCAATCACAAAGAGCTTGTCGCAGAATACGGAGCCGGTGCGTGGCTCTTTGAGCGCAATGTCATCCAGCTGATCGTCGAAGTCCAAATCCAGGCCGCTTGCAACCACCGCATCCAGCCGCTCGCTGCCGGGGGCGATGGGGCGCAAGGTCTGCGCGTCCAGTTTGCTGATTGCATCTAGGGTCATGTGGGTGACCACCACAATGTCGCGCTTGCCGCCGTCGCCGTCGGGGATTTGTGCATGCACCACATCCAGCGGTGCATCGGTCACCTGTACGGTGCCGACCAGGGTAGGTCGTACCAACGTTACGGGGTCGGAGGAGAGGCTGATCGCGCTGATCGAATCGCCCAGGAAGTTGGCCACATAGGCGCGCCCCAACTCGGGCACCCAGCGCACCGACACCGGTTCCAGCCCCACCGGCAGGCGCATCAGAAATCGGTCGGCGGCCGGGATGTTCTCGTCGGTGCTCCACAACTCAAGCGAATTGTCCGGCGTATTGACCACCAGCAGATAGTCGCGCTCATCGATACTGGCGACTTCGATCGGATGTACCTGTGGACTCTCCACATTAAAATAGTCGCTGCGGCCCTGGCCGAACGCCGTCTGGCTCAGCAAAATCAGACCTGCCGCCAGTAACGGGCGGGTGAATCTCCTTATACTCATGTCTCTCCCCTTCATGCGTACACGATGCGGACGCGAGCGTCCGTGCGGGTGGTGGCCGCTGGAGTTCTGGCCTGCGTGCTGTCCGACCAGTCCCCTTACGCGGGCTCCCTAAACATAAGGAG
>CBDUQI010000240.1:0-8409 GCA_965369325.1 uncultured Gammaproteobacteria bacterium
GGGTGGCTCAAACGCAGATGATCGTGGTAGATCCTCGGCGCTGCGGCCTTCTTCGATTTTCGGGTAGCTAGGGCCCGGCAAGTAGGGCCTGACATCGCTCACCCGTGATGGTAGTTAGTTTAATTAAATGAATTAAAATAGTCCAATATGAAATAAATCAGCGCCTGATGAGTGAAATAGACTCATGAATATATGATGACGACCGAATCAGCGGTGAACCGGTTGGCCAACCGCCGGATGATTAAGTCGCAGCAGATGCGTTGGTCAGCAACCGGGGCACACCAACTGCTTCAGGTGCGCGCGGCGGCGCTTAGATGGGAATTTCGAACGGCTAATGAGGGCTCAGAGAAATGGTGCGCCCCGGGTAAATGAAGCGGCGGCGATGACCGCGTGACCACCAAATCAAGCGCAAACGCGGTGTGCGTGTGCACAAAAGAACGCTGTAGCCGCCGCCTCCCGGAATGAGGCGACGGCGGTTCACTATGTGCGTTTTGTTGTTTAGATTATTCCAGGGCCGGACGGCGCGGCGTGCGCGTGGTCAGTTCAGGTCCCAATTGTAGGTACCCTGGATGATGTATCCGTTGCCCGAATCCAGCGGTAGCATTCGGGTGACCGCGCCGGACACAGCGTCCACCTCCACATAGTTGCCGTCGGCGGCTGCGGCGGTATAGAAAAAACCTGCGTTGCTTGGATCAAATCCGGTAGTGTGGCTTTGCGCCAGATTACCGCTTGGCGCCGGTGCGCCTGCCACGTTTACGGTATTGATCAGTGTATGCGTGTGCATGTCCATCAACGACATGAAGTCATCGCGATGATTGGTCTGTACTGCGACACCAGAGGTGGCGTCGAAGGTGGTGTGCCCGGCGTTGGCGCCAGCGTCGATGGTGTTCACAGTCAGCATGCTCCTGCGATCAATTATGTGGACAATCCCTTCATTGGAGCCAGCGTAAATGTGAATGCCGTCCGGATGCATGCCTAGATGATGCGAGCCCATGGCGCTGACATCGGAATGCGCAAGTTCGCCATTGCCGGTTTGGTGGATTCGATTGGCGGTGACGAGTATGCGTACCACCGAGGGAGGAATTCCATCATTGGGAGCGCCTTCGGCCATGCCGTAGAAGGTGCGTTCCTGAAGATAGTTCATGGCGTTTGGTATCTTCGAGAAATGGTGGACGGAGGTGGGCGTCTGCAGGGTATGCAATCTTCTGATCACCCACTCCCCGCTGGCACGTTGCCGCACCCGGTACAGGTGGACGGTGCGCCTTGCCCGATCAAGCAGGAGAAACTGGTCTTCGTCCACCCAGAACGGATGCCCAGTGGCCAATGAGCCACCAAAATCACTAGGCGCCAGTTCTTCCGGGTTACCCACGGTCCCGATCACCGTATCGGTGGACACATCAATGATGCTCATCAATGCCTTTTTCGTGCCCGAGACGGCGGCCAGGTTGGCAGCGGCGTTGTAGGTTACCGACCGCGGGTTGTGCGCCAGCGGGATGATACCTGTGTTGGTGAAACTCACGCCGTCATAGTCGATAACATCCAGCGAAGGCGAATTGCGGGTGGTGACGTACACCTTGGTGCCCCCAACTTGATCGATCGGGTAAGGCTGGTTACCCGTTGTCGGGATTTCGTCGATCAGCTCCATGTTGCGCGGGTCGATAATAAAGACCCGATCGGAGTTATTGTCTGAGAAGTAGGCTACGGCATCCGTAGCTTCAGCGCTCACGGATGTCATCAACACCACGGATGCCGCAGCGCCGATGCGTAAACAATGCGCGAGATCCATTTGCTCAATATCTTTCGTGTTCATAGTTATGTGTTCCTCTCGATGTTCCCATCCCAAGTTCACTTTGGTGGCTAACGGCCACCAGCCAGGCGCGGTTGTTCGCGCAGCGGACACAATCTAGTGGGCGCAGGCGGGCTCGAGTGTGACTTGGTCACATTGGCGTTGCTGCTGTGTGATGTTGTCACGCTTGCTTTGTTCGTTTGCGCTTACACTTCAACTGGCGCATATAACTCAGAAGGCGGCGGATCGGTATGGATTCGTGGTGCCGCTTGTGTGCGTCGGTAAGTTGGATAACAGGGAGACGGGCGGTATGCGATATCAACTGATGCTTTGGACGGTGACGCTGCTCGTTGTCGGTTGCGCACACCCGTCAACGAGACCGAGTGATGTTACCGGCCCGCAGGTATGGGGAGGCGCTGATAATGTCACCCGATTCGAGCAAATGTACTTCTCCGAGCAGCCGGATGAACAAGCGCTGCGTGCCGCGATGGCCCACGGGGTGAGCACCGTGATTAGTTTGCGTGGTCCGCAAGAGCACGACTGGGACGAACGCGGCGTAGCCGAGCGACTCGGGCTTAACTACCTGAGTATCCCGATCAGCAAAAAGTCCGAATCGCTGGATGTTGCCAGTATTCACGCGATCAACGCAGCAGTGGATAGGCTGGAGGCGGGTTCGGTGCTGTTGCATTGCTCTAGTGGAAATCGCGCCGCCGCGTGGTTGGCGACCTACCTGGCGGAGCAGCGCGGTCTCTCACCGACGGACGCGATCAGCATTGCGCGGGAAGCCGGACTGACGATGCCAGCGATGGAGCAGCGAGTGCACACGTACCTTAAGGGGCCGAGCACAAGCGCCTCTGACTGAACCGCATACGGACTGCTCGACAACCGCCTCCTGCAACCGGAGGGGGCGGGGACAGCGCGCTACTTCAGGGCGATGTTCTCCAGGCCTGTCCGGTCGATGATGGTGATCTCGCCACGCCCAGTTTCAACCCAACCGTTGGACTGAAATCGATGCAGCTCCCGGCTGATGACCTCGCGGCTTGTGCCCACCTCGATTGCCACCGCCTGCTGCGTGATGTGCACCGGCTGCGTTGGATGCTCGACGCTGAGTTCAAGCAGTGTCGAGGCAAGCCGTGTGTCTACGCGGGAGGCCGTGATTTCCTGCAGTCGCTGGATGACGCTACACAACCGCCTGGCGTATGCGGTGAATACCAGCCGGCGGAAGTCAGCCGAGGCATCAAGGCCATCGAAAAAATCGGTTTTGGACAGCATGAGCGCCGAGACTTCTGTCTCGGTCACGCCTTCGGCAGGATAGCTCTCATGGGCCAACAGACAGGAGGTGGTGAGCACGCAGGATTCGTTGGCGCGAACTCGATACAGGAGTATCTCCCGCCCGCCGCCCGCATGTGCCTGCACCCGGACGGAGCCGTTTTGCAGGAACAGAAAATTCTCGCACGGGGAGCCGACGTCAAACACCGTCGTATCCGGGCCGAGCTGGACTTGCTGGGACCTGTCAGTCAGCGGCGCCCAGCTTTCTCCGAGCGCGTGCCCGGTATCCGCGTTGTTACCAAAAAAGCCCACAGCAACGCTCCTGTTGAAAATTGAGGTACTGGAGGGCGGTGCCCGCAGCCGGAACCGCACCGGCAAGGCATATTCCTCTTGCCAGGATGCTAAGCCGAATAAATTTTTAAATCAATGGGTTGCAGGCATGTTTTGCCTGATAGGCGGGCCCGAAAAAAGGAAAAACCGAGGTCCAGAGCCGGAGGGTGCCGTACGACTGTGACTTTGTCACCGACTCCGGATACTGGCCAAGTTATGCTCTGCGCCAGATGGGCGCTGAAAACATCGTCGTAAAGGCGATCCGAATGGCCAGGGGAAGGAGCATTGCATGAAGACGCTCGATAAGGTTTGGCCTGTGTTGGCCACTTTCTTGTTACCGGCTGTTGCGACCGCCGCACACACAATTTCCTTCGACCAAAGTGACAACGGTGTCCTCATCCGCGAGCCTGTAGCCGCATCGCTAGGTGGGGTGTTTAGCGATGACGTTAACCAACCCAGTATTACGGTTGTGATTCCACCAGGCGCGCTGAGCGACGATGCGGTGCTGCGTGTTCGTCGGGTTCGCGACTTTGGTGAACTTGGTCCACAGCAGACAGCGGCTAGCCCTGTATACCGTGTCGTTCTGCGCGGTGCCTTGGCAGAAAAATCGATTGTAAATCGCCTTGAACTTCTCATCCCAATGCGGATTGAGATTACCGCCGATACTGCTCCAGTCCATCCGCAGATCGGAGAAATTGCAATTTTTCGAGATGATGGTTGGAAGCGAATGATGGCGAATTTTTTCCGTGACTCGGATCAGGCTGTCGTCACTAGAACAACTAGCACGCGCAGTGCGTTTCGAGTCGCCCACCGATCGCTGCAGGCGCGAACCGGGGCCGAAGTCGAACGAGGTCGGGATTTGTATTTTAACGAGACTTGGGGCGACGAGGTGTATTGGGGTGACGTCTTCGAGCTGCATGAAGTGCTAAATGAAGTAACACCCTTGGATGCTGTGGGTATCGGCGCGCAGGTTGAGCTAAACAAGGTGCCCCAGCCAATAGTCGATGTGTTGGTCGGTAACGATTTCGACGCAAAGCTGGCCGCGCTATCAGACCCTTCCATAACCCGAGCGCTGATTCAGGCAGAGGCAGTGGTAGGAGTAAAAGGTTTTTTCGGTGATCCTCAGGCACCGGACCGGCTTACCTCCGTGGGTCTTACCTGCGCAATTTGCCATGTCACAGTAACGAAAACGCCGATACAACTGGAGCCGGATTCGGAGCCGGTGCGACTACCTGTCGGTGAGCCGATTCTCGGCCCGCCAAACGCTACATTGGATTCTGGGCTGCTGCTCTCGCTGACACCGCTTGTTCAAGGCGGCTCGGAGGTCGGTAACCTGGAGCAATATCGCAGTTGGGGCCCGGGGATGTTTGATCCGAGGTTCTTGCCTGGGAATCCGTTCGACGACGATGTAAACAACCCCAGCAATATTCCCCCCCACTGGAACTACCTCGACCTCGCAGAACAGGACTACGCGATTACTTGGATTGGGATTTTGCAGCTTCGGCCGGACAATGATTCGTTGGCTAGTGGACCGGAATGCGGCATCGACTTGCCGCTTGGCTCGAACGGTGCGTGGGGCACAGAAAACGCCACTATTACCAACTTCGAGTTCGGCAACCAGCTGCCGCAGGAGTTTCTTGACCGACTCACGGTGGCGGACCAGCAAGAGCCCGGGAACGAGATCTCAGAGCGCGATCTGTTGGATATCAAGGCGTTCATGGAGAGCATCGTTAGCCCGGCTCCCGGGGACTTCGACGAGACGATGGCCGAGCGTGGATGGGAGTTGTTTCATGGCGATGCTAACTGTGCTACCTGCCACGTTAGTGCTGAGGGCACTGGGCGGCAAGGCGAGTATTTCACCCACATCGTTGCCGCGCCTCCACAGGGGCTTTTGGGCCTCGGCATTAAGGTGCCCGGGCTACGAGGCTTGATGTATACGGCGCCCTATTTCCACGACGGCAGTGCGGCTACGCTGGCTGACGTGGTGGCGCGTTACATGTCAGATGATATTCCCGAAGTGCCAGCTTTGCTTCCTGACGAGCAACTTGCAATCGTGGAGTACCTGAAGAGTCTTTGAGAACCTGAATGTTGCATGGCGTAATCCATAGAAATACATACGGAGATTAGGATAGTGAAGAAAAATGTTGCGGCGAGTTTTCAAACAGGGGTTCTCGCTCTTTGCTTGACCTCGATCGGATCCACAGCCTACGCTGGTGACACATCAGTACTAAGGTGGCACGAAGTACGCGGTAGCGTTGAGACAGGTAACCTCGTCGGTGTCGGTAGCGGCGAAATATCTGGTGCCGGACAGCCGTTTCTCACCAGCGGTGGGTTCGCGAGTCTACGACTTGACTCGGGACGCCTCACGTTTTCTGTCACCGGACTGATGTTCGCGGGCGGGGGACCGATAGGCACTACAGGTTCTTTCACCGACGTTGTTGGCACGCTGGTGTGCGACACTGACGGTAGCGCCGGGGGCGGCAACTCCGTCATCGTAGAAACACCGTTGGTTCCACTCAGCTCAAGCGGTGCGGCCTTCTTCACTGGGATAGTTGCGCTTGACCCAGTCTGCTCCAGCGAGCCCGACATCGCATTCCTTATTCAGAACACCAACGGAATGTGGGTAGCGCACGGAGCCATTCGAAGAACGCTATTGGCAGAGTAAGTTAGCAAGGCAGGATGACCGTTCGCGCATTATCGGCTACACCTTAAAAAAGACACAGAGGAGTGTGAAGCAAAATGAAATTAGAAATGTGGTTTATGGGGTTTCGCGGCGTGGCCGGTAGAGCGGTGGCTGTGTTGTTGGGCGCCGTTGTTCTAAGTCTGCCGGCCATGGCCGCAGGTATCGTTGGCCAAATCCAACGAGCCGGGATCGCCCCCGATGGTAACGTCGCCGGGGCAGTCACTGATATCGTGATAAATCTGGCGCCGTCACTCGATCCGGCGGAGGAAGGCCTGTCACTGCTGGCGGGCGACACAGTGACAGTAACGCTACCACAGGCGTTTCAGAATTCTGGCGAACCGCCGCTTGCTGATCTGGCAAGTAGCCCGGACTGTGCGCCCGGTAACTTGCAGTGCACCACGGCGGTACTTCTCCAGGGGTGGCCACAGAACCCGGTCCCTCCGCCGAACTACACATTGAGCATGGACGGGGACAATACGCTGGTCTATACGATGCTGGCCGACTTTGTCGCTGATCCACCTGCGGTGCCAGGAATCAAGCAGATTCACCTGATCTTCAAGAGCTTCACCAATCCTGGGCCTGGCCTGTATCCAGTGGCGGTCCAAATTCAATCAGCGATTGGCGGGATGCAGGAGGGGGCTGGGTTTGCTGTGATCCTCCCTTCGGGGTTCAAGAACATCAACATCACCAACGCGTTCTCGGATGACGATCCCAATCCACCTAATCCGAACACAAACTACCAGCAAGTGGGGCCGGGCGAGACGATTCCACTACCCTGGGAATTTCTGCTCTGGGATGAGTTTGGTGAACCGCTGGTCGGTGTCGAAGTGATGCTTCTGTCCCAGTCGTTTGGCGTTATAGTTAGAGACGATCAGGTGGTTGGCCAAGCTCTCATCGGAACACCGGATGGCGCAACTGGTCACGCGGTACTCCCAATGGGACCATCGTTCCAGATTGACAGTACACCGGTTGTCGGCCCCAGCTTACCTACGGCGCGATGGTCCGTCGGATTCCAGGCAGGAGATGCGGTCGGGCGCTATTCAGTGAGGTTTCGCCTCTTCGGCGGCAACACAGTGGAGATGTTCGTGGATGTCATCGCTGGTGGATAGGCTTGGATTTGCTGGCTAACGAACTCTCTAGAGTCGCTGCAACTGATAGTTTATTGGTGCCCGGGGCCGGACTTGAACCGGCAAGGGATATTAATCCCGGCGGATTTTAAGTCCGCTGTGTCTACCAATTTCACCACCCGGGCAACGGCCACGGATAATACCATCGCTGGCCGTGTCGGGTGGCTAAAAAATACCTGCCTCAAGACCTGCGG
Source organism: uncultured Gammaproteobacteria bacterium (assembly GCA_965369325.1). GTDB lineage: Bacteria > Pseudomonadota > Gammaproteobacteria > Steroidobacterales > JBCBZW01 > CBDUQI01. The sequence continues at coordinate 7,390 of CBDUQI010000240.1, forward strand.
CCAGCGTCATTCCAAGTTCCTCGCAGGGTGCAATCCAGTCCTCGCGGATACTGCCCACCATCAACAGAGGTGGCTGCACCTGGCGCAGGCGCAAACCGGTGCAAATTTTCTCCACGGCCGCGATGGTGCCGGTACCGTCGTTGCCAGCTTTAACAAATAGGGCGTAAGGCAGGCCGTTCACCTTGTCCAGGCTTGGGTAGTACGCCCGGTCGAAAAAATCCTTGAGCGCGCCGCTCATATAGCCAAAGTTCTCGGTGGTGCCGAAAATTACGCCCTGCACGCGTAGCAGGATCTGCGGGTCGGTCTCCAGCGGGCGCCGTGAGATCACCTCTACCCCTTGCACGTCGGCATCGCGGGCACCCGCCACCACCGCATTACTTAGCCGGGTGACGGTGGGCGAGGGCGTGTGGGAGAGTACCAATAGTCGTGGCATAGGGGAGATTACTCGCTATCTTGCGGTGAGAGTGCAAGGGTGCGGGACCGCGAGCGTGGCGACAAGTCCTGCGAGGTCTGCCGCCGCCGTTATCTACTTGTTTTATAATCAGTGAATCACGCGGCGAACCAACCGGACGACCGCTGGTCAAAACGCCAGTGATACAATACTCAGCGATTGGGCGAGATATCGTACCCAGTCACTGAGAGTTGGAAGAAGTTGATTCGAAATATCCGCAATCAGTCGTTAAATGTCATGAACTAACGACTTTTAGGTTGGTTCGGCTAACGCCGGAAGATATTTCAGGGTAGTATAAGATTTCACTTTATCGGGAGCGTTTGCCTCATGCGCAAGACCATCCAGATGGCAGTAGCCATTTTGGCCCCCATGGCCTTAGTTCTCATGTCCGCCAGTGCCTCGGCCGGCATTTTTCATTCTGCTGCGGAGAAGCGCGAGCGAATCAACCGCATGGAAGCCAACACCATGCAGCGGCTGTTCCACGACGCAGACCGTTCACGCGTGTTGTACGACAAAGCGGTCGGTTACGCGGTATTCGATGTGACCAAAGTCTCGCTCGGCATTACCGG
>CBDUQI010000241.1:0-8353 GCA_965369325.1 uncultured Gammaproteobacteria bacterium
CCATTCTCGGACCACCACTTTTTTATCGCGGCAATCTGCTCTTCTTCTGTTTGAAACTCGTCCACGGAAAACTCCCGTCTCGTCGTACCTGTTCTACTTACCTGATGGCGCGAAGCCCGACACTAATCACGGGTTAACAACGCGGTTAACTCGCCTGCCAGCGCATCCCACGCCACCTGCTTTTGTTCGTCACCGCCACGTAGCGGCTTCCATCCAATTCGTTTGTCCGACACCTCATCCTCGCCCAGCACCAGCGCCACCTCGGCGGCACTTTTGTCCGCCGCCTTAAACTGCGACTTAAAGCTGCCGCCACCGCAGTGCATGGTGAGGCGCAAGCCACTGACCTCATCACGCAGCCGTTCGGCCAGCGCCGGGGCAGCCTGTGCCGCTTGATCACCCACCGCCACCAAATAGGCGTGCGGGTGAACCGCCGGCGCACTGCTGCCGGCCATGTCCATCAGCTCGACCAGGCGTTCCACGCCCATCGCAAAGCCGACGCCCGGCATCGAGCGCCCGCCGATCAGGGCCACCAGCCCATCGTAGCGCCCGCCCGCGCAGACGGCGTTTTGCGCGCCCAACTGGTCAGTCAGCCATTCGAACACCGTGTGCGTATAGTAGTCCAGGCCACGCACCAGCGAGGAATTTACCCGATACGCCTGGCCCACGCTGTCCAGCATCTGCTTCAGCTGCTCGAAGTGCTCGGATGACTCCTCATCCAGGTGGTCGATCAAACGCGGCGCATCCGCTACCACGCTGCGCGTGGCTGGGTCTTTGCTGTCCAGCACCCGCAACGGGTTACGCTGTAGCCGGCGCTTGCTGTCATCGTCCAGCTGGTCGCTAAATTCTGACAAATATGCCACCAGCTTGTCGCGGTACTCACGCCGACATTCCGGTGTACCAAGTGAGTTTATTTCAAGCGACAGTCCCGGGAGGCCAAGCCGGTCCCACAGGCGAGCGCAGATCATCAGCAGCTCAAAATCCACATCGGGACCAGCGAAGCCGAATGCCTCCGCGCCGATCTGATGAAACTGCCGGTAGCGCCCACGCTGCGGTCGCTCGTAACGGAACATCGGCCCGCTGTACCATAAACGCTGGCGCTGATTGTGCAGCAGTCCGTTTTGCAGCGCCGCGCGAATACAGCTGGCAGTACCCTCCGGGCGCAGTGTCATCCCCTCACCGTCGCGCTCCGGCAAGGTGTACATTTCTTTTTCGACAATATCGGTATGCTCGCCAACCGAACGCTTGAACAGCTCAGTGCGCTCCATTAACGGCATGCGAATCTCATCGTAACCGTACTCCGCCAGGGTATCTGTGACGATCGCCTGCAGATGCTGCCATTGGCCCACTTGTTCCGGCAGGATATCTTTCATCCCGCGCAATGCCTGCAGCGCTTTGCTCACGCCTGCCACTCCGCCGATCGGCTCACCAATGCACGCATTGTTAGCGCCGGGCCGCCAGCATAAAGCGCGCCGTATTACCGCGCAGCGAACTCAGCGGCACCTCAAAAGGTAGCCCTTCCACTTCCACCTGCACGCCGGCGTAGCGCCCCAGAAAAACTTCAATCGGCGCTCGGCCCGCCACCTGCTCAATGGTCCCCGCGCGGCCCAGTCCGTAAAGCAAACGCCGATCCAGCGCATCGCGCACTTCCACCCAGGACTCCTCATCAAAGCGGAAGCGCACATCCATCGCGCCGATCTCTGAGTAGCGCCGCCGACTCATGCGCGCCTCGCCCTCATCGGACTCTGCCTCGGGTGTGCTCGACTGACTCACCGCCGCCTCAACTTCTGGGGTGATTACGCGCGCGTTCGCCGCCTCAGGTGTCCCCTCGCTGCTAATTGCGCCGTTATCTGGGCCGTCGTTTGTACTGCCGTTTGCCGCTGCACCAGCGGCGGACAACTGCAGCGTCGCAAGAGCATCCGGCGCGGTACTGGCAGCGCTCGCATTGGTGTCGGCGCCATCTGCCAGATCGCTGGGGCGCTCGAGCGTATCACTCAACCCGGGCGCCTCAGCGAGCAAATCAAGCGCCGCGTCGACAGTGTTGTCGGACACCGCCAGCGGCAGAGCGCTGTCCGCCGCATCGGAATCAGCCGCCGTGCCCGATATCGGGCGTGACAACATCGGCGACTCGGTTAGTCGCACGCTGCCTGGCGCGCGCGCCGGCTCAGCTGCCGCGCGCGCAGTATCGCGGGCGTCCCACGCGCTCCATCCCCACCACAGTAGCGCCAACGCGACAAGGACCGCCGCGCCAATAAGCAGGTAGCGCACCCAAGTGTAGTCGCGTTGCACGTCCTCGGCCGGCTCGCTGCTGGCACGGATCAGCGGTGGTGGCGCCTCCGAAGTTGCCTGCACCTCGTAGTATGCCAACATCAAATCGCTGGTATCGATGCCAAGCAGGACCGCGTACTTGCGCAAATGCCCTTTGGCAAACACCGCCGCCCCGAAGCGGGAGTAATCATCCGCCTCCAGCGCTTCCACCATCCAGTGATCAAGGCGCAGCTCTGCAGCGACATCCTGCACCGACAGGGAGCGCGCTTTGCGTTGCGCGCGCAATTGCTGCCCCGGACCTGGGTTGGATTTACCGTCAGACGGTTGCTCGTCCTTGTGCTCACTCACTGGGCTAACTCCCGCCATTTGCCCGTTTCAACGGCATCGGGAAACTCACTCTCCAGACGCAGTCCGTACTCTCGCGCCGCGGGCCGGTCGCCCAGCTCGGATTCAATCTGGACGCCTAACCACAGAGACTCGGCACCCATCGTTTGTTGCGCTGCGAAGCGCTCCAGAAACGCACGGGCCTGCAGCGGCTGATCCTGTTCATAACTCAATCGCGCCATCTGCCACAGTGCGTCCGGATACCTGGGGTTGTTCTCCAACGCCTCGCGAAAATAGGCCTCGGCGCGGCTGCGGCTTGGTACCCGCAGCACGCAGATGCCTGCGTTGGTTAACGCGGCCTCCGGGGTTCGATACAGTTGATCGCGGGTAGCAGCGACAAAGTACTTGTCCGCTTCATCCACCCGGTCGTGGCGACACAAAAAGGCGCCATACAGATTCAACGTCGCGGAGTCTCCCGGTGCCAGCTTTAGCGAACGCTGATAGTGGAAATCAGCTTTGTCGACTTCCTCGATGGCATCGTAGAGCAAGGCCGCATAGGTGTGTGCATCGGCCAGCGTCGGATCCTGCATCAACGCTTTTTCCAGCTTTTCCTTGGCCATTTCAAGATTGCCCGTGCGCAGGTAGTTGGCGCCCAATTGCATGTTGAAAGTGGCCGCTTCGGTAGGCTCCGATTCCACCGGCGGACGCGAGTCCGAGGTGGTGATGCAGCCGCTGAGGGCAAGCGCACAAACAACCAACCCGGCGGGCAACCGCATTCCATAAGCCAACGTTCTGTTCATGATGTGCCTAGACATTTGCAGTGATGGGCGGTCGCGCCGGTTTAGCCCCGAGCCGCGAGGTTGTTCGGTCCTGCACCTGCCCGGCCAACTGCCCGCACGCGGCATCAATATCATCGCCACGGGTTCGTCGGATGGTGGTGGTCACACCGCCTTTCAGTAGCAGGTCGCGGAAGCGGGTAACCACCTCACGCGGCGAGCGCTGATAGCGAGTACCGGAAAACGGGTTAAACGGAATCAGGTTCACTTTGGCCGGCCGCCGGCGCAGCAACGCGATCAGCTCGCGCGCGTGTTCCGGCTGGTCGTTGACGCCGTCCAGCATCACATACTCAAAGGTGATGTGACGGCTGGTTTGCTCACCGGCATAGTGCCAGCAGGCGGCCAACAGCTCGCGGATCGGATGCTTGCGGTTAATCGGCACCAGCTCGTTTCTGAGCGTATCGTTGGGGGCATGCAAAGACACCGCCAGCGCCACGTTGCATTGCTCGCCAAGGCGCTGCAACTGCGGCACCAACCCCGAGGTGCTCAATGTCACCCGGCGTCGGGACAACGCCATGCCCAGCGGATCTAGAAAGATGCGCAGTGCCGGCAACACGCTGCGGAAGTTGGCCAGCGGTTCGCCCATGCCCATCAGCACGATATTGGTAATACGGCGTGCGTCCGACTGGGTATTGGCGGCGTCGATACGCGCCAGCGCGCGCTGCGCTACCCACACCTGGCCCACAATCTCCGCAGTGGACAAATTGCGATTAAAGCCCTGCGCGCCGGTGGCACAAAACGAGCAGTCCAGCGCGCACCCTACCTGACTTGAGATACACAGCGTGCCGCGATCCGCCTCCGGGATAAACACTGTTTCGATGCCCTGCCCGCCCTGCACATCCAGCAACCATTTGATGGTGCCGTCCGCCGCCACGCGCTCAAACAGGATGCCGGGCGCGCGCACCTCGCAATGTTGAGTGAGGCGCTCACGCAGCGATTTGGACAAATCGGTCATCTGATCGAACTGATCGACACCACGACGGTAAATCCACCGGATCACCTGCCTCGCATGGAATGGCTTTTCGCCCAGGCGCACGAAGTACGCCTCCATCGAAGCGCGATCCATCCCCAGCAGATTGACGATCCCAGTATCGGTCATGTCCGTTTCTTGTTAATGAAGCGAGGCACTCAAGACGAGCCCCGACCCGCGCCGGCATTTACACCACACGGGCCAGCACCGACCGCTAACCTCGCGAGCAAAGATCGCTGTCAGCGAAGAAAAACGCGATCTCGGTGGCCGCTGTATCAGCACCATCGGAGCCGTGTACGGAGTTCGCCTCAAGGCTCACCGCGTGATCCGCACGAATAGTGCCGGCCGCCGCATCCGCCGGGTTGGTCGCACCCATGATTTCACGATGGCGCGCCACGGCATTTTCACCCTCAAGCACCTGCACAATCACCGGCCCTGAGCGCATGAAGTTCACCAGATCCTGGTAGAACGGGCGCTCTTTATGCACCGCATAAAAGCCCTCGGCCTGCTCCTGAGTAAGGTTCATCATGCGGGCGGCCACAATCTTCAGGCCAGCATCTTCAAAACGGGTATAGATCTTTCCAATCAGATCGCGCTCGACGGCATCGGGCTTGATGATCGAAAGGGTGCGTTCAACGGTCATTACGGCTCCTGGCTGCCGCCATTAGCGGCATGAAAAAGTTCGATAAATGGCTGGAAACTGGTGCTTTTTGAATTTCACGCAGCTTAGCCGGAGGAGTGTAACGCGGGCCAGCGTGGCTGGCAATGCACGGCGGCGAAAGAACGTGTGCCGGCTGGCAAGCGAGCGGGCGCCTTGCGGACGCGCGCCCCAGGGGCCGCCGCGAGCGCGGCGGGTGTCCAAACGGCTAGAGGTTGAAGCTCTCTCCGCAACCACACTCGGAGGCGGCATTGGGATTGGAGAAGCGGAAAATGGAATTCAGGCCATCGCGGACAAAATCCACTTGGGTGCCGTCCAGGAAGGACAGGCTGGCCTCGTCAACCACCAGCTTAATCCCGTCTTGCTCAAAGATAACATCGCTATCCGCAATATCCTGAGCATAGTCCATGACATAGCTATAACCATTGCAGCCGGTTTTCTTAACACCCAGGCGCACACCCAGGCGCTCGTGGCGAGCCAGGTGGCTGCGAACCTGCGAAACGGCGGATTCGGTTAAAGTTATCACAGTGTCTAGTTCCTTAGGCCTTATGTCAGCTGCCTCAGAGCGCCGAAGCAGACGTGGGGTAAGTATTTGGGCAATTGAGACTTTATTCAAGCCCCTGGATGCAGTTAGTCCAAGCATCCTGGACCACCAGCAGACGCCCAAGACGAGTGACAGGGGCCTGAAGGTAGGCCTGCAGCGCATGCGCATCCGGGCTTGACTGGACCAGCGGCTGGCCCATCGCCAACTCGCACACCCGCTGCGCCGCCGCGATGGTGTAAGGGCACCCCAGCGCCCGAAACACCACATCCTCAATGCACCCATCGCGCACGACCACGGCAAATTGTACGTGGCAACCCCGCTCAGCGGAACCGGCCTGTCCCCAGATTGGTGTGCTGCCCGCCGCCGGTGCGCGGGCGTGGGCGGGGGCATCAAAGCGGCGGAGCACCTGCTCCGGATACGCCATGCTACCGGGCGCATCCTCCCAGGTATCACCAGCGGGCGCTTCGGACACGACGCCCGATGCGACCGCGCCGACAGCACCGCCCCCGCTGTCGCCCGCGCCCGCGAGTCGGCGCAACCGCGGAATATGATGAGCTAGCTGAGTCAGGGCGAAGTCAATCTCCGCCTGATTGGTAAACCGGCCAAAGCTGAAACGCAGAGAGCTCTGGGCCTGCTGGTCGCTGCGCCCGAGTGCCCGCAATACATAAGACGGCTCGCCGCTGGCTGAATTGCAGGCGGACCCACTTGCCACGGCGAGCGCACGGAGCGCCAGCAGCAGGCTTTCGCCCTCCACGCCGTCCACGCTGACATTCACGATGCCTGCCACGCGAGCGCTCGGATGGCCGTTAAGGTGGATGCCTCCAAGCCCGGCCAGCCCGTCACGCAGGCGTGCACCCAACCCGGCCAGGCGCGCCTGCTCCGCCTCACGCGCCTGCTCGGCCAGCATAAATGCCTCGGCCATCCCCACGATTTGATGCGTCGCCAGAGTCCCGGAACGCAATCCGCGCTCTTGGCCGCCCCCGTGCTGCAAAGGCGCCAACAGAGCCGGCGGGCGGGCACGCACGAACAACGCCCCCACCCCTTTTGGACCATGCGCCTTGTGTGCCGAAAACGACATCAGGTCGACATGGCTGCGCGCAAGGTCCACTGCCAGGCGGCCGATACTCTGTGCCGCATCCACGTGCAGCAACACCCCCTGACCAAGCGGCGCGTCTGCCAGCGCCTCGGCGATGGCATCAATATCCTGCACCACGCCAGTCTCGCTATTCACCTGCATGACGGACACCAGCAGCGTATCGGCGCGCAGTGCATCGAGCACCGCTTGGGGGCGAATCAGGCCATCGCGGGCGGGCGTCAGGTAGGTAATCTGGAAGCCCTCCTGCGCCAGCGCGCGGCAAGTATCCAGCACCGCTTTGTGCTCGGTGCGACTGGTCACAATGTGGCGGCGGCGCTCACCATGAAAACGCGCCGAGCCGGCGATGGCCAGGTTATCTGACTCAGTCGCCCCTGATGTCCAGACAATCTCCCGTGGCTGGCAATTCACCACCTTCGCCACTTGCGCGCGCGCCAGATCCACCTGCGCCTGTGCAGCGCGACCACTCGCATGGCTGGCAGAAGAAGGGTTGGCGAAATGCCCCTCCACGCTTAGGCACTGGAGCATGCGCGCGACAACCGCCGGGTCGGGCGGTGTTGTCGCCGCGTAGTCCAGATAGACCTGTCGCATGCGTGGGCGGGGCGTATCCGACGGGGCCGTCATCGCCATCCCCCAGTCCCGCCCGGATAGGCGGCCAGGCGTTTTGGCGGCATGCGACTCAACGTTCCGGCTCGTCCGAGGGGTTGGAAACGATAGGTACCGGCGCGACATCGGGCAGAAACTTCTCTACCGAGGCCAGCAGCCCACGCATGATTTGCACTTCGTTCTCGTCCATCTCCGCCCGGTTGAACAGGCGTCGCATGCGCCGCATGAGATGGCGCGGGTTATCTGGGTTGAGAAAGCGCATTCGGGTCATCACATCGCGCAAATGCTCGTACATGGCCTCGCGCTCGGCCGAAGTCGCCAGCGGCGCCTCAGCCACCGATGCTGGCGCAGGCGCCGCTGGCGAGCGCAGATGCGCCATGCGCAACTCATATGCGACCACCTGCACGGCCATGGCCAGATTCAGCGAGCTGTACTCGCCGCTGGTGGGGATCTGCAGCAGGTACTCACACTGATCCAGTTCGGTGTTGCTCAGCCCGGCCTGCTCGTTACCGAACACAATCGCCACCCGCTCTTCACCGGGTATCTGCACCGCCCGCCCCGCCGCTTCGCGCACATCCACTACCGGCCAGGCAATGCTGCGCAAGCGCGCACTGGTCCCAATCACCACACGACAGTCGGCCACCGCCTCGGCCAGCGTTTCGCATACCGTGGCGCGCATGAGCAAATCGTCCGCACCGGAGGCACGAGCCGTCGCGGTCGCGCTCGGAAACTGTGAGGGTTGCACCAAACGCAGGTGCTGCAGCCCCATGTTTTTCATCGCGCGGGCAGCGGCCCCGATATTGCCGGGGTGAGAGGTGCGCACGAGGACGATGAGCACTTGTGCCATAACGTTTCCCAAAGAGTTGTGCCTAATCGAAACCGGCTTTGATTAACAACCTGACCGGCTGGTATTCTAGCGCCGCTCGCACCGCCCGTCGTCCCGGCCTGCGGGCGAGCGGCAGTATGCCCGAGTCGGCAGGCCTTGGCAGCCGGCAGTACGTACTCTTTAACAGCAAGGCGGATTCTCCATGCACGCTATGGTCAACATTGCGGTGCG
>CBDUQI010000242.1:0-8243 GCA_965369325.1 uncultured Gammaproteobacteria bacterium
GCACCATCACTGCGCTGGTGATTGTGACGACGCTTTACTATGTGCCCGACCTGACTCAAGGCCTGGGTGGCATCGAAATGACCTCTGCCGCGTTTGAACGCAATATTTCCTGGTCTCCCGCGACGATTGCCGTTGCTGGTATTCTGTTTGCGTTTTCCACCATGATCGCTTGGGCCTATTACGGCCTGAAGGGCTGGACTTATCTGGTCGGGGAATCGCGCATTGCTGATCTGGGTTTCAAACTGGTCTTTTGTCTGTTCGTGGTGCTCGGGTGCTCAATCGAGCTGAGCGCGGTCCTCGATTTTTCAGATGCACTGGTGTTCCTCATTTGCATCCCGAATATTTTTGGCCTGTATATGCTTGCGCCCTTGCTAAAACGGAAGCTTGTTGATTATCAGAGCCGGCTTGCCAGCGGAGAGATGCGGCCGTACGGAGAATGATCATGCGCGGTAACGCTCGCTTGAATTCTGCGCTGATTCGTCTGCGGCAAGGACCGTCCATGAGAGATTCCATGCGCGCCTGTCAAATCGCCACACTCGTCTTTGCTTTGTTGGCATTGCCGACCCTGCAGGGGGCATCCGCCGAGAATGTTCGAGCGCGCGACCTGGGCATTCCGTTTGTGGGCACGCCCGGAAAATTGAATGCCATTACGGATGTGGCGGGCGTTGAAGTCGGGCATGTGACGCTGAATCGCGGCAGCGGTGCACTACAGGTGGGCAAGGGGCCTGTTCGCACTGGTGTGACCGTCATCCATCCTCGTGGTAAAGACACCACCGTGGGTGTGTTCGGGGGCTGGTTCACGTTGAATGCCTCCGGCGAGATGACTGGCACCACCTGGTTGGAGGAACGCGGATTGTTGGAAGGCCCGATTGCGATCACCAACACTCACAGTGTCGGGGTTGTACGCGACGCCTCGGTGGCCTGGATGGTGCAACAGGGCTGGACAGCGGACTGGCACGCCCCGGTGGTGGCCGAGACCTACGACGGTGGGCTGAACGACATTAATGGGTTTCATGTCACACGGGAGCACGCGTTGCAGGCGATGGCCGCGACCCGTACGGGGCCGGTGATTGAAGGGGCGGTCGGCGGTGGCACCGGGATGGTGTGCAACGGTTTCAAGGGGGGTATTGGCACCGCCTCGCGCCAGTTTAGTTTCGGTAAACACACTTATACGCTGGGGGTGCTGGTTCAGTGCAATTACAACTGGAACGGGGAGGATTTTCGCCTGGGCGGTAAGCCGATGAGCGATGTGTTGCCCGTCGGCGAACACTGCTTTACCGATGCGGACATTAAGCGGCACGTAAACTGGTATCCATATTGCGATCAATCCCGTACGGCGCGTGTGTCGAAGCCGACGCGGGACGGCTCCATCATTGTGGTGGTCGCCACCGATGCGCCGTTGCTGCCGCATCAACTCAAGCGGGTGGCGAAGCGGCCGTCGCTGGGGCTGGGCCGACTGGGCGCCATCAGCGGCGACGGTTCCGGCGACATCTTTGTTGCGTTCTCCACCGCGAATGCCGAACACATCGACGAGTCAGCACTCGCGCAGGTAACGCTTTACGCCAACTACGCGTTATCGGATGTATTCGCGGCAACAGTGCAGGCGACGGAGGAGGCCATCGTGAACGCGATGGTCGCGGCCGATACAGTGATCGGCGTAGCAGGATTTAGGGTGCGCGAATTACCTGAGGATCAGGTCCGGGCGATCTTCGCCGACGCCCCGTAGCCTACGGACTAAGTCCTTAGCGACTGTCGTGGGCGCACGGTACGAGCGGCTGCTTCAGGCTGAATACGGCCGCGAAGTGGGGGCAGCGCCAGCCACCCCCACTACTTAAGCTACATCGCCTCCGTGAATGCCTTAATCCATATCCAACCGCCCGGCGTAATACTCAGGCCGGTCTCGGCGCAACTTAGCGTGGACCGTCCTGGCGCGCCGAACGTGATTCGCCGGTGCTGAGGTTTCGATATGTCAACAGCTGTTGGGGACTTCACTCGGGCCCGGCGGGGCGAAGATTAGATTTTTCAGGGCAGCAAGATCCGTGAAATCGACGGTGCCATTGGCGTCGAGATCGGCAGGACCGGGGCCGCCGAAGAATGCTGCCTTCATCTCGGCGAGATCCTCGAAGTCGACCGTGCAGTCATTGTTGAGATCGCCGTCACACGGATTGCCGAAACCGTCCTGATCGCTGTCGGTTTGCGTGGGGTTGGCGAGAAATGTGCAGTTGTCGGCGTTGTCGAACACGCCATCCAGGTCACTGTCCAGCACTACCTTGACGAGGGTGTCTTGATAGAACACATCATCGTCGTAAACATGCGCGCCGCGGCTCACAAACGAATCTCCAGCGATGTCCCGCAACTTCAGTTCGTGCTGACCCGCGCTGGACGGTGCCAGCAGGGTGACTTCGAACAGCGGTTGCGTCGGGTTCTCAAAGGCGGCGGGTGCGAGCGTGTTGCCCACTGCCTCCAGCAGAACTGCCGTCGGATGGGCTACCACGTTGCGGGTCGCGAAATCCCACTGTGAATCGATAATGAGCTCCTCGGCGCTGTTATCGACAACGGTGAGCCCATCCGTGGACATTTCCAGTCCGAAACCGTTGAGTCCGCCGAACAGGCTTACCGCATCGTCACCCTGCTGAGCAAACACCTGCACCGTGAAGGGAGTGCCCGCCAGCACTTCGCCAATCGAATCGCTTATGCCGTCGCCGTCCAGATCGAACATCACAGACATGCTCAGGTCACCGGCGCAGTTGATCGTATCCTCGATCTGGATGGCCGTGTAGTGCGGGAAGATTTCGAACGGAGGTAAAAAGTCTTGCGCTATCCAATCGCCGCCGTTGGGGGAAGTGTACACATCGATGGGGCCAGGGCAGGGCATCGCGGTGACTAACAACGTGAGCGTGCCAGCGATGCCAAGTCCCGCGACTCCGGGGCTGCCAAAAAAGCTGCCTATGACAATCGGTGATGCGATGCCTAGAGATGGGTCGACATCCGGCGGCTGATGAAATAGGGGGTCATCACCCAGGGTACTGGTTGCCTGCGTCCAATCGAGGAACTCGAAAACGCTTGGGTCCCAGGCCAGTTCGAGGGCACCACCAAGTGCGGGTCGGGCGGTGAGGTCTAGCATGACGTCTACTTCAAGTACGTCGCCGATGGTCGCCTCAGGGTTGCGGGCCACCAGCCATATCTCCAAGTTACCGCCGCGTTGTGGACCAGCGTTCGGTGGGGTGTCGTCGTGAGACTGAAGTTGCGCGACATCGCGAAAGTTCACGATGCCATCGCGATTCAGGTCCGTGCTTGAATCGGCAGTGAGAAAGTTCCTCTGCAGATCGGCCAGGGTAGCCGACGACGGGCCTTTTTGTACATCCGCACCGACGGCCGCGGCCGAAAAGCTGACGAACGAAACGGATATAAGCGCGAGTAGCATGCCAGCGAGTTTGTTACGTTTCATGATAATGCCTCCAATCTATTGAGCTCGGAAAAATCGTGTTGCCCGTGCCGTTGGCGCACGAGCGGGCGATTCAGTTGCCGAGCTGGCAAGCGCTGTTGTTGAAGTCTTCCTGAAATACCAGGGCATCGGTGTTGTCGACGTCCAGGTCTTGATCCAGGTCGGACCGGCAGGTGATGCCGCCGGGGCTCTCGAACGCGTCGGCCACATCGTCAAGGGCGTCAACAAACAGGGCGGTGCCGCCGGTGTTCAGCGCAAGATTGAACAGAAAGTTCAACTCCGCTGGCGATAAGCGGTTGTTGCCACCGCCTTTGCCTTCCGCTTCCTTGCCGCTGATGCTGCGATACAGGAAGCCGTCTTCAAACGCCATCACGTCGAACACGATGGGAGGTTTAAGAAAGCTTGCGCGCAACTCAGTATCGGTATTGTGCAGCCAGTCGTCCTCCGTGGCACCCTCGCAAACAGTGACCGGATTCTCAAAGAAGCTGGAATTCTCGCCACCATCGGTGACGATCTTCATGTGCCGGAAGAAGTCGGGCGTGCTAGGCGCCTCGGCTCGCAAGCTGTCGGCTGCCACGCACAACGCATCAGCAAGCTGGGTAGCACCACCGCAATTGGAGACACCTGCCAGATCCGTATTCTGCAAATCGTTAAGCAGGGCGATGGCCGCCGTTGGGCTAACCCATCCAGTGAGCGCGACCGGCTCGCCGACGATATCGTTAACCGGGTCGGAGACGGTAACGACCTGTACGCGGCGTTCAGCAGGATCGCAATCGCGGCCCGGTTGGGTATAGTAATCCGCGATCATGTCAGGGTTGCCCACATCGTCGGGGGTGATCACGACATTGTTCCCGGCGCGGTAGCCTTCAATGGCGCCAATGGCGTAGTCCAGGGCGATGGCGCATTTGTCGCCGGAATCGCTGCCGCTGCCCATCGAACCGGTGCGATCGAGCACGACGGACAATCGGCATTCCAGCGCGTTCGCGGGTGCACCGAACATGCCTAGCATGATGATTGAGCCCGAGACCGTGGTTAACGTGGACCGGAGGTTAGGGTTCATAGTGACTCTCCTTTGAGTGTTAGTTGAGACATCCAGTTGCACGTTCGTCCAACGCGCAGTGCGGCGGTTTGACAGAACGTGCTGGGGTAGGCGACGTGCGCGTGACCTTAGCGACACGCCCAAGGTGATTGGTCGCGAACTTTACGTATGGCACGGGATTTACGTGGCAATGGATGTAGTGGTTTTCGTTCGAGTGGCGCCTACCTTAGCGGGCAGCCTGACCGTTGCTGAGCATGCGCCCGCAGTTCGATCTGCTAGACTGCACGGCGGATCAGGGGAATTCACGATGCCACTGGACGATCTCGTCGAACAAACAGCCAAGAACGCGCTGGCCAAAGGCCAGCAACACGAAGCGCTTACGTGTCTGATGCGGGCGTACGGCGATGAGATATTTCGCTTCTGCGTATCTCAACTGGCCAGCCGATCCGATGCACAAGACGTACTGCAAACGGTGTTCGTGCAGGCCTACCAGGGGCTTGAGAAGTTCGAGGGCAAGTCGGCATTTCGCACCTGGCTGTTTGCGATTGCCCGGCATCGTTGTCTGGACCACATCAAGATAGCGCGGCGGCGTCAGGCCAGAGTGGAGTTTGTGGACGAAGTGCCGGAGCCGCCACCAGACATCGATGCTACTCCAACAGATCCTCAGCTGACGCGTGCTCTGCGGCGTTGTCTTGACGCGTTGCCCGAGAGCGTGAGAACGGTGGTGTTGTTACGGTTTCAGGCCGGGTTTTCTTATGCGGAGCTGGCCCAGCAAAGCAAAGAGAAGGCCGGGACCTTGCAGGCACGGGTGGTGCGCGCATTGCCCACGTTACGCCGTTGCCTTGAAGCCGGCGGGGTGACGCTGTGAGCGAATGCAGACGCTTTGAAGAGGAAGCCATTGCGCTGCTTGAGCAAGGCCAGCCGTTGGAGGGACATTTCGAATCGTGCGAGGACTGCATCGCGGGACGGGCTAGTTACGAGCGACTTACTCGCGCACTGGCAGCGCTTGAGGCCACCGCAGTCCCGCCCGATGACTGGCAATCACAAGTGCTTTCGCAGGTTGCGAGTGCGCGCCCGGTAAAGTCGAGTGGTTGGCAATGGGCTGGGGCCATGGCGGCAAGTGTGGCCGCGATTGCTGCCTTGTGGTCGCTGATGCCCGGGCCGTCGGAGCTTAATCTGGGGCTGATCGGCATCGAGTTGCACGCGGGCGACACCACCTATCGGGGCGAGCAAGCGGCCCTGGGCGACAGCATGAGAATTACCGGCGAGGTCGGTAGCAGCCGTTACGTGCAACTGCGGGTTTACCGCGACGATGCCCCGGGCCGCACGCTGTGCGGCGACCCGGCGCCTTGCGCGCGCGAGCGGGGCCGGGTATCGGCGGATGTCACCCTCGACGCACTGGGGGAGTATCACGGTGTGCTGCTGTACGCTGAGGCGCCACTGCCATCGGCGCAGTACGATCTCGACCATGACGTACTGCTGGCGCGCGACGCTGGCGTTGAGGTGTCTGTCTCGGCACCGGTCCAGGTCAGATAGGCACATACCGTCGGCGCCCACCGAGTTCGGCTACACGCCGGGTTCCTTTTTTCCGCAAGGCCGTGCTCAGAAGGGACTGCTAGTCGCGGAATTTTCCGTCGCCACTATGCTGCTCGCGGGGGGAGGGGCGAGTTAGATGACCAGCTGACTTACGCTGTACAACAGGTAGCCGGCGAGCATCAGACTCGGCAATACGGTGCCCATGGCGCCAAGCCCGCGCGCGGCAAGATACAGCCCGCTGCCTGCGCCGCCGTATGAGCCGGCCGGTGAAGAAAATGCGATGGCGTGAAAGAGCCTGCCGAGTACAAACGCCGCGCCGAGCCCTATCAGCAGATTAGTGGACAGCCCGAGGATTTCGCCGAGCGCGAGCGTCGCGATGAAGATCGCGGCATTTTCGGCCAGATTGCCGTGGCGGCGGATTTTGCGTTGCAACTCGATGTCTTCGCCGTAGCCCAGGCTGATGCCGCCACGATTGCGGTGCAAGCCGACACTGACCATCAAGGTGATCTGCATTAACAGCAGCACGCTGGCAACCATGGCTGAGACGATAGGTAGTGTCATGATGGACTCCGGTGGTGATTAGGATCAGGCGCGCAACGCCACGCCCGCTGGCCAGTGTAGTCGCGGTTCGCCGCCAGTTAGCGGGCGATAATTCGGACACGCCGTCCCACGGATGACGGGCGCAGGATTCGCACGGCTACCGGCTGCGAAAGGTATTATCGACGCGTTACAATGCGCCGCATTCAAAGTGGAGCAACAAAACATGACCAACGTTCTGCTCGTGTGCGCGCAGGTAAACCGTGTCGGTCAATTATCGCGCAAAGGCTAATCAATCACTTCGATGCTCGCCGATACCGTGCGTTGAGCGCGGGAGGTACACCAACTGGACAGGTGCATCCGCGTGCTCTTGCGGTGCTGATGCGCGCGTGATTGCGTGGTGCCAATTAGCTGCACGGTGCATACTTAACGCAGTGCCTGAGCCTGTACGGGAGTGAGAGAGCTATGTTGAGGATACGCTGGATTGCGGGAGTTGTCGGGGCGGTCGCGTTGGTGGGTACGCTGTCGACTAGCGGCCATGCGCACGAAGCGGCAACCGACGGTAAGCCAACTGCGCAGGGGGCCACCGGGAAGTATCAGGTGGTCTCGAGCGGGACGCGCCAGTTCGAGTGGGATACCGACAAAGGCATGGGCTGGATCAAGGTGCTGGTGGAGGCGCACACGCTTGGCGCACCCGGTGCTGAGGTTGCGGAGGTGTTTTTTCCACCCGGGTATGAAGGCCAGCCGCATCCGCACGGTCTGGAGATTATCTACGTGCTGGACGGCGTGCTCGATCATATCGTCGAGGGCAAGTCGCATATTCTGAATCCGGGGATGGTCGGCCTGGTGCAGGCACCGGATCTCACCGTGCACAAAGTGGTGTCGGACCAGGGCGTGCGCGCACTGATCATCTGGCCGCTCGGCCAGGAAATAAAAGGACTGGACGGCATGCGGGAGAAGCCGCTGTAGGGTGGCCTGCGGCGCAGTTTTACTCGACGCCACCTTTTTTTGTCCCCCGCGCCTGGGTGCTACGCTTAAAGGATAAAGGGGTAAACAAAGGGGATGTGTGTATGTCAGCGCTTCTAACCAGAACCGCCGTTGGATCGGCGTGTAAATTTGCTGTGGGCGCCGCGTTGACCTGCGTGGCGTGTCAGGTCTGGGCGTTCGATATGTTTTCGGTCACGTCGCCGAGCTCCTCCGGCACGCCGCGAACGCTAATACTGGTGGATGTCGCGACCGCCGCACAAACGCCGCTTGGCGTCGCCGGGGCGGCCCTCGGCGTACGCGCAATGGACACCCACCCGATCACCGGCGAGCTCTTCGGCGGGGACATCTTCGACAGCCCCGGCGTGATCCAACGGATCGACCCGGTGACCGGCGTTTCGACGGCGGTTGCGGTGCTTGACGATGGCGGCAGCCCATTGTTGATGGGCGCGCTGGCGTTCGACGCCAACGGTACCCTGTTCACCATGGTGGGGAACAACCTGTTCATCCCGCCCGTGCTCGGCGTAGTGGACGTGGATAACGCAACCTTCCAGCCGCTCCTCACGTTACCGGAAGGGCGGTCTTATCAGAGCATGGATTTCGGTCCGGACGGGCTGCTTTACGCGCTCTACAACACCTTTCCCGGGCAGTCACTGGAGCGGATAAACGTGGCAGTGCCGATGGTGGTGGGGGAGGTGGTGG
>CBDUQI010000243.1:0-8081 GCA_965369325.1 uncultured Gammaproteobacteria bacterium
ACTCCAGAGTGTTTTGGGCCGATCGCCGCGTTGCTCCGGCGTCGTCCACGCGACACGCAGCGGCACCAGTAGGGTGTCGGGCGGATGCGCATCCGCGCCATTCAGCGCATCACTTAGCGGCGCTATCGGGATGTTCTCAGGATCGGCAGCAATCGGGACCACCACCTGCGCCACCGGGCCACTAAAGCCTGCCTCCGCGCGGGATTGCTCGATCCACTCGCTCAGCACCGTTTGCTCGGTCGCGTTGGAAGCATCCACTATGAATAACACCGCGCTGGCACTGTCCTGCGGCCAGGGCAGCGTCTTCATTCGGAGGCCTTCTTATCGCTGCCGGTTTTGCGGGTCGCCGACTTTTTCTTACTGCTGCGTTTTTTTTTCTTCTTGCGCGTCTTGCGTACGGGCTTGGTGGCGGGGGTTGCCGCAGGCGGTTTTGTCTCGGCGCCCGCCTCATGGGTGTCGGACTGCCCCAGCGCGTCTACGAACAGGTTGCGTACCTCCTCCACGTGCTCACGAATGGTGTTCGCCCGCCACTCGCTGGTATCTACCGGCGCTAGTATCCGCGCCCGAACCGTGGCTGAGCGGAATACGAACTCGCCCTTCGGCGCGACGTCCCCGGCGTTAAAGATCACAATCGGGACAATCGGCACGCCGCCCTGGATGGCTAGATGGAAGGCGCCTTTTTTGAACGGCCCCAATGTTGGGGAGACCGAACGGGTGCCTTCCGGCGCGATCAGCACCGATTTGCCCTCATTGCGCATCACGTCCACCAGCGGGCGCATCGCTTCAATGGCGCTGCGGGCATTTTGCCGATCAATAAACACCACGCCGCCAAACTGCAGCGCCTGGCCCAGCAGGGGTAGTCGTTGCAGTTCTTTTTTTCCGATGCCGGCCAGATCACGGCGCAGCAGACTCACCAGCACAATCACGTCGGCTTTGCTCTGATGGTTAAATACGAACACCGCCGGGCGCTGCAACCATAGATTGTGTTCGTCCTCCACCTCCAGATCCATACCGATGAGCGCGCTGGCAGTATCGGCAAACAGGGAATACGAGAAATTCTGTGCCTTGCGGCGAGATCCGGTCAGCGCCCAGATCGGCAGGCTGGCGGCGAACGCGCCCAGCAGAGATCCGGTGGCGGCGATCGATCGCGCCCAATCGAGCGGGCCCGGTGTGCCCCGACTGCTGAAGCTCTGCATGGGCCATTGACGTTCGCGGGCGTGGCGCGTGAGTTTGCGATCCGGGTTGAGCGGGCGCGGGTGTCCGATATGCTCTAGCAGCTCAATATCATCCATGCTATCGGAGTAGAAATAACTGTCGGCCAGGCTGACCCCTTCGGTTTGCGCCAGATGCTCCGCTGCGGCAACTTTGCCAGGCCCGAAGCAGGTGGGGCGCTCCACGCCGCCGGTGAACACGCCGTCGCGGGTTTCCAGGCGCGTGCACAGCACGTGTTCGAATCCCAAATCGGCGGCCGCCGGATTCACCTGGTAGGGCGTGGCCGAGGAGATAATGGCCATGGTATGCCCTTTGGCCATGTGCGCCTCGATGATGGCGCGCGCCTCGGGATAGACTTTTCGGGCAATGTGCTTCTGGTACAGCGTCTCCCCGAGGTCGATGTAAGTTTGCTCGCTCACGCCGCGTAAAAATTGCGAGGTGGCGACCATCATGCCGGAGAAGCCCATGTTGCCAAGGCCGAAGTTGGCCATCGCCCCGACCAATGTGGTGAACTCCGCCATCGACAAATGCCCCTGGCTGATTTGCTCGCGCACAAAGGCAAAGGCGGAGTAACCGGCGATGACGGTGCCGTCGAAGTCAAAGAACGCGCCAATCTGCGGCCCATCAGGCAGCGCATTAATTTTGGCGATGGTAGAACTAATGTCAGACATCCAATCTCTCTCCCGGTTATGGAAAGTGTGCCCGTCATTGCGCATCGACGCCAGTGCTGATGGCGGATGCGGTTTTACCTAAGCCGCGCGGGCACGATGAATGTGCTCTGCCGCACAGTTTGTCGCGCTAGAGCAGTGGATACTCTTTTGTATTGCGTGCAGGCACCGCTGCCTGGCGCAGGCGCCGCGTACGCTGGTGGCCAGGATGGCCCGGCTCAGCACTAACGGCATCCGTCAGCTTCTATCACCCAGGGAAGGGCTCATATGAAAACTGCTCGCACACACACTGTCGCGCTGGTCTCGGCCATTGCTGGCATCGCGGCGACGATGGCCGCCGTACCGGCATTGGCGGGCGGCAGCACCATCGCCCGCAGCGTCAAAGTGGAGACGCTTGAAAATCGCACGCCTGAACAACGGGCCGCTCGTCGCACCGAGGCGCATAAGGAATGGGAGCGGCTTACTCTCGCTGACCGCACAGCCGCCAAAGCCCGCGCCCAACAGCTTAAGGCGCGCTGGGAGGCGCGAACCGATGGTGAACGGGCACGGGAGGCGAAAGCTCAGAAGCAGCGGCGCAAGGCCTTGAAGGTGAGTGACACCGGTGCTCAGGACGGGTTGGAGTAGCTGGCACCGTAGGGCAAGACTTCTGGGGCCAAGGTGCCGCCAACAGGCGGCAAGATTCCTGGGGCCAGGTGTCGCCAACAGGCGGCAAGATTTCTGGGGCCTAGGTGTCGCCAACAGGCGGCACCAGTGCTGGGGCTAGGTACCGCCCGTGGGCGACTGCCGCGGCCTGGGGTACTCAGGCCGGGCAAACCTGTGCGACTACTGCACGCTTAACTCCAGATCGTTGCCACTGCCCTGATCCAGCACAAAGCTGAAGCCGTTGCCGGCATCGGTGCCGGTGATGCTGGCGATGCTGCCGGTTTGTGAAGCAAAGCTCATGAAGCGCAGATTCTCCCCGCCGGCGGCCGCGTAGCCGCCTACCCGTTGAATGTCCAGGGTGCCATCGAGTGCGGCGGCACCTGATACGTTCATGAACCCGAACACCGTGTCGCTCGCAATCTCAAGCGAAATCGTGGCACCACCATTCAGCGTCAGATCGCCGTCGCGATCGATCAGGCCGCCTTCGCCCAGCAGCCAGGCGCCGCTGCCCGGCAGCACTGTCCCGTCGATTTCGACTTCGCTGTTACGCGCGCCCACGGTGCCCTGATTGTCGAATGTATCGAGATTAATGTGAATGAGCTGGCCGGTGCGGTCGGCAATGATGCTACCGAAGTTAATCACGGTGCCGCCGTTGCCCACGGTGCCGCCACCGCCGCGGACGGTAATGTTTGGGCCGATGCTAAGCGTGCCGGCTGCTGGCGGGACCAGCAGGTTCTCGCACGTGCAGCCGTCGTTTTCGAACACCACTTCACCGGTGCCGCCCAGTGTCTGGCTCCCTTCGAACTCCACCGCACCGATCAGGCCGAACGAGGTGCTGGTGTCGGCCATCGACAGGACCCCGTTTAACGTGAGGCCGTTGCGCACGGTGATGAGGGTGTTGTTCAGTATGTGAATACTGGCGTTCATCACCACGTTGTCCAGGCTGGCGTTCAGGTCGTCGCGCCCAGTGAGGCGGCCGTCGCCGTTGATGGTGATGTTGCTCAGGTTTAGCCCGGCCATGCGCACCTGACCACTGCCACTCAGCAGGTTCATGCTGGCGCCGTTGCCATCCACGTTGCCCGCCAGATCCAGCACTTCGACACCCAGATCTGGGATCAGCGTGCCGTTAAACACCAGGTTGCCGTCGCTGCCGCCTAACACGCCACCGCCGCCGCGCACTGTCACACCGGCGCCGAAACTCACGGTAGCACCCCCGACCGCTTCCACGATGTTCTCGCAAGTACACCCGGCATTATCGAACACCAGCGTGCCCGTGCCGTCTACCAGTTGATCGCCGACAAAGTTCACCCGGCTGATCAGGCCAAAGCTGGTGTTGGTGTCGCTAAGGGTAAGGTTGCCGTTTAGAGTGAGGCCGTTGGTGAGGATAAGCGTGGAATCGAACGCCAGGTGCACATCCGCATTTAGGGTCACGTTGTCGAAGCTGTTGTTGAGGTTGTCGCGTCCGGTCAGGATGCCGTCGCCGTCCACGGTGATGTTACTGAGGTGCGCGTTGGCCATGCGTACGATGCCGGTACCCGCCGCTACCGTCATGTTGGCGCCGCCGCCGTCGATGCTGCCACTAATGTCGATAAACTCGACGCCCAAGTCCGCCTGCAGCGCGCCGTTATACACCAGCGCGCCCAGGTTGCCGCCCAGCGTGCCGCCGCCCCCACGTACTGTCAGGGTAGAGGCGAAGCTTACGGTGCTGCCGTCGATTGGGGCGATGATGTTCTCGCACACACAGCCGATGTTCTCGAACACGAACTGGCCGCTGCCGAGCACCGACTGGTCGCCTGAGAAATACAGTCGTGCGACTTCGCCAAAGGCATCGCTGGTGTCGTCCAGGCGCCATTCCCCGTTGAGCGTGAGCCCGTTAGTAACGGTGACGATGGAATCAATGTCGATGCGCGCATTTGCGTTTAGCGTGACATTGGCCAGGGCAAAATCGCCGCCGTTACCCAGCAGCGTTCCGTCGCCGTCCACCGTCATGTTGCGCATGGCGCCATCATCGAATACGACGCTGCCGGCACCGGCCAGCACGCTCATGCTGCCGCCGTCGTTATCCAGTACGCCGGCAAGGTTGATGCTGCCCGCCTCAGGAATGATAGTGCCGCGAAAATCGATCACCCCGTCGGTGCCGCCAAGATGACCATTGCCACCGCGCAAGGTGATGCCGCTGGCGATACTCAGCGTGCCGCCGTCGCGCGCTTCGATAAAGTTGGCTTCTGTCACCGCCCCGTTCAGATGGTCGAGCAGAACGGTACCGGTGCCGTCCAGCGTTTGCGTGCCGGAGAAAACCAGTGAAGCTGCCCGCCCGAATGCTAGGCTGTTGTCGTCCAGGCTGATCTGCCCGTTCAGCGTGAGTCCACGGGTGACGGTCACCTGGGTGTCGGCGTCCAGCCGCAGATTGGCATCCATCGAAATTGCAGCCACTGCCACGTCTTCGCCGCTGGCCAGTAGGGTGCCGGTGCCGAGGACCGTCATGTTGCGCAGAAGCGCGCCGCCGTCCAAACGCACCGTGCCAGTGCCGGCGTTAAGCGTCATTGCACCGCCCAGGCCATCGATAATGCCGTCAAATTCGATATAGCCGGTGAGGTCCGGAGTAATGGTGCCGTTGAATGCGATGATGCCGTCGCCGCCGCCAAGCGAGCCGCCGCCGCCGCGCACGGTGATGCCGGCGCCAATCAACACAGTAGACTCGTTGATCGCGTGTACACGATTAAGTTCGGGGCCGAACGCGTTCTCGAACAGGAACTCGCCCGTGCCCATCACGCTCTGATTGCCGTCAAAGTGCGCGAAGGCGCGGTCGCCGAAGTCATCAGCAGTGTCGCTTAGCGCCACAGTGCCATCCAGCACCATGCCGCCGCGTACGGTGAGTTCATTGTTGGCCGTGATCGCGAAGCGCACGCCCGTGTTCACTATGAGTCCGGGCGAGGCAATACCATCTCCAATGATCAGTGTGCCGCCGAGGTCCACGTCGGAGAACACGGTGAGTGTGCGCACGTTGTAGGTGCCGCCCGCAATTGTGACCGGGCCGGCGGTGCTGATTAGCACATCGTCGCTCATGCCCGGCACCGCGCCGGTGGACCAGTTGCTGCCCGTGTTCCAGTCGCCGCCGACCGGGTTCACCCACTCCACCGTGGGTGGGTTGTCCAGATCGGCCACGTTGAACACGCCAGTCGCCGTACCCGAGGGCGTATCAATGGTGATGGTGCGAGGGCCGAAGTCGGCATCGATGGCCACCATTAACTGCACGTCGCGCTGGCCAAAGCTGCCATTGCCCTGATCGGCGACGGTGACGCCGGTGCCGTCAATGCTGATGCTGTTCACGTTGGTCAGGCCCTGGCCGAACACGGTGGCGTTCACGGTCTCGCCGCGCTCGCCCAGCGCCGGACTGATAACCGTAATCGCGGGCGGCGGATCGGTGACCTCGAACGCGATTGAGGCGCTGCCCCCCAGGGTTTCCAGCCCGAGTGTACTGGTGCCAATCACGGCTAGTTCACCAACGCTGATAGTGGCGGTCACCTGGGTGTCGGTTACGCTCGAAATCACCCCTGAGATGGCCGCCTCGGAGGAGACAACCGCTTGCACGGAAGCCAGATCCGTGCCTAGGAAAGTGACTTCTACATTGGTGCTCTGGGCCGCACTGGCCGGGCTCACGCTGGCAAGCGTGGGCGCCGGGAACGGCAGCATGTCGAAGCTGCTGGTGAAATCGGCGCTCAAGCCGTTGCCGGCGGTGTCACGCACGCCGTTGGCGCGCAACGTCAGCGTGTAGGTCTCATTAAAGCTGAGCAGGTCGGCTGCGGTGAAGGTAAACCCGTTGGCGCCGGCGACACTGAATGTCCCACTCAGCGGCGAGCCGAACTCGCTCTTCAGTTCGACGTTAAGCAGATTGGCCGTCGCGAAATCGATGGGCTCATCGAACATGATCGTCACGGTAGCTTCGCGGGCAATGTCGCCCATGCCGTCGTTGGGGGTTACGGCAAGCACGTTGGGGTTGCTGGCATCGTAAAACACCACCAACGGATCCCCGATGACGTCGCTAGCAGTTAGCGAGGAGATATTGCCGGAGGCGTCCTGTGCCTCAGCGCTCAACACATTGGACTGATCCTCACCCAGGCTGACGGAGGCCGTAAACAGGCCCGACGCCGGTACGGAGGTGCTGGTGGTGGTTGCGCCATTGAACACACGCACGGTCGCGTTGGGCTCGGCGGTGCCACTGAGCACAATACTGGCGGCGTTGGTCAACACCGGCACGGGGTTAACGCTCGGGGCCAGTGGGGCGGTGATGTCTGGCGGCGCGGTGTCGAAACTGAACAGACGCTCACCTACCGGCGGCGTCGCCAGCGGATTGCCGCAGGTGTCTTTGAGCCCGTCGGTGAGCCGCACGGTCACCGTGGTGTCTTGCGCCAGCAGCGCTGTGGGGGTGTAGGTGAGTGTGCGATTAAAGTTGCTGAAGGCGCCGCTGCCAGCGATGACGGTGCCCGCAGTGAGTTGGCCGCCCAGTAGGGTGGCGTCGGCATAAATGCCGAACTGGCTGGCATTGATGTCGTTGGCGTTGAACGCGAACGTGCCCGCATCCATGGCCTGGCTGAACTCGATGACCACTGACTGGTTCAGGGCGACGTCGATCGCCCCTTCGCCCGGCGCCAGCAGGGTGGCGGTAGGGGCGCTCTGACCTGAGCACTGGGCATCCGTGCTGAAGGTCCAGCGATAGGTGTTCTGCATGCCCGCCAGGGTGTTGGCATTACAAACGGCCTGGCCACTGCCCTGGTCGGTCCCGAGCAGGGTGGCCCGATAGGTGGTATTCGGTTTCAGGAAGTACTGGGTGAGCGGGTCGTCTAGCCCTAAGCGCAGGGTGGCGATGGTGCTGCCGCCAGCGGGGACATTTTCCACCGTCAGATCTGTCGGCACATGTGCAACAGGTGCACCGAAGGCGTCGAGTTCCTCCAGGTAGAACGTGCCAGCGCTGGCAAGGTCAGCGGAGAGCACTTCGAAGCCGTCAGCGGGGTCGCCGGTGATCTGCGCGGTTACCACGTTGGTCCAGGTGTCAGCGATAAAGCAATCGGCCTCGGGGGTCAGCGTGGCCAGCACCGAGACGCTGGCGCTCAACCCGCCTTGTCCATTCAACGGGCTGATGGCGTAGATCGACGGCAATGCATCTTGCGGTAATGGCACAAAATTGGCCGGGATGGCGTTGGCGATTAGGCACGGCGAGCCGTCGGGCCCGGTGTCGACGCTTAAGGAAATGTTCTCGCTGGCTACGGCTTGGCAGGCGATAATCTCACCGCTCACCTGCGCGCGCACCAGAAACGTCGCTTCCACTGCCGCGCCCGGATCGATGGTGCCAAAATCGCGCACGTCGTTTGAATCGGGCAGGGGCAGCCCGTTGGGATCGACCAGCGTGGCGCCGCCGCCAACAAACAGGTCCAGACTGGTGTACAGGGCGGGTACCAGCGACAGGTTGGTGATCTGCACCGTCAACGGATAGATCTCGTTGGCCACGACATCGAAGCCACTCGGATTGCTTGGATGGCTGAGCACGATGCCAAGCTCGGG
>CBDUQI010000244.1:0-8045 GCA_965369325.1 uncultured Gammaproteobacteria bacterium
GTACAGAATCACCGCCTATGGCGAGCGTAGAATCCGAAAAGCCCCACCCACAGCCCCCTCTAGACGACGAACCCGCGCTGCTCGAAGCGCTTCGCCAGGGTGAGCCGGCGGCGTATGAACGGCTGATGAGAAAGTACGGCAATCGGGTGCTGGCAACTGCGCGCCATATGCTTGGCTCCTCCGAGGATGCCGCAGACGTATTCCAGGAGACCTTCGTGCAGGTCTACCGGGGCATCGGCTCTTTTGAGGGTCGCTCAGCGCTGTGGTACTGGATACGGGGCATTGCCGTTAACCAGTCGTTGATGCGATTGCGCCAGCGCAAACGGCGGCGCGAGGATTCTATCGAGACCCTTCTGCCGTCCTATGACGGTGCTGGCCACCGGCTGGAACCAGTGGACAAACGGACCCCGGAACACCTGCTGGAAGGCCAGGATGTGTGCGAGTATGTGCGCACGGCCGTTGACGAGCTCCCAGACGCGTATAGAACCATCATTGTCCTGCGCGATTTCCAGGGTTACTCGACGCGTGAGGCCGCACAGATGCTTGGGATCGAGCCCAACGCCGCCAAGGTGCGCCTGCATCGCGCACGCGCCGCACTTAAGACAATGCTCGAGCCGGTGACCCGCCGGACCGACTTCCTGTAGCCGCCGTCCCAGAGAACCCGATGCTCACCTGCAAACAGTTTGACGATTTTATTGACGATTTTCTGGATGGCCGCCTTCCGTTCAGGAGCAAGCTCTCCATGCACATGCATCTGGGGCTGTGTTCCGAGTGCCGCGACTACCTAAAGCACTATGAGCAGGCGATGTTGCTGGGCCAGCGGATGTGCAACGAGGACGAGGACCTGCAGCGCACTGTGCCTAAGGAACTCATCGACGCCGTATTACAACACGTTGACGCGCCACCGGATGACAACACACCCTAACGAACATTGGCGCCCGAAGGCGCTCTAAGGTATTTATCCAGGGCCGTGAGATGGGCAGCCAATGGCCTGTCCGCGGGCCCGCCGGCACTGCCGGGGGCAGCCGGCGAGCCCCTTTAAACTCAAGCAACAATGACCAACCGGGACCGACTGATCATGCAATACGGGAAAATCCTGTTCCCGCTGTTAGCCGTTTGGCTGCTCAGCAGCTGCACCACGGTTCACACCGGACTTGCAGATTTGTACAACAAGCCCGAGGCGCGCAGAGATCAGCCGCCGATTGTCATCGTGCACGGCATGTTCGGCTCGCAGTTGCACTCGCGTACCGGCCGGCCAATCTGGGCAGGCGACGGCACGCGCGCCACCAGTTGGTCGCAACTGGCGCCCAAATTCGACAACCACGCCATGCTGGACGACGGTGTGCAGGCGCGAGCACTGGCCTCGCGCGCCGCGGGCATTGCGCTGGACGATGCGCTGCTAGATATTCTGGAGCGTTCAGGCGGTTACATGCCCGCGCAAATCGGTCAGCCGTCCCCAGAGGGACGCCGCTATTACGTATTCACCTACGATTGGCGACGCGGCGCGGTGCACGTCGCCCGTGAACTGGACGCGTTTCTTGCGGCGATCCGTGCGGACTACGGCTCGGATGAGCAAAAAGTGGATCTTGTGGCACACGGTTACGGCGGCCTGATCGTACGGTACTTTCTGCGCTACGGCACCGAAGATGTCCTTGACGGCCGCCCGCTTGAGGTCACGCTGGCTGGGGCACGACACGCGCGCCGTGTCATTCTGCTGGGCGTACCCAACCTTGGCACTCTGGTGGCGCTGCAAATGGCTCGGGACGGGCTGCGCATCGGGCGCAAGCAGGTGCCGGCTGAAACGCTGGCGCTGATGCCCTCGTTCCCGCAGGTGTTTCCGCATCCGCTCGCCGGGGCTTTCATCACAGCTGACGGCGAGCCGTATTCGCTGGACCTGTTTGATATTGAGGTCTGGCGCCAAAACCAATGGGCGATCTTCGATCCGCAGGCACGGGCGCACAAATCCGCCACCCGCGAAGGCGCCCGCTGGCTAAGGCAGGCCGAGCAGGCACTGGAAAAGCAGCTGCGTCGTGGTGAACGTTTTGTCGCCGCGCTGACGGCCCCCACACCCACCGCGCCCGCACGTTACATCGTATTCGGAGGCGTCTGCATTCCCACCATCGCCCATTCGGTGGTGGAGCGCGAGGCGGGCCAACTGCAACTACGCTGGAACTACAAACAAGTGCGCGCCCCCGTCACCTCGGATCTTGAGCATCTCATGATGGCACCGGGCGACGGCACCATCACCAAAGCCTCGCTGCTGGGCCAGGCCGCTGGCGCTGGCCGCGCCAGTCAGCAAAAAACGCACTTTCCGCTTGGGTACTCGTTTGTGTTATGCGAGCAGCACGCCACCATCAGCGCCAATTACGATTTTCAAAACAACCTGCTGCACGCTTTACTGGACCAGGACGACATACAGCAATGAGGATCTTTACGCGCCCTTTCCCGCATCCTTCATGGCGATGCTTAGCCCTCCTGCTCTGCCTAGTGGGTCTTAGCGCCTGCAGCTCGATCCCCGACAAACCTGATCTGGCGCGCATGTATGTTGATTCGCGTGCGCTCACCGGGCGACCGCCGGTGCTCATCGTGCCAGGCGCGCTCGGCTCCCGCCTTGTGGATGCGCAGACCGGCGAGGAAGTCTGGCCCAATACCCTCGCCAGACTTGTGTTCTCTGATTACGAAGATCTAGCACTGGAGATCGATCCGCAAACCCTCACGCCATTGCCGGGGCGCCTTGTCCCCAACGGCACCACCGACAAGATTGCCGGGCAAGACTATTACGGCAACGTACAGCGGGTGCTGGAGGAGGTCGGCGGCTACCAGCGTGCGACGCCTGGCCAGCGCATTGACGACCAGCGCCCCCGTTATTACGTGTTCGCGTACGACTGGCGCCAGGACAACGTAAACTCGGTACGCCAGTTGGACGCCTTCATCGAGCAAATACGCCTAGACCATGAAGACCCCGAGCTTAAGGTGGACATCATCGCGCACAGCATGGGCGGACTGATCACGCGCTACTATTTGCGCTACGGCACCCAGGACGTCCTTAACGGTAATTCGTTTACGATCAACAACCACGGAACTCAGCGCATCCGGCGCGCGGTGTTGTTGGGCACACCCAACTTTGGCTCCGCCGGCGCCTTCGCCACCATGGCCGAGGGGTTTCGGCTAATTTTAGGCACTATCCCCATTGCCGCCGTCGCCACCTTCCCAAGTACCTATCAGGTGCTGCCCCACGCTTTGAACAACTGGCTGCTGGATATCAATGGCAAGCCCATTGAGGCAGATGTATTCGATGCAAAGCTGTGGCGGGGCCGACTCATGTCCGTGTACTCACCACAGGTGAGCGAATATGCGCACAAACGCGCAGCTACCCCTGCACAGGCGCAAGCAGAACTTACCCTGCTGCAACGCTACTTCGATAAGCACATCGAGCGGGCACGCCGCTTCACCTGGTCGTTGTCAGTGCCGGAGCCGGAACCCGAAGTACGGCTGGTGGTATTTGGCGGAGACTGCCTGCCGACGCCCGCCCGCATGGTGCTGGAGACGACCGAACAGGGCGACATTGTGCATCTGGATCCGGATCAGATCCTCAATCCCGTGCCGGGGCTCAACTATCACCAAATGATGCTGGAACCCGGTGACGGCACCGTCACCAAAGCCTCATTACTGGCACGACGTAGCTCGGATCCGGGTGTGGCGCGGCATCGCTATAGTTTTTTCCCGCTGGATCATGCATTGTTTCTGTGCGAAAGCCATAGCCGTCTTACGGGCAACATCCACTTTCAGAACAATCTGCTGGACTCGTTGCTTAGAGAGGAATAACGCTTAAGGACGCGAGGAGTCCGCCATGACGCTGATCGCTCTGCTTATCTTGCTGGCCGCGCTGCTGGCACTCGCCTACACTCGCGCCCGCCCCATCAACTCGATCATCACACTCGCTGGCCTGAGCATCGCGTTCGCGGTGTGGCCCGGGGTGAGCTGGGGCCCGGTGATCGCCGCGCTGATGCCTGCACTGGTGTTGGTCGCGGTCGCAGTTGTGCCCCTGCGCCGGGCGCTGGTTAGTGACCGTCTGTTTGGTTGGTTCCGCAAAGCCTTGCCGGCGCTGTCCGAGACCGAGCAGCAAGCGCTGGATGCCGGCACCGTGTGGTGGGATGCCGAGCTGTTCAGTGGCAAGCCGGACTGGCAACGGCTGCTGTCCGCCCCACGGGCGAGGCTGACAGAACAGGAACAGGCGTTTGTCGACGGCCCGGTCGAGCAATTAATGGGCATGTTGGATGACTGGAGCATTTACGAGGATCGCGATCTGCCGCCGCAGGTGTGGCAGTTCCTGCGCGAGCACCGATTCTTCAGCATGATTATCCCCAAAGCGTACGGTGGCCTTGAGTTTTCCGCGCTCGCCAATTCGGCCGTCGTCATGAAAATAGCCAGTCGCAACCTCACCGCCGCGGTGACGGTCATGGTGCCGAACTCACTGGGTCCAGGCGAGTTGCTGACCCATTACGGCACCGACGAGCAAAAAGACTACTGGCTGCCCCGGTTAGCAGACGGGCGGGAAATCCCCTGCTTCGCCCTCACCTCGCCCTCGGCAGGCTCGGACGCGGGCGCGATCCCCGATGAGGGCATCGTATGCAAAGGGATGTGGGAAGGCGAGGAGGTGCTGGGCCTGCGCCTCAATTGGAACAAGCGCTATATCACACTGGCGCCAGTCGCAAGCGTATTGGGGCTGGCCTTCAAGGCTCGCGATCCGCACGGCCTGTTGGGCGAGCGGGTGGATCTTGGCATTACCTGCGCCCTGATCCCGACTGATTTGCCCGGCATCCAAATTGGCCATCGCCACTTGCCAAGCGGCGCGGTATTCATGAATGGCCCCACCCGTGGCGAGGACGTATTCGTACCGCTCAGTGCGATCATTGGCGGCACCGCACGCATCGGCGAGGGCTGGATCATGCTGGTGCAGAGCCTGGCGGCAGGCCGCGCCATCTCACTGCCCGCGCTGGGGGTGGCCGGCGGCAAAATGTGTGCACTGACAACGGGCGCCTACGCACGCATCCGCAAACAGTTCAAAATGCCCATCGCCTACTTTGAAGGCGTGGAGGAGCCGCTGGCACGCATCGCCGGTAATACCTATCGGATGGACGCGGCGCGGCTGCTAACGCTGGTTTCGCTGCGCCTGGGTGAGCGCCCCAGTGTGCTTACCGCCATCGCCAAGTACTACCTCACCGAAGGAAACCGCAGCGCACTAAACGACGCCATGGACGTGCACGGTGGCAAGGGCATCATGCAGGGGCCCAACAACTACTTAAACCGCTTTTACCACGCTGTGCCTATCGCGATTACGGTGGAAGGCGCCAACATTCTCACCCGCACCATGATTATTTTTGGCCAGGGTGCAATACGGGCGCATCCGTATCTGCTGCGCGAAATGCAAAGCGCGCAAATAGACGACCCGCAGGCCGCTAGAGCGCAATTTGACGACGCCCTATTCGGGCACATCGGCTTCACCGTCAGCAATATCGCACGCTGCCTGATCATGGGCCTGACCGCTGGCCGCTTTATCCGCACACCACTCAACGGGCCCACCGCGCATTACTACCGACACCTCACCCACATGAGCACCGCCTTCGCGCTGGTCAGCGACCTGATCCTGCTGGTGTTGGGCGGGGCATTCAAATTTCGCGAAAAAATCTCCGGTCGGCTGGCAGACGTGTTGGGGCATCTGTACATGGCCTCGGCAGTGCTCAAGCGTTTTGAAGATACCGACCGACCGCAGGACGACTTAAATCTGGTGAACTGGGCCATGCGCGACAGCCTGTTTATCATTCAGAACCGCCTGATCAACATCCTGCGCAATTTCCCAATCCGATGGATGGGCAAGCTGATCAAATTTATCGTGTTCCCGGTGGGCCATCCGCACCGCGAACCTTCCGATTCTCTGAGCAAACATGTCGCCCGCGTGCTGATCAGCGACAACGCGGCACGTGATCGGCTGACCTCAGGCATCTACCGCTCATACGGCGAGGATGCCACCGGACTGGTGAACCAGGCGTTCGCCGCCGTGCTCACCGCACACCCAGCAGAGCGCGCCATTAAGGGCGCGCTAAAACAGGTGGTGAACCTGGACAACTACCAACAACTATGCGCACACGCGGTGGAACAGGGGGTTATCAGCGAGCAGGAGGCTGAGCTCATTCGCCACGCCCAGCGCCTGTCCCGACGGGTGATTGATGTGGATGACTTCCCTTGGACGGGCACGGCACATCTGGCGAGAAGCGATGAGCAAAGCGCCACCGCCAGCCAAGGGGCCAGCGCTTAGCTTGTGCGCGTATTAGAGGCCCGAGGACAGATCGGACGAGGACGACAACGACGTCCCGCTGCCCGGCCAGTCCGCCAGCGTGATCGAGGCGGATTGCCACGGCCGTACCAGCACGTCGCTGTTTTGCAGAGCCTGCACCTGCTCCGGCGCAAGACGGGCACCCACCGCGCTGCCAGCGCCTTCGTAAGCGATCTGCCCGCCAACCTCGCCCACCCGCTGGCGGGTTTCGCTTAGCGTCGGGGCCTGCACCACGTAAGTGGCGGTGGCATCGTTGCCCGCGTTGCTGCCGAGCAGTATCAAACTGATCAAAACTCCGGTGGCTAGCAAGCCGATCGCCCCAACCGCTGCGTTGAACATGCGCCGCATGGCCATAAGCAACAACTCCCTTTGTTAGCTTTCCGAACGCCATGTATTTGACCAGATTGCCATGACGCTGTCCCGGCGTGGCGCGCAAATCAGCGATATGGCAGCTGTGACGGACCGCGCATAATCGCCGGTAAACTCCACAGGCCGCGGCGCCTATTCGGCGCGAACAGCGCGAATCAGATGATCGGCAATGGCTAGATCAAACTGCGCGAACCACTCAATCTCCGGGTACACGCTGGCCGCCTGTGCGAAGCACAGCAACATAAAATCACGCGGATTGCGGCCACTGTCGTCGCCGCCGGCGTAAAACGGCGTCGAGGTAGCAGACTGCCAGACCGCATGCAGATGGCGGGCTAGGTTTTTCTCGACAAACCGCTCGGCCCGCTCCAGCCGTACATCGCTCTGCCCGTCCTGCACCCGTTGCAGGGTTCGGCTCATCTTATCCAACCGCATGGACATACCGCCGGCCGGATGCGCCTGCCCGCGCAGCAGTTTCGAGGCTTTCTCCAGATGGAACACCGCTTCGGTGTACACGCGGTTGCGTTCGTCGCGATTGCCCGGCAACTCACTCAGCGCCAGCAGCACGTACTCGCCAAAGAACCGGTGCAGCGCATCGGCCAACGCCTGCGGCGGCCGCCCGCGCAAGCCAAATTGATCAACCATGTTGGCGATCACAGAAGGCGGGAAGATCTCCTTGACGACAAACGGTTCGGACAAACAGCACGTGCTCTTGTTAAGTAACGTGATGGACACGCCAACCCAGCGGCAATAGTACCTGAGCCTGCGCCCGCCGGCTCACCCCTCACCGCACAATACGGTGGGTGAGCTAAGGTAAACGTGCGGTGCCAATGCCAGAAACAAACGCGGCAAGCCAGGACGGCTTGCCGCACATGATCGTCGGTTGCGGGGCGCGTTACAGCGGGCCAGGGCTAAATATCTGGCCGGTATACACATTGGTGGCCACGGAGTTCACGCCACTCAGGCCGCGGCGCACCATCACCTGGGTGGACAAAGATTCGATGCTCTGCCCGGCCGGAATGGTGATCGCCAGTTCCGCGCGCCCTAAGCCGTTTGCCGTCGCCCGGCCACGATAGGTGGGCGATGCCAGCCCGATGCACACGCCGCCGAAGGCCGCCAGACACGGGCCATCGCCGGCACCGGTAAAGGACGAGAAGAAGTACGCCCGCTCCAGCGGCAGCAGCCCCTCAACCACCAGCGTCGCCGGCTCACCCTGGAGGAAGGCCGAGGCGCTGAGCGGCGGCTGCACGTTAACCGTCACCACCTGATTCGCTGGCACGTCGGTCAGCAGAGTGCGGAACCCGTCGGCGTTGGTGATCTGAACCAGGTCTGCCTGCGCAGCGCC
>CBDUQI010000245.1:0-7925 GCA_965369325.1 uncultured Gammaproteobacteria bacterium
GTGCTGTGTGAGCACCTGCTAGAGGCGTTGGGGCGGTACTGCACAGGGCGCGAAATAGTGGCACAGGTGACGGAAGTCGATATTACTCAAGACGCGAAACTGCTGGTGCGATACGCCCGTGAGATTCCCGTTCTCATGCTGGGCGATCGGGAGGTTTGCCGGCACCAGTTTGACCCGCAAGCCTTCGCTCGCGTAGTGCAATCCAGCAGCATCTCGGGATCGGCCGGGCAGGCCTGACAGGCAGCCCCGCAGGGCGCTGGCGAGTGCGGATCTGCCCCTGCCAGGGGCCCGGTTCACAGATCACAGCAGCCAAGGCCAATGGCCGCTATAATGCCGGGTCGATAACACAACAAGCCTCTCGTCTCGCCGTTGGTGACGGTGAGCGCGACCGGATCTACCTCCCATGGAACGCATCAGGAATTTTTCCATTATTGCCCACATTGACCACGGCAAGTCCACGCTTGCTGATCGGTTTATTCAAATGTGTGGGGGACTCAGTGCGCGGGAGATGTCCGCGCAGGTGCTCGATTCGATGGATCTGGAGCGGGAGCGGGGGATTACCATCAAGGCGCAGAGTGTCTCGCTGGAGTACACCGCTGAGGATGGGCATACCTATCAGTTGAATTTCATCGATACCCCGGGCCATGTGGACTTCTCCTACGAGGTCTCCCGCTCGCTGGCCGCCTGTGAAGGGGCGCTGCTGGTGGTCGATGCGGCCCAGGGTGTTGAGGCACAAAGTGTCGCTAACTGCTATACCGCCATTGAGCAGGGGCTGGAAGTGCTCCCGGTGCTGAACAAAATCGATCTGCCGTCGGCCGAACCGGCACGGGTAAAGCAGGAGATCGAGGAGATTATTGGCATTGAGGCCAGCCATGCGATTGAGGTGAGCGCCAAAACCGGCAAGGGTGTGGATGAGTTGCTGGAGCAGCTGGTGCACCTGATTCCGCCGCCGGAAGGCGATCCGGATGGCCCGCTACAGGCCCTGATCGTAGATTCCTGGTTCGACAACTACGTCGGCGTGGTCTCACTGGTGCGGGTGGTCAACGGCCGGCTCAGCAAGCGTGAGCGAATAAAGGTGATGTCTACCGGACAGGACTACGAGGCTGGCCGGGTGGGGCGTTTTACGCCCAAGATGCACGATACCGACGCGCTGGTGGCGGGCGATGTAGGCTTTGTTATCGCGGGCGTGAAGGCCATTGACGGCGCTCCGGTGGGCGATACGCTAACGGCCATGCGTCGTCCCTGTGAGAAGGCGCTACCCGGCTTCGAGCGGGTGCAGCCACGTGTGTTTGCCGGCCTGTTCCCAATCAGCTCCGATGATTACGAGAACTTCCGCGAAGCTCTGCAGAAGCTGCGTTTGAACGATTCGGCGTTGAACTACGAGCCGGAAACCTCCGCCGCCTTGGGGTTCGGCTTTCGCTGTGGCTTTCTCGGCATGCTGCACATGGAGATTGTGCAGGAGCGCCTGGAGCGTGAGTACGACCTAGAGTTGATCACCACGGCGCCGACGGTTATCTACCAGGTGCTGAATACGCGCAATGAAGTGGTGGAGGTGGATAACCCCACGTTGCTGCCCGCTGTAAATGAGATTCAGGAAGTCCGCGAGCCGATTATTCACGCTAATATTCTGGTGCCGCCAGATTATGTGGGTGCGGTGATCGGCTTGTGTGTAGATAAGCGTGGCGTGCAAAAACGCATGCAGTACCTGGCTCAACAGGTGTCGATTGAATACGAGTTGCCGTTGTCTGAAGTGGTGCTGGATTTCTTTGATCGACTTAAGTCGTGCAGCCGTGGCTACGCCTCTTTCGATTACCATTTTGCGCGCTTCCAGGCGGCCAATCTGGTCAAGCTGGACGTGCTGATTAACGGCGATAAGATAGATGCTTTGGCCACCATTATTCACCGCGATGTCTCTCAACGCCGCGGCCGCGAGTTGGTGGAGGTTATCCGCAAGCTGATTCCACGGCAGATGTTCGAGGTGGCCATACAGGCCGCGATCGGTGGGCACATTGTGGCTCGTGGTAACGTTAAGGCGCTGCGCAAGAACGTCACCGCTAAATGCTATGGCGGGGATATCAGCCGTAAGCGCAAGTTGCTGGAGAAGCAGAAGGAAGGCAAGAAACGGATGAAGAAGCTGGGGTCGGTTGAGATTCCCCAGGAAGCGTTTCTTGCTGTGTTGCAGGGCGAAAAGAAATAGCCAATACTGGCGGCCGATCCGGGCGGAGTAGACCACGATATGACGATCGATCTTGAGCTGATTTTGGTTTTGCTGGCACTTCTGACCGGCAGTATCTGGGCGTTGGACACGTTGGTGTTCCGCCCGCGCCGCGAAGCCGCAGCGAACGGCGATATCCGCCAGCCGACGGTAGTGGAGTACGCCCGCTCGTTTTTCCCCGTCATTATTATCGTTCTAGTGGTCCGCTCGTTCTTGTTTGAGCCGTTTCGCATTCCCTCCACCTCGATGGTGCCTACACTGATGGTGGGCGACTTTATCTTCGTCAACAAGTATACCTACGGCATCCGCCTGCCCGTGCTCAAGAGCAAGGTGGTGGAGCTGGGCAGTCCGCAGCGCGGTGATGTTGTGGTGTTTCGCCTGCCCTCCGATCCTGGGATGAATTACATCAAGCGTGTGGTCGGCTTGCCCGGCGACACCGTGAGTTATCGCAACAAGCGGCTTCGTGTGAACGGCGATCTGGTGCAGTTGGAACTGGCTGGCGCGTATACCGGACGCGGCCAGGCCGGGGCACAACTGGGCCATGAGGTCTTGGGCGAGGCCGAGCACGATGTGGTGCACATTACCGGTCGCCCCAGCCGCGAAGGCGAGTGGACGATTCCGAACGGGCATTATTTTCTGATGGGCGACAACCGCGAGAATAGCCGCGACAGTCGTTTTCCGGAAGTGGACATGGTGCCCGAGAACAAGCTGG
Organism: uncultured Gammaproteobacteria bacterium; assembly: GCA_965369325.1. Lineage (GTDB taxonomy): Bacteria > Pseudomonadota > Gammaproteobacteria > Steroidobacterales > JBCBZW01 > CBDUQI01. Next base: position 2,928 of record CBDUQI010000245.1, read on the forward strand.
TCGGCAAAGCCGTACGGATCTGGATGAGTTGGGACAAGTCTCGCTTTTCGGTGGTCTGGGATCGCATCGGAAATGCCATCAAGTAGCCTGCCTTCGCGGTGCTCACTGCGGGCGAGTCGATGTTTGATGGGCTGACTGGCCAAGTACACCGCTGCGCAGTGATCTGCGCAGCACTGGCGTTCTGAGGGAGAGACTGCGATGCGCACAGATGTTCACCCCATTGCCGCCCCGGGCGGGCAACGCGGGCTTACCATGATCAGCTGGTTGCTGGTGATGGTGGTGGCGTTGTTTATCGGTGCCGCAGTGTTGCGGCTGGTGCCAATTTATCTTGAGAACTTCAAAATTGTCTCCTCCATGAGGAGTGTGAAAACGCACTTCATGCAAAGCTCGCCCAGCATTCCGGGTATTCGCAAGGCACTCGGTGCACGATTCGACGTGGAGTCCGTGCGCATCATCAATATTAAAGAGGTTGAGATTACCCGTCGCGGTAAAGGCTACCTGGTGCGCACGGTGTACGATCACCGCGCGCCGTTCTTTCACAATGTAAATCTTATCGTCCACTTTGATACCTCCGTTGAGATTGGTACTTGAGACGCGACCCGGCGCGCCTGAGCAAGACGCTGGGGTATGCCTTCGCCGACGACCAATTGCTGGAGGCTGCACTGACTCATCGCAGCGCCGCCGCCTCCAATAACGAGCGCCTGGAGTATCTGGGCGATGCAGTGCTGGGGCTGGTGATTGCCGAGGCCGTGTTCCAACGGCGGGCCGAGGCGAGCGAAGGGGAATTGAGCCGTTTGCGTGCCAGCCTGGTGCGCGGCCGGACGCTGGCCCAGATCGGCGCCGATCTGGTGCTGGGAGACTATCTGCACCTGGGCCCCGGCGAGCTAAAAAGCGGCGGCTATCGGCGCGGGTCTATTCTTGCCGATGCGCTGGAGGCTGTAATCGGAGCCATATATCTGGACGGCGGGTTTGATCCGGCGCGCCGTTGCATCTTGCGGTTGTACGAAGATCGGCTGGCTAATCTGCCACAGGTAGCCGACCTGAAAGATGCCAAAACGCGGCTGCAAGAGCTACTTCAGGGGCGTGGCGTTGGGTTGCCTGTGTACTCGGTGAGTGAGGTGACGGGCGAAGCGCATGCCCAACGCTTCACCGTCTTGTGCGATGTCGCACAGTTGCAAGTGCGCGTGACTGGTGAAGGCAGCAGTCGCCGTCGTGCCGAGCAGGATGCGGCTGAGCGGGCGCTCGCACGAATTTCCAGCGGTTGATTCCGCGCGTGCCCCCGTGCCCGGCCGGTGGTGGGCGCGCAGCCAATTCGTCCAAACCTGCCCGCCGCCATCCCCTTAGCGGTACCATTAGCCATACGCCCTGATAATTGCATTGGAACTCTATGAGCGATCCGGAACATCGTTGTGGTTTTGCCGCATTGGTTGGCAGGCCGAATACCGGCAAGTCGACCCTGCTGAACAAGCTGGTGGCGCAGGAGCTGAGTATCGTCAGCCCGAAGCCACAAACCACCCGCCACCGAATCCTGGGCATTCATAACGAGCCGCGCTGGCAGATTATTTTTGTCGACACGCCCGGCATCCACCGCGATGGTGGCCGCGCGCTCAATCGCTATATGAATCGCACCGCGACTAACTCGCTGGTGGATGCCGACGTGCAGGTGCTGGTGGTTGAGGCGATGCGTTGGCAGGAGGAGGACCAGGATGTGCTGGAGCGCGCGCAACAAGCGGGTGGGCGCATGATTGCCGTGGTGAACAAGATTGATCTGCACAAGCCGCGCGACACGCTGCTGCCGTATCTCAAACGGCTGGCGGAGCGTGGCGATTTCGAACAGATTATCCCGATATCCGCCCGACGCGGCGAGAACATCGACCGCCTGGTTGAGGTGGTGGGCGCCGCTTTGCCGCTATCGCCGGCGATGTTCCCGCCTGACCAGCTTACCGATCGCGGTGAACACTTTCGGGTGGCTGAGCTGGTGCGCCAGAAGCTGACGCTGAGGCTGCGCCAGGAAATCCCCTATGGGCTTACCGTGCAGATCGAACAATACGAAGAGCACGAAGGCATTATGCATATTTCGGCGGTCATCTACGTTGAGCGCAAAGGGCAAAAGGGCATCGTCGTCGGCAAGGGTGGGCTGGTATTGAAAGAGGTTGGCCGCGCGGCGCGTCTGTCGCTGAAGGCTCGTCTCAACCAGCCGGTGGATCTGCGCCTGTGGGTGAAAGTGAAGGATAACTGGGCCGACAACGATGCGGCGCTGCGCTCATTGGGGTATGACCCCTCGTGAGCCGTATCGCGCTGCAGCCCGCGTTTGTTCTCCATCGTCGCCCTTACCAAGACAGCAGCCAGTTGCTGGAGTTGCTTACCCATGAGCACGGACGTATCGGTGCGGTGGCGCGCGGTGTGCGCCGCGCCAAGTCCAAATGGGCGGGCGTCCTGCAACCGTTTAGTCCGCTGCTGGTGTCCTGGAGCGGGCGCGGCGATCTGGTGACGCTAACCGGTGTTGAGCCCCAGGGTGTGGTGCCAGCGCTGCCGCCGGCCCGCCTGTTGAGTGCCAGCTATGCCAGCGAACTGGTGATTCGCTTGTTGCAACGGCACGATCCGCATCCGCAGCTGTATGAGCGCTATGCGGCTGCGATGGTCGGTCTTAAAGACACCACGAGCAGTGAAGCCGCGCTGCTGCGAGTGTTTGAGAAGTGCCTGCTGAGCGAGATTGGCTACGCGCTGAATCTCACTCATGACGCCCGTACGGGTGAGCCGATTGAGGCCGGTACGCGCTACGTGTACCACCTTGAGCAGGGCCCGGAAGCGGCTGAGGATACTCACGGTCCCATGTGTTTTCAGGGCAGCTCGCTGCTGGCGCTAGCGCAAGAACAACTGGGCGACGTGCAGGTCTTGCGTGACGCGCGCCGGCTGCTGCGACCGGCGCTGGACTTGTACCTTGGCGGGCGCCCGCTTAAGTCGCGCCAGGTTCTGCAGGCCACTCGCGCCTCGCGCGCGCCGCCGCCCTGACTTGCCAGCCACAGCGGACGCCCGGACAATGCACGGCGGCTGCATCGCCCCAGCCTCTGGCCCGGCGCCAGGCACCCCGGTTCAACCCTTGGGTAAACACTGGGCAACCTCCAACAGGGTAGACACGGCAATTGTTGCAAGAGGCAGGTAGATGATTTTCGGCATAGGAACAGATGTAGTGCAGGTGAGCCGGATCGAGCACGTGTACGAGCGATTCGGTGAGCACTTCGCCACTCGTCTGCTAATGCCGCAGGAGCAGGCGCGGTTTAATCCGCACAAGCGTCCTGAGCGATATCTCGCGATGCGCTTCGCCGCCAAGGAGGCCATCGTGAAGGCGATGGGCACCGGGTTTGCACAGGGCCTGTGGATACGCGATGTGGGCATCGCACCGGATTCGTTGGGCAAGCCCGAGGTGATCTACTCCGAGCGTGGCCAGGCGATGCGCGAGCAACTGGGTATTGGTCCCGGGCACGTGTCGTTAACCGATGAGGCAGGGCTGGTTGTCGCGTTCGCGGTACTGGAGAGGGCGGATGCAGCATGAACGAGGATGATCCGAAAGCCGGCCTGCCTGGCGAGTCTTCAGCCCGCAGCGAGGCGCCAGCACCAGCCCGCTCCAAACGCTCGCGCCGGCGCGGTCGCAAGGAGCCGGAAGAGGTGGTGATAGAAGATATGTCGCATGACGGGCGCGGCGTGACCCACGTGGATGGCAAAACGGTGTTCGTGCCTGGCGCACTCACCGGGGAGCGGGTGCGAGTTCAGCGGGTGTCCAAGCGCCGCAAACATGATCAGGCCGTGTTGCTGGAAGTGCTGGAACCCAGCCCTAAACGGATCCAGCCGAAGTGTGAGTACTTCAGCATGTGCGGCGGTTGCGCTTTGCAACACCTGAGTGCGCAAGAGCAGATCGCACTCAAGGGCCAAGTGCTGCTGGATAATCTGCAGCGCATTGGCGGTGTACAGGCCGAGCAGGTGCTGCCCCCACTCACCGGCGATCCCTGGGGCTATCGCCGCCGTGCGCGGTTGGGCGTGCGCTACGTGTATGGCAAAGGACGCGTGCTGGTGGGTTTTCGCGAACGCTTAAAGCCAATCATTGCTGATATGCACAGTTGCGAAGTGCTGGCGCCACCCGTGGGCCACATGCTGGATGCGCTTTCGGACTTGATCGGGGGCCTTAGCATCCGCGAGCGGCTGGCGCAGATTGAAGTGGCAGTGGGAGATAAGGTGGTCGCGTTGGTCATGCGCGTGCTGGACCCGCCCACCGAGGCTGATCTGGCCGCGCTGCACGCGTTTTGCGAGCAGCGCGATGTGGATATCTATCTGCAACCAGGTGGACCGGACAGCGTCTATCCACTGCGCTCGCCCGCCCGGGCGCTGCAGTATTCGCTGCCGGAATTCGACGTTACGCTGGATTTTTTGCCGAGTGATTTTATCCAGGTAAACGGCGAGCTGAACCGCGCCATGGTCAGTCGGGCGCTCACCTTGCTTGAGGTGAGTGACAGCGACACAGTGCTGGATCTGTTTTGCGGGTTGGGCAACTTTACCTTGCCGCTTGCACGGCGCGCGGCGCACGTGGTGGGGGTGGAAGGCGAGGCCAGCCTGATTCAGCGCGCGCGGGATAATGCACAGCGCAACGGGCTGAACAATGCGAGCTTTCACGTTGCCGACCTGAGCCAACCTATCGAGGATTTACCGTGGGCTGCCAGCCGATATGATCTGTTGTTGCTGGATCCACCGCGAACAGGCGCGCGGGAGATATTGCCGTCGCTTAAGCGTTGGCGCCCAAGGCGTATTTGCTATGTCTCTTGCCACCCAGGCACCCTGGCACGTGATGCGGGCATTATTGTCAACGAACATGGGTATGCTCTGGCGCAGACCGGCGTGATGGACATGTTTGCGCACACCGCGCATGTGGAGTCTATTGCGCTGTTTGAGTTATCGCAGTAAGGAGGGCGATATGAGTCTGGGACCGGTCATGCTCGACATTGAAGG
>CBDUQI010000246.1:0-7886 GCA_965369325.1 uncultured Gammaproteobacteria bacterium
TGCGATCCACCGGCTTGCGTGCCAGTGCTTTTAGAAAACGATCGTTCTTGAGCTTAACGGTAATGAGCTAAATACCTGGCTGATAGTTTGCTGAATAGAATGCGCGGCCTGCAGTGGATCGGGGGTGTTGCGAATCGGGCGTCCGACCACAATGTAATCTGCGCCGTTGTGGAAAGCCTGAGCCACGTCAACGACCCGTTTCTGATCGTCCGCCGGGCGGTTCTCGACGGGCCTTATGCCGGGCGTGATGACCAGAAGTTTGTCATCAATATGCTCGCGCAGAGCGGGGACTTCCAGACCGGATGAAATCACCCCGTCGCACCCTGCCTCTAGTGAGCGGCGTGCTCTGGAGAGCACCAGCTCCTGCACATCGCAGGCGAAACCCAGATCGTCCAGGTCGCCACGATCAAGGCTGGTGAGTGCGGTGACGGCGAGTATCTTCACCTCTTGTTTGGCTGCCGCGGCGGCTTCCATCACGCCCTGATTGCCATGCACGGTGGCGAAGGTGACGCCACGCCCGGCCAGTCCGGCGACGGCAGAACCCACCGTGGCGGGCACGTCGAAAAATTTGAGATCGACAAAGACCTGCTTACCTTGCTCCACCAACCAGTCAAGCAGGCTGAAGTAGTCGCCACTGGTGAGAAGTTGCATGCCAATTTTATAAAACGTGGCGCTTTCGCCAAGCGTGCGCACGAGCGCACGCGCCTGCTCGGCGGTGGCAACATCGAGCGCAAAAATTAGACGGTCGGTGGGATCGATAGGCTTATTGCAGAGCACGTTGGAAGCGGTCCTTCAACAGGCAGAAGCAGGCAGTATTCTAACCCGGATGCACCCCGGTGAGGGCACAACTATTCGCAAAGACGCTTATGCTCGGATAAAGCGTATCGGTCGGTCATGCCGGCCACATAGTCGGCGATGACACGGGCACTGGCCATTGGGTCGTCGGCGAACTTCGCGGCTTCGTGGCGGTATGGCTCGGGCAATCGCTGTGGCTCGGCGCGATAGGCCTCGAACAATTCAGTTACCACTTTGCGCGCCTGCTCCGTCATGGCGTTAACTCGTTCATGTTTGTAAAGAAATTCACGCAGGAACTGCTTTAGCTCAAGATGTCTTTGCAGCATCGCATCGCTGAATCCGATCAGGGGCTCGGGACGCTCGCGCACTTGCGCAATCGTGCCCGGCGCGGCCGCCAGGATACGATCAATACTGGTGCCCACCAGATCGTTCACCAGCTCGCCGATCATGCGGCGCACCGTTTCGTGGATCCGGCGGCGCCCTGAAAGGCCCGGGTAGCGCGCCAGCACCCGTCGGTGGCAGCTGCCAAACAGGGTGACTTCGCATAGCTGCTGCTCAACCAACAACCCAGCTCGAAGGCCATCATCCACGTCGTGATTGTTGTAGGCAATTTCATCGGCGATGTTGGCTAGTTGGGCTTCCAGGCCGGGCTGAGTGCGTTGCAGGAAGCGTGTGCCAATCTCGCCCAATTGCTCTGCATTGCGTTTGGAGCAGTGTTTGAGGATACCCTCGCGGGTTTCGAAGCAGAGATTAAGGCCTTGAAAATCTGCGTATTTTTCTTCCAGCGTATCGACCAGGCGCAGCGATTGCAGGTTGTGTTCGAATCCGCCAAGCCCCTGCATGCAGGCGTTCAGAGCGTCCTGGCCGGCGTGCCCGAAGGGGGTGTGGCCCAAATCGTGCGCCAGACAAATGGCCTCGGTGAGATCTTCGTTCAAACGCATCGCCCGGGCGACGCTGCGCCCGATTTGCGCCACCTCTAGTGAATGCGTCAGCCGCGTGCGGTACAGATCACCCTGATGATTAACGAACACCTGAGTCTTGTATACCAGCCGCCGGAACGCGTTGGCGTGGATAATGCGGTCGCGGTCGCGCTGGAATTCGCTGCGATAACGGGGTGGCGGCTCGCTATGGCGCCGGCCCAGACTCTGTGCGGCCCGCGCCGCGTAGGGGGCGAGTTCAGCGCTTTCCCGTCCGCGCTCGATGGCAGGGTGTGGCGGGCTTGCCCCATCGGCTGTGTCCCGGTTACCCATCTGCGATAGCAAGCGTGCCTTGCAGGACTTCGCTTGGAAAGTCCGCCGTGACAAACGCCTGGCCGATCTGGCGCAGCAGCACTAGACGTATCTGACCGCGCTGAGTCTTCTTATCCAGCTGCATATGTTCAAACAATACCTGAGCCCCTGCGGGGGGTGGCGTAACAGGTAGCCCGGCGGCGTTAATAAGTGCACTAATGCGCTGAAAGTCTTCCGTTGCCAGCAGGCCCATCTGAACCGACATGGCGGCGGCCATTACCATTCCGGCAGCCACTGCCTCGCCGTGCAACCACCGCCCGTAACCCAGGCTGGCTTCGATCGCATGGCCGAAAGTGTGGCCAAAATTCAACAGCGCGCGTTCGCCGAGCTCTTTCTCATCCCGCGCCACGATTTGCGCTTTGATGGCGCAGGAGCGCTCAATCGCAATGCTCAGTGCCGCCTCATTGCGGCTCATTAGGGCGGGCAGATTCTGCTCCAGCCACACGAAGAAGCCACTATCGACAATCAGCCCGTACTTGATAATTTCCGCGATGCCAGCGTGGTAGTTGCGATCGTCCAGTGTCAGCAGTGTCTCAAGATCGGCCAGCACGCACACCGGTTGATGGAACGCCCCGATCAGGTTCTTGCCGGCCGCGTGGTTCACCCCGGTCTTGCCACCGACCGAGGAGTCGACCTGAGCGAGCAGCGTGGTGGGGATCTGTATCCACTGGATGCCACGCTGGTAGGCAGCTGCGGCAAATCCGGCAATGTCGCCGGTGACGCCACCGCCAAGGGCAATCAAGACATCATCCCGGGCGCATCGCTGTTGCACCAGAGCGTCAATAATGGTGGCGACGGCGGGTAGCGTTTTGTGCGCCTCGCCGTCATCCAGGGTGACATGCCCGTCACTGACACCCAGTGTGTCGAGCGAGCCCTGCAGCGCTTCCAGGTACAGCGGGCCGACCAGCGAGTTGGTGACCACCAGCACCTTGCGGTCTTGAACGAAGGGCGCCAGCAGTTCCGCTCGGGCCAGCAGGCCGGGACCAATATGAATGGGGTAGCTGCGCTCGCCTAGCTCGACCTGATAGGTGTTCATAGGGCTGAGGGCTTCGTGGGCTACAGGTCGCAGATCACCCGCTGCAATTCGCGCGCGACTACCTCAACTCTGCGCCCGTCCGTATCGGCGCAGTGGTCGGCGAGTTGTTCATACAGCGGTTGGCGAACTGCGGCGAGTTGCTCAAGCGCCTGGCGCGTATCAACCCCTTGTAACAAGGGCCGATCTTTACTGTGCCTGACCCGTTGGAACTGTTGATCCACGGAGGTTTGCAGATACACGACAAAGCCGCGTTCTGCCAGGCGCTGACGCGTCTGTTGGTCCATCACGGCACCGCCGCCGGTGGCCAGAACAATACGATTGAGCTTGGTGAGGTCGTCAATAGCGTCGCGTTCGCGGCGGCGAAAGCCTTCTTCGCCTTCTTTCTCGAACACGAAACTAATGTCAACTCCCGTGCGGGACTCCACCTCGGTGTCGCTGTCGTGGAAGTCGTAGCCAATCATTGCTGCCAGCTTCTTGCCAACGGCTGATTTGCCGGCCCCCATTGGGCCAATCAAGAATATCCTTTCGACTCTGCTCATCTTGTAACAGTCTGTTAGTGATCTCTATCGGCCCCCGAGACGGCCGCTTGCGGTGTGTTATGTAGCGACGCTACGGTGGGGCGCCAAGCGCCGTGAGGCGCAGTATTGCACGGCGCATGGGTGGGTGCCTAGGGCCGGCGCGAGTTGTGTCGGGCCCGCCGGGTAGGGCGGCGCGCACAGGCAGGCGGGCAGCGGTTTGCAGATGGCGGCTCGCAGCCCTTGCTTAAGGGGGTGCGAGCCGCTTTGGGTCTGGCTGGTCGGTACTACGGCCCGGTTGGCAGCGGTGCGGTAACGGAGAAACAGTCTGTGTTGTAGCCGAACGGGCTCACCAGCGTGGTCGCATCCGGGTCGGAGGGCTCCGGCAAATTGTTCGCTGGGTCGGCTGGTACCGCGAGTCCTGGCGGAGCGGTATCCAGAGTGTTGACGTCACTGGCCAGCAGTTCCAGGATGAAATCGGTGGATTCGGTGAACTCTGAGCCTGCCACCTCAGTCTTGCCTTCCAGCTCCACCTGCAGCCAACCACCGTAATTTTGCGGATACAGAATAGAGATCAACACACTGCCCGTACTGTCGGTGGTCGCCGTCGTGGGCGTGACCAGCGCAATGTTGCCCGCCTCAATGTGGGCATTGAGATTGACGTCCTCACCATCATCGAGAATACCGTTGCGGTTGAAGTCCTCATCGGCACAGGTCTGGCGCTCCACTCGCACCCAGGCGTTCAGCGTGGAATCCGCTCGCCAGTAGCCTTTGATGTAATTGGTGGAAAGCACCGACATTTGCACGTCAACACCTTCGACTGAGTTGCCTGCCGCATCGGTCACTTGCACCACAAATCGCTTCTCGTACTGCGCCTCGTTGGGTTCGCTGATGGTGTTACCTGTACCAAAGGCGAGGAACAGCTCACGCTGGGCGACAGTGAAGGTAACGTTGGATGAGACGGAAGGGTCGTCCAGCAGGCTGGCCGTGACGATGACACCCTCGAACGGGCTGACGACTTCGGTCGCGGTGTACACGGTTTGCGCTCGGCCCAGATTGTTGGTGACCGCGGTGCCCACCGATAAGGTGCCGCCCGTAATATCATCCAACTGGAAAATGACGGTCTGATTCTTCACCAGATTATTGTTGGCATCACGGACCACTGCCGTGAGCGTCGCCTGCTCGTTGGGCGTCACGGTTGCCGGGTCGGCCTGCACTTCAATCGACGTGGGATTATCCGCCACGTATTCGATAGGGATCTGCGTGCTGGGGCCGTTTGCGGCATCGGCGGTTACAATAGCTGTGCCTGCATTGTTCGCGTTCACGACCACTGAGGCCTCGCCGTTTGCATCGGTGATAACTGACGCGGGCAATACAGTACCGCGGGTGGTCGAGAAGTTAATGGTCTGGCCCTGCACGGCTGCGCCTGCCTGTAGCCAACGCAGGCGCACCGTCTGGTCTACCCCAAGGGTTACCTCGGTGCTGCTGGCCGGAGAGAAGAAGGTGAAGGTGTCGGCCGAGATGGCGACGATCTGTGTGTCGGTGAGACCCAACGCGCTGACAGACAGCGTGTCGTTACCACCAACACTTGCGGTTAGGTCGAATTGGGCCTGACCTGCAGTATCCGTGGTCAGCGTGCTAGCTGAGATCGGGTTGCCTGCGGCGGAGGTGACTTCGATGTTCTCACCCGCGATGCCGTCCCCATTGAAGTCTGTGAGCACCGCAGTGAAGGTGACGATATCGCCTGACGCCAGGCTCGCGGGGCCTTCCAGATCAATGCTGGTGCCGACCACGTTAACAGTAACCATGTCACTGAGGGTGGTGCCGTCCGCGTTGGTTGCCGTGGCGGTGATGGTAATGGTGCGATTGGTGGGGTCGCCAGCTGTCTGCACTTCAGCCAGGGCACGACCACCTATATCGGTGGTCGGCTGTGAGACCGAAACACCGCCGGAATCGGCGGAGAAATTTACGGTGATATCGGGCACGAAGTTGTTATCCGCATCCTGCAACTGCGCGGTTACTGTTACCGGGATTGAGTTGTCCGAGAACAGCTGGGGGCTACTGGTCAGCAGCGTAAGGCTGGTGAGCACGATGTCTGGCGGTGGCGTTCCACCTCCCCCATCACCACCCGTGGGTGGGGTGCCGACAATCGTGTTGTCCGATCCGCCGCCACAACCGGCAAATGCCAATGCAGTAACAAGAAGCAAAGCGGTATAAAGCTTTCGCATGCCGTAATAACCTCGTTTCGGAGCTCGATCTACCCGCCGGGCGGGTCCCCCGAACTTGCTCAATAAATGTTTGAACCTTCGCGCAGAATCTTCGGTGTGATGAAGATCAGCAGCTCGGATTTGTTAGAGATGCGCTGGGTGGTCGAGAAGAGTTTGCCCAAGCCGGGGATATCACCAAGGAACGGGACCTTACTGGAGACTTCCCGCCGTTCGGTTTCGTAAATACCGCCCAAAACCACGGTTTCGCCATTGTTGACCAGCACCTGGGTGATTACCTCTCGGGTGTCGATGCTCGGGACGAAACCGCCAGTCGCGCTTGCGACCTCCTCGCCGACGCTGTCTTGGCTGACCTCCAGGTCCATGATGATCCGATCGTCCGGAGTGATCAGTGGCACAACTTTCAGGAGCAGCACAGCTTCTTTGAACTGCGTCGTGGTGGCACCGCTGGAGGCGGCCTCCTGGAACGGGATTTCCACACCCTGCTTAATCGTGGCTTCTTTTTGATTGGCCGTAATTACGCGCGGGGTGGAGACGATTTCGCCTCGCCCTTCGGCCTGCAGCGCGCTCAGTTCCAGATCCAGCAGATAGTCCGAATCCAGAATGGCTAATCCAAAGCGTCCGGCGGGGTTGGCCACCGGGAGATTGACATTAAAACGGTCATCCTGCGCGGGAATCTGTACCGGGAATTGGGTGCCGTTGGTGCCCAGGTTGCCAATGGCCGAATTGACGATGGTGTCGTTGCCTGCGGCCGAGCCGGTGATGGAGATCAGGCCATCGCTGGAGTTCTCGTCAATGCCGGTATAGCCCATGCGCACACCCAGCTCACGGCTGAAGTCGTCGTTCACGATGACAATGCGCGATTCAATCAGCACCTGGCGCACCGGGATGTCCAGTGTGCGCACCAGCCGGCGTACCTCGGCCAACTTGTCGGAGGTATCGTTGACCAGCAGCGTGTTGGTGCGTTCGTCCAGTCCGATACTGCCACGGTCGGAGAGCAGCGAGTTGGATTCCCCACCCCGGATCAGCGTGGCCAGATCGGAGGCCTTGGCATAGTTCACCTGAATGAACTCCGAGCGTAGCGGGGCCAGTGTGCGCAACTGCGCCCGGGCTTCGGCTTCACGCCGCTCGCGATTGGCAATTTCTTCGGCCGGCGCGACGATAATCACGTTATCGTTCTTGCGCATATCCAGGCCTTTGGTGCGCAGTACGATGTCCAGCGCCTGATCCCAGGGCACGTTCTGCAAACGCAGGGTGACGTTACCGGCCACGGTGTCGCTGACCACAATGTTCTGCTGGCTGACGTCGGCTAGCAGTTGCAGTACGGCACGGGTCTCGATGTCCTGGAAATTAAGATTCAGGCGTTCGCCAGTAAACTGGTTGGCCTGCTCTTCCTCAAGCAGCGCCAGCTGCTCCTGGGTGAGCGGTTTCAGCTCGACCGTGAAAACGGTGTCTGACTGATAGGCGATCTGCTCGAAGTCGCCAAAGCCAGTAATGACCACACGCGCGTCGTTGTTAGACTGCATAGCGTCGATGGTTTTCACCGGCGTCGCGAAATCCAGCACATCCAGACGGCGCAGCAGCTCGGCCCGCAGCGGCGCATCTTTAAACACAGCGATTACCTGGTCGCCTTCCTGGCGTAGATCAACCACCGTTTGCGGGTCGCTCAGAGTAACGATGATGCGTCCGGCACCATCTTCTCCGCGACGAAAATCAATATTCTCGATAACCTTGGAGACTGCCGCGTAACTGGGTGCGCTGGACGCCAGCGCCGGTGCCGGCCCGAAGGTGCCGCTGGAACCGGAATCGGCGGCCGCCACGTTGCCGCTGCCCAATGTAATCAGCACGTGATTGCCTTCAGTATCAATCTCGTAAGGCACCAGCGTATCCATGTTGAGGACCACGCGGGTGCGCCCACTGGCCTCGGCCATCAACACGGTGCGCAGCGAGCCGATGCCAATGTCGCGCTTGCGCGAGCCAGTGGCCAGCCCGGTACCGGGCAGATCGATGGCAATACGCGCCGGAT
>CBDUQI010000247.1:0-7834 GCA_965369325.1 uncultured Gammaproteobacteria bacterium
CAACCGGACAACAAAAAACGCGCCACTAGTGCACCACCCGCGAGGGCGGCCGATGCGCCGCGCGAACCAGACCTGCTGGACAACCTGGATCAGACCGACGGCCGTGAGCCATGAGCGCACCCAGTAGCGAGCTGGACCATACGTTTTTGGACAAAGCCGCACCAGTGATGTCCGCCAACTACTTTGCCCATTTGTTTGCCACCCAGGCTACCCAGTCAGCCGTGGGTGCCACTTTTAGCTTCGCTCACGAACTGCTGCTGGCTGCCCTGCACAGTTCAACCGACGTCGCCCATGCCAAGCTCAACTGGTGGCAGGATGAGGTGCAGCGCGTGGTCGCCGGTGAGGCGCGCCATCCACTGTGCACAGTCTTGATGGCGCATTTTGATGACCGTGGTGAGCTGGCCCGGCTGATGGCCGAACAGGTCGGCACTGCACTGCAGCTCTCCAGCGGCACTCACTTTGACGATCTGGCGGCATTTGCCCATCACAACCAGCACCGCTTTGGCGCTGCGGTCGCCATGCTAAGCCGCGTGACGCGCGGCACCGCAGAGGTTGCCGGCACGTTTGGGCGCAAGGCCGGGACCGCCGTGGGGTTCGCCCATGCCGCGGTGATTGCGAGCACCGGCAATACTACCGGCGTGCTTAGCGCGGCCGGCGCGCAGCGCATGCCCGCTGAACGGCTTGCTGAGGAGTCGCTCACGTTAATGCGCGACGCGCTCGACGCCCTGCCTACCAGCGCCCGACCGCGCCAGCGCAGCGCGCTGGTATTGCTGGCGCTGCATCGAGAGACGCTCAAGCAACTACGACAAAACAACTACACGGCACAACCGGTCGAAACCGGGTGGCGCGGCATCTACCGGATGCTGCTGGCCTGGCAATGCGCCTGGGCGGCGCAACGCCAAGGGCTGCCACACATACTCACTTCTTAACGACGGCGAACGCGACTATGACTGACTCACGATTGATGGACTACCAGGTACCGGATAAATTGCTGGAAGGGCGAAATCTGGTAGTCACGGGTGCCAGCGACGGCATCGGCAAGGCAGTGGCGGTCGCGTGCGCCAGTGCGGGGGCAAACGTCACCTTGCTTGGACGCTCCAAGAAAAAGCTCGAAGCCACTTACGACCTAATAGAACAGGCTGGCGGGCCGCGCGCGGCCATCTGCCCGTTTGATTTTCGTACCGCCACGCTGGAGGACTACATCAGTCTGGCGGAAGGATTGAGTGCTGAGTACCCCCATCTGCACGGGCTGGTAAACAACGCTAGCATCCTGGGACCACGCACGCCCATAGGACAGTATCCGCCAGACAAATGGATAGAGGTGATGCACATCAACGTCAACGCACAGTTCCTGCTCACCCAACACTGCCTGCCGTTGTTGAATGCCGCACCGGATGCCTCGGTGGTGTTTGTGAGCAGTGGTGTCGGACGCACAGGGCGCGCTTACTGGGGCGCGTATTGCGTGAGCAAGTTTGCGGTGGAAGGACTCAGTCAGATATTGGCGGATGAGGTAGCGAACAATACCAAGATTCGGGTTAACACACTGAATCCGGGCCGCACTCGCACCGAGATGCGACGCGCTGCATACCCGGCCGAAGATCCGCGCACACTACCGACACCGCAACAGATCGCGCCAGCTTATTTGTACCTGCTAGGCAATGACAGCAGCAACGTGCACGGGCAGTCGCTGGATGCGCAGTAGGCCCGCAGGCTAACCCGGCTTGCGCCAGGGGTTACCAGGCGCGGCACCGGGACCGGTCTTTGAAGGGCGCGACGAAGGTTTCTTCGGTCCCGACTTTCTACCGGCCGGTTTTCCGGACGTCGGTTTTTTTGCACCGGGCATCGACGATTTGCGATCACCACTGTAAGGTTTTTTATGCGATCTACGCTTGGGGGTGAACTGACTCAGCTGCTCGGCCAACGCCTCGGGAATGGGCACGCCTGCCTCTTTGTACAGCCGTTCAAGCTGCCTGGGTTGTAGTGACGCCCACTTACCGCGAGGCAGATTGCGCGGAAGTTGTATCGGCCCGAAGGCAATGCGTATAAGGCGGCTGACTTTACACCCGATCGCTTCCCACAAACGCCGCACTTCACGCTTGCGGCCCTCACGCAACGTCACGTGGAACCACAGGTTACTTGATTGGTGCACACCATCAATCGCCTCGTGGCCGTCCGCACGATCTACCTGGGCGAATTTCGCCGGGCCGTCATCCAGCGTGACGCCGGTAGTGAGGCGTGCGATATCGGCGTCGCTCGGATGCCCCAGCACGCGCACCGCGTATTTGCGAATAATCTCGTGCGAGGGATGCATTAAGGCCTCCGCAAGCGCGCCGTCGGTGGCAAACAGCAGTAAACCACAGGTGTTCACGTCCAGTCGACCAACGCTTACCCACCGCCCCCGTCTTAGCTCAGGCAGATTGTCGAACACCGTGGGGCGACCTTCCGGGTCGTGACGGGTGCATATCTCGCCGATGGGCTTGTGGTACGCGATGACCTGCGGGATGGGCTCGCGTTGACTAAGGCGCAGTGGCTTGCCATCAAACTCAATCCGATCACTGGCGCTCGCCTTGTCGCCAACCGAAATGACTTTGCCGTTTACCTTAACGCGCCCGGCGCCGATCCACCGCTCGATCTCGCGGCGCGAGCCATAGCCCGCCGTCGCCAGTAGCTTCTGAACACGTTCGGTTGACATCGCGTAATATTCGCTGGGTTGTGCAGCAGCGCTACACGGCCCTAGCGAGCTTCCTCGTCATCGTCGTCATCAGAGTCCTCAAGGTCTTCGTCTTCGTCTTCGTCTTCGTCGGCGTCTTCGTCTTCGTCTTCGTCGGCGTCGGCGTCAGCGTCGGTGTCATCCGTGATGCCCTCGTGGGCACCAGAATCCGCCGCATCGCCTTTTGTCGCAGCGTCATCATCGCCCTCTTCGCCATCCTGCAGCGCCTCGCCTCGGGCAGCGTCGATTACCGCAGGGGGCAACCCCAGATCTAGCTCAACGTTAATCTCATCCAGATCGCGCAGCTCCTCCAGCGTCGGCAACTCATCCAGGCGCTTGAGACCAAAGTAATCTAAAAAATCCCGCGTGGTGCCAAACAGCGCTGGCTTGCCGGGCACATCACGATGGCCAACCGCCCGAATCCAGTCGCGCTCAAGCAACGTGCGAATGATATTCGAGCTCACGCTAACCCCGCGCACATCTTCAATTTCCCCGCGCGTAATCGGCTGGCGATAGGCAATAATCGCTAAGGTCTCCATCAGCGCACGTGAGTAGCGCGGCGGCCGTTCATCCCACAACCGAGAGACCCAGGGACAGTAATCCGCCTTCACTTGCACGCGGTAACCGCTGGCCACCTCAACCAGTTCCAGCGCGCGCTCGGCGTAGTCCTCACTCAACGCGGCCAGCCCGTCGCGAATATCGGCACGCCCGGGACGATCCGCATCGGGGAACAGGGCGATAAGACTATCCAACGACATGGGTCGCCCGGCCGCCAGCAGCCCTGCCTCAAGAATCAGCTTAAGCTTGTGGCCATCAATCGGCTCACGCTCGAGGATCACCTCTTCCGATTCGTTCTCAGACGGCTCATCAGTCGCATTTGTCTGCGCCTGTTTGTTCTCAGCCTGGGAGTTTTCTGTCGCTTTCTCTGACACGCGGTTTCCTATTCTGCGTAGCCCATTTCGGCATCATCCACCACCACGACCGCAGCGTTGGCCGCGGCGCGCACATGAATCGGGGCGTAGGGTTCGGATTGAACCACTTCAACAAGCGTCTCTTTGCATAGCTCAAGCACGGCAAGGAAAGAGACAACAACGCCCGCGCGCCCATCCTCCACCTTGAACAAACGGATCAGCTCAACAAAATCATCGGCGGTGAGGCGATCCAGGATCTCTGTCATTCGCTGGCGCACCGAGAGCCTCTCCCGACGCACGTGAAAGTGCTGCGTCTTCTCTGCCCGCTCCATCGCGTCCTTAAATGCCATGGTCAACGCCTTCAGCGTGACCTCGGGCAGCCGCTTAACCACTACCCGCTCAGCCACGTCCGAACTGGCAGTCCAGACATCGCGCTCCTGGCGCGGCAGCTCTTCCAGTCGTTCCGCCGCTTTCTTGTAGCGTTCGTATTCCTGCAAACGGCGAATCAGCTCAGCTCGAGGATCTTCCTCATCATGGTCATCATCGCTCACCGGACGCGGTAGCAGCATGCGGGATTTGATCTCCGCCAGCGTCGCCGCCATCACCAGGTACTCACCTGCAAGTTCAAGTTGCAGGTTCTGCATCAACTCGATGTACTTTACGTACTGATGAGTAATATCAGCGATCGGGATGTTGACGATGTCGATGTTCTGACGCTTGATCAGATACAGCAACAGGTCTAGCGGCCCTTCAAAGGCCTCGAGAAACACCTCGAGAGCTTGCGGCGGTATGAAGAGGTCCTTTGGCAGCTGGGTAACCGGCTCGCCCTGCACCACCGCAAAGGGCATCTCCTCCTGACCGGAACTGGCCAGCAGGGTCGCCTGCGCCGGCTCCGCCGGAGCATCGGTCGATGCGGGCGCCATATCGCCCTGTTCTTGCCCCTGCATGCTTATCATTACCTCCGCGAACTGGCGCGCATTCTCTCGAATCGCAGGCAAATGTGCCAGTTACGTTTCAACCGACGAGCCCGGGCGCGACTGACGCCCACACACCACGTCCAACACCTGATGCAACACCTTGATTCTAATAAGACAGGCTCGTTTACACGGAAGGACCTTAACAACCACGATGCCATCTCTGACGCGCGCGATGCTGCCTTACCTACTCCACCCCCGCCAAATCCCCCTTGCCAGCCCGCAAGACCGTGGGTGTATCGCCGGCCAGGTCGATCACCGTGGTGGGCTCGATACCACCCATGCCACCGTCAACGATAAGATCGACGCGACCGCTTAACTGGTCACGGATATCCTGGGGGTCCGTGAGAGGTAAGTCTGCCCCTGGCAGGGTCAGCGTCGTGCTCAGCAACGGCTCGCCTAATTGCTCTAGCAACGCCAGTGTCACCGGATGATCAGGCACTCGTATCCCCACCGTACGTCGACGGCTGTCTTGCAGACGCTTGGGCACCTCACGGGTCGCGCGCAGAACAAACGTAAACGCTCCCGGCGTGCGCTTGCGCATAAACCGGTAGGCGGTGTTGTCCACCAACCCGTAGCTGGCGATCTCCGACAGATCCCTGCACACCAATGTGTACGTGTGCCCCTTGGCCTGCCCGCGCAGCCGGCGGATGCGCTCCCGACTGATCTTATCGTCGATGAGGCATCCCAACGCATATGAAGAGTCGGTGGGGTACGCCACCACCACCCGCTTGCGGATGGCCGCCACCGCCTGAGCCACCAGCCGCTGTTGTGGATTATCGCCATGAATTTCGATCAACCGCGTCATCCGGCCATTGTACCTGCACTCGGCGAAGCAAGGGGACTGGCCAACACTTGTTGCAATCCTATGCTGATCGCTGTGGACACGGGCCGGATTTCGGTATCATGCGGGTCCCTCACCCCAGCGGATGGCACATGAAAGCCCTACTTGATTTTATTCCAATACTTGCCTTTTTTATTACCTACATATTCTTTGGGCAGGACCTCTACCTGGCCGTAAAAGTGATTATGGTAGCGACAGCCGTGCAACTGGCCGTGCTGTGGATCAAAGACCGCAAGATAAGCCGAATGCACATGATCAGCGGTGCTTTGCTACTGGGCCTGGGGGGGCTGACGCTGGCGCTGAACAACGATCTGTTCATCAAATGGAAGCCCACTGTTGTGAACTGGCTTTTCGCCGCCGTGTTCGCCGGCAGTCTTTGGATAGGCGAGAAGCCGATGATGCAGCGGGTGGCCGAAGAGAGCATGCCGCTGGACGCAAAGTCCTGGCGCCAACTCACCTCGGCTTACGCCTGGTTCTTTGGATTCCTGGGTGTTCTCAACCTTATTGTGGTTTACAACGTAAGCGAGGCGACATGGGTGAAGTTCAAGTTGTTTGGCCTCATGGGCCTCACAGTACTGTTTATGCTGGCGCAAGGTGTTTGGATTATGAAGAAGCTGCCCGCTGAACAAGAGGAGAGCCAATAATGCTGTATGCCATCGTAGCCGAGGATAATCCGGACTCGCTGTCGCTGCGCAAAGCCGCCCGTCCAGATCACATTGCCCGATTGACAGCCCTGACAGAACAGGGTCGGCTGCACACCGCGGGCCCCTTCCCTGCCATTGACGCCGCAGACCCAGGCCCGGCAGGGTTCAGCGGGAGCCTGATCGTCGCAGAATTTGATAGCTTGGATGCCGCCATCGCCTGGGCCGATGACGACCCCTACATTGCCGCCAACGTCTATGCCCGAGTCACCGTAAAACCCTTCCACCGGGTATTGCCGTGAGCCTCGAGCGGATAGCCGCCATCGAGCAGGCATTGGCCACCCTCGAGCCCTTGGAACTGCAGGTGGAGGACGAGAGCCATTTGCATGTTGGCCACGCTGGCGCGCGGGATGGCCGCGGACATTTCCGCGTACGGATCGTCTCCGAACGCTTTCGTGGGCTGCGCCCCCTGCAGCAGCACCGCATGGTCTACAACGCAGTGGGAAACTTGATGCAAACCGACATCCACGCCCTCACGATCACATCAGAAGCGCCATAATCTCGGTTTTTGTCACGGGGCCTAAGCTCAACTGATAATCGCCATAATCTCGTATCTCACTGATCAATAGCACATTCGTGATACAGATCACAGAAAAACAGGCCCTTTTCAGCAAGAATCTCACTCGAACTGTCGTCGACTACCCCGAAGGCAGTTCGTTCCAACCTCAGAATCCCCCAAACGATGAGGCAATTATGGTCGGCATGGATGCCGACCTTTTTTTTGCGCATTTTTGGGCGTTTTGCGCTACAACTCCGATTACCTTCCACGGAAATCGTATGTCCATTAAGAAAGTTGATTAGGTAAGGAACTCAGTACTTCAAGATCCTAGTCGAGAACCAACTGCAGGTTAATGTCACTCATCCTAAGCGTCAGCCATATTCCAGTAATTTGCGCTAGTTACGCGTTTTCTAAAGTATTTTACCAAGACTGGTATCAGGGAATCCCTGGTATATGGTGTAGGGATTTTCCCCATCGAGCATCCCGTGATTAGAATGGACCTCGAACGATTGAGCTTCTAGGGAGACGAACTACATCTCAATTTCTTCAATGCAAGTTAGCTCTGCTATTGACCCGCTAAGTTTGTGGGATATATTTCCCACTCACTTCAGCACCAATCGGGACCAACGGCAAGAATATGGCGATCCAGGAGCAGAGCAAGCACTTAGGCGGAGGGGTTCGCACAGAACTACTCCGAGCATTCAAACGCTTACTTAGACCATTGGTCAAGATGCTGATAACTCATGGCGTTGCATACGGAGAACTAGCTGATGTCGCCAAGAGCGTATACGTTGATGTTGCACTAAAAGACTTCGCACTTCCCGGACGAAAATCGTCTGGCTCTAGGGTGGCCATTCTCACCGGGCTTACCCGCAAAGAAGTAAAGAAGCATATGGATGCCTTCGCGGGGAAAAACCCGCCAATCGAACGGCCCCCACTCAATCGGGCCGCTCGCGTTCTTACGGGCTGGTTCCAAGATCAAGAGTTCTTAGGTCCGTACGGCATGCCGCTAGATATTCGCTCCGAAGGCAACTCGCCTTCCTTCTCCAGCCTAGTTCGCCGCTACAGCGGCGACATGCCGTCTAGAGCCATTCTGGAAGAACTCAAAAGGGTTGGCGCGATTGAAGAACTTCCGGATGGCGACCTCCGAGTTCTACACCGCTCCTACATTACCGACGCACTGGACCCAGATAGT
>CBDUQI010000248.1:0-7767 GCA_965369325.1 uncultured Gammaproteobacteria bacterium
AGTGAAGGTGCGTGGATTCCGGATTGAACTTGGGGAAGTTAAGGGCGCCTTAGAACGCCAGCCCGGCGTTCTCGAAGCGGTGGCCACAGTACAAGGAGAAGGGTCGGAACGACAAGTGGTGGCTTACGTGGTCGCCCAGGGGGCGGCGGCGGAGTCTGGGCTGCGTGAAGCACTGGCAAGTGAGCTGCCTGCATTTATGCTGCCGTCACTGGTGATGAGTGTGCCTTCTATCCCGCTGACGCCAAACGGTAAGCTAGATCTGCAAGCATTGCCGCAGGCGCACTATGCGCAATCGGGTGAACACGTTGAGCCCGCGACGCGGACGGAGCGACAGATTGCCAGCATCTGGCAGCGGTTGCTCAAGTGTCCGTCGCCGAGTGCAACGGCCAACTTCTTTGAGCTGGGTGGGCATTCATTGTTGGCGACACGGGTGGCCAGCGAGATCGCCCGGGCGCTGGAGAAGAGTCTGCCGGTCAAGGCGATTTTCGAGCACAGTACGGTACGGGCACTGGCGGCGCACGCGGATGGTTTGCCACGTATCAGCTACAGACCCATCGAAAAAGCGCCTGACGAGGGTAGATGCCCACCGTCTTTTGCGCAACAGCGCCTCTGGTTTATTCATCAGATGGAGGGCTCGGCGCAATACAATCTCACCGGCGCACTGGAACTGACGGGCAACTTGAACTTCGGCGCGTTGCAGCACGCGATTGACCGGATCGTCGCGCGGCATGAAGCGTTGCGGACCAACTTTGTGCTGCACGAAGGTGAATGCATCCAGGTGGTCCAGCCAGCCGAGACAGTGCCTATCGCCGAGATGATGTTGGAGGACGATGAGCCGGCATCGCAACATGTCTTGCGTACACTGCTTCGCAGGCAGGCGGAAACCGCGTTTGAGCTTGAGCGGGACCTGATGTTGCGATGTCTGCTGGTGCGCGCAGCGCCCGATCGGCATGTGCTGATTTTCTCACTCCACCACATCGCCGCAGACGGCTGGTCGATCGGATTGCTGGTGAAGGAGTTTGCTGCGATCTACGCCGCCAGCTGTCAGGGTGAGAGTGATACTTTGGAACCGCTCAAGGTCCAGTACCGCGACTACGCGATATGGCAGCGACAACTGGTGGGTGAGGCGGGTCTGGATAACGAGATTGCGTATTGGCGCGAGCAGTTGACCGGCGTGCCGGCGCTGCATTCGTTGCCGTTGGATTGGCCCCGACCGCCGCGCCAGGACTATTCGGCGGCACATCGCGCCCAAAGCATTCAGCGGACGACGTTGCAGGACCTTCGGTCGTTGGCAGCTGCGGCGGACACAAGCCTCTACATGGTGCTGCAGGCGGCCTTCGCGGTGGTGCTGGCTCGTTGGAGCCACGAGCAGGACGTGGTGATGGGGACACCTACGGCGGGGCGTCTACACAGCGATCTTGAGCCATTGATCGGATTGTTCTTAAACAATCTGGTGGTGCGTTCCGATTTGACCGGAAACCCCTCATTTGCAGATTTTCTTGAGCAGCAACGAGGCACCATTCTCGAGGCTTACGCTCATCAGCAAACGCCGTTTGAGATGCTGGTGGAGGAGTTGTGCCCAGAACGGAACCTAAGCCACAACCCGCTCGTGCAGATCAAGTTCGTGCTTCAGAATTTTGACAAGATCGAACTGGCGCTGCCCGAGCTGAAGGTACAGTCATTGCCTTCAATGGAAGCGGTGGTCCACTACGATCTGGACCTGACCGCGAACGAACATTCAAACGGACTCACGCTGGACTGGGTTTACAAGCGTGGTCTGTTTTCAGCGCAGACGGTTAGGCGCTTGATGGACGCTTTCGCAAGTGTACTGACCGCCGTTGTTGACAATCCGAACCAGCGTATCCATGAACTGACGATGCTGGATGACAAAGAACGCGACCGTGTGCTTGCCTTGGGGCTTGGTGAGGATCGCGTGCCTGCTGAGCGGGGCTTTGTTGATTGCTTTGAACAGCACGCCGCTGCTGCACCCGATCGCGTTGCAATTCAGTCTGCGCAACAGGAAGCCACGTACGGTGAGTTGAACCGTCGGGCGAATCAACTGGCCCACTATCTACTGGATGAAGGCGTGGAGTCACAGCAGCGGATCGGGCTGTGTATGGAACACAGCGTTGAGACCGTAGTTGCGATTTTGGGGATACTAAAAGCCGGGTGTGCGTATGTGCCTATCGATCCGGGCGCGCCGTTGCAGCGGGTTCAGTTCCTGTGCAGCGATGCGAACCTGGAGTTGGTGTTGACAGACCTTGGCTCACTGCAAAAAGTCCCGCCTGCCGGTCTGGACGTGTTGGTGCTGAGCGAGGCGGATCAAGGCATGTTTGCTTCTTACGATGCAGACAATCCATCCGCGCCACTGCGCGAGCCGGCCCACCTGGCCTACGTCTTGTACACCTCCGGCTCTACCGGTACACCAAAGGGCGTGTGCGTCGAGCACCAAGGCCTGCTCGATTACCTCGAGCACTGCCGCACCCAGTATTTCGACCGTGGACTGGACGGAGCGGTGGTAAGCACTCCGTTGAGCTTCGACGCAACGATTACCAGTCTGCTGGGGCCGTTGCATGCCGGCAAGCGTGTCGTGTTGATGCCCGATGCGTTGGACGAGTGGCTGGGGCAGGTGAAAAGCTTCGTACAGGACGCCGCTCGCCGCTGGCTGTTCAAGATGACCCCAGCCCACCTGCTCGCGCTAAAGCAGATGCACGGTACTGACCTGCGCTGCGACGCACAGCACCTATTTGTGGTGGGGGGCGAACAATGGGCAGCGCAATCGTTGCGGGAGTGGAAGCAGGCGCTGTTGCCGAAATCGGCCTATATCAACGAGTACGGCCCGACCGAAGCGGTGGTCGGATGCTGCGTGTTCGAGTTGCAGGATGTTGATGAACTGGTCGATGACGCGGTGCCGATCGGTCGGCCGATCGAAAACACGCGTCTGTACGTGCTTGGCAGGCATGGCGAGTGTCAGCCTGATGGCGCGATCGGCGAGCTGTACATTGGCGGTGCCGGGGTGAGCCGAGGCTATTTGGGGCGGGAGGCACTGAGCGCTGAACGATTCATCGATAACCCGGTGTGTCCAGGTGAGAGGGTTTATCGCACGGGGGATCTGGTGCGATGGTTACCAGGGGGTGTTCTGCGCTTTATCGGCCGAGCGGACCAACAGCTGAAGCTGCGCGGATACCGTATCGAGCCTGGCGAAATCGAAGCAGTGATCGGCGCCTGCGCGGGCGTGGAGTCAGTGGCCGTAGGACTTCACTCAACACACGTTGCTGCCTCGCTTACGGCGTACATAGTGTTGGCGTCGGATGCCCGCGAAGAGCAGGTGCGCGCACAGGTCCAACAGCGGGCGCGCGAGAAACTGCCAGCGTACATGATCCCCACAGCGTACGCCGTGCTCGAGCAATTGCCCTTGAGCAGAAACGGAAAAGTGGACTACGCCGCACTGCCGAGCACGCAAACGCCGGACCTGTCCGTGTACGTCGAACCGCAAAGCGATACCGAGCGGACGCTGGCGCACGCGTGGGCGGAGATTCTGGCGGTGCCCCGGGTTAGCGCGGTCGCCAATTTCTTCGACCTTGGTGGACATTCGTTGCTGGCCACGCGGATCGTCAGCGGTATCAAACAGGAGTTCGACCTGGAACTCCGCATACAGGACATCTTCGAGTATCAAACGGTACGGGCGTTGGCGGCGTTCCTCGACGATCGTGTACGGCAGCGGGAGGTGTTGAAAGAGGTGTCTTTCGACCCAGTCGAGGATGGCGACGAGGAGTTGATTGAAGTATGAGCCACCTTGATGTCATCGAGGAATGTCAACGACGGTCTATTCGGCTGGGGCTGAAAGACGGCAAATTGGTTCTTCGCGATCCGAATGGAAATTTGACACCTGGGTTACGTGAGAATCTCCGTCAGTTCAAGTCACAGCTTGTCGTGTGGCTGACAAGTGGGCCGACGGACTCGGCGGTGATCGCGCCGTACCCGACGGGACTCGCGCAGATTCCGTTGTCGTTCGCGCAGCAGCGGCTGTGGCTGGTTGACGCGCTCTCCAGTGATGGTGCCCAGTACAATGTGCCGGTGGCGATGAAGGTCGATGGGCCGTTGCAGCGGGCGGTGCTGCAATCGGTGCTGGACCGCCTGGTTGAGCATCACGCTATCCTGCGTACTACTTATGATGCACGCGGTGGTGAGCCCTACCAGGTGATCGGGGCGCCGATGAGTGTGCCGATCAAATACCTTGATCTTTCCAGCGTTGCACAGTCGGAGCGGGATGCCGCTGTTCGGGACCGGGTGCGCGCCGAATTCCGGCAGACTTTTGATTTGAGGCGTGACCTGATGCTCCGCTGCATCGTCATCCGGGTGGCTCCGGACTCGCACGTGCTGGTGTTAGTGATGCACCATATTGCCTGTGACGGTTGGTCCATGCCGATTGTGACCCGGGAGTTTGCCCATCTGTACGAGGCGCTTGCCGCAGGCCGTGAGTGCTCATCCTCGCCACCATCGGTTCAGTACGCTGATTTTGCCTATTGGCAAAGAAAAGTGCTGCCGCCCGACACGTTTGATACAGGCCTTCAGTATTGGCGAACGCAACTGACCGATGCGCCGCGACTTCACTCGTTGCCGTTGGATGGGGTAAGACCCGCGGCGCCCCGCTACGTGGGCGAGGTGGTGGAACAGAAGTTCTCGAGCGCATTCGCAGAACAACTCAATCGGCTGGCGCGTAAGCACAATGCCAGCCTGTTTATGGTGCTGTATTCGGCCTACGCGATGGTGCTGGCGCGATGGGCAGACGTGGACGATCTGCTCATCGGCGTACCCAGCACAGGTCGTCAGAATTCCCCGCAACTGGAATCGGTAGTGGGCTTCTTCGTCAATACGTTGGTATTTCGTACGCGACTCCAGCCGAACATGTCTTTCGGTCAGTTGATCGAACAGTCACGACAGGTGGCCTTCGACGCGTATGCGCACGACGCCGTGCCGTTTGATTTGCTGGTGGAGGAACTGGCACCGGAGCGCAGTGCACAGTACGCGCCGCTCTGCCAGGTAACATTTACGATGCAAACGCGGGCCGGGCAGAAGTCGGCACAGATGTCGAGCCTGGAACTGACCCGGTTCGACGCCGACAACGACATCATCAAGTTCGATCTAGAGTTGTCCGCCACCGAGCATGAAGGCGGCATCCAGGTGTTGTGGCGCTTTGCCAGCGACCTGTTCGAGCGCTCGAGCATATCGAGGATGTCGGATGCCTTGCTCCGTGTGCTGCAGGAAGCTGTGCAGGATCCGCTACGGCCCCTTCAAGCATTTGAGTGGGTGGACCAGAAGCAACGCGCGCTGGTGTTGGCATTGTCCTGCGGGCCGATCGCGCCGGCTGCGGTCAGCACCCTGCCACAACGGATACTCGCGCAGGGGCAACGTACGCCGACCGCCGTTGCGCTGTGCGACGCTGAGCACAGTTTGGACTACACCGCGCTGATAAGTCGTTCGGGACGCCTAGCCGCCTGTCTGACCGAACTGGGTGTGCAACCGGGCGATCTGGTAGCGGTGGTTTGCGAGCGATCGTGTGCGCTGATGATTGGCCTGCTTGGCGTTCTGCGTTGCGGCGCTGCGTATGTGCCCATTGACATAAATACGCCCGTGCAGCGAGTGGCGGCGATTCTCGCCGACGCGGGCATCGAGACAGTTGTGACGATGTCACAGCTGTCGGCGACGCTGCCGGTGGCAGGCATCGATCTGGTGTATCTGGACGGCGCGTCCATTGATGGCGGTTGGTTGGAGGAGTACGAAGAGGATGGCGCGCAGACCTGCCTTGCGCAATTGGACGACACGGCGTACGTGATCTATACCTCCGGGTCGACCGGGTTACCCAAGGGGGTTCGAATATCGCATCGCTCACTGGCGGAGTACTGCAAGTTTGCCGTGGGTTACTACTATGACGTGAACATGAGCGGATCGCTAGTGGTCACCTCGCACGCGTTTGACATTACCGTGCCAGCGCTTTTCTTGCCATTACTGAGCGGGCACGCTGCAGTGATGCTGACGCCGGATGACACCATCGGCGATCTGGTGCGCCAGTTGCGTACACGAAGCGGCGAACGGCCATTGGTTCGCCTCACGCCGACGCACGTGCTGGCGATGCTGGCAGTCCTGCGGGAGCAGGTGCTCAGCGTATCCGCCGTCTTCGTGATCGGCGGCGAAGTATTGTCTGGCGATGTCGCAGCGCATCTACAACGTTGCTTCCCCAACGGGGATTTGTTCAACCACTACGGGCCCACCGAGGCAACCGTGGGTTGCGCTGTCTACCGATATCAGGACGAGCGCACCGGTGTTGCGGTCGTGCCCATCGGTCGCCCGATGGGCAATACTCAGTTGTACGTGATGGACAGTCACGATCGGCTGTGTCCGATCGGGGTGCCGGGGCAGTTGCATATTGGTGGAAGCGGTCTCTCACAGGGTTACGTCGGACAACCTGCGCTCACCGCAGAAAAATTTATCCACGACCGCTTCGCCGGGCAGGGCGAGCTGTACCGCTCCGGGGACATTGTACGCTGGCTGGACGATGGGAATCTTCAGTTCATCGGCCGCGCGGATGCGCAAATCAAACTCCGTGGATATCGAGTGGAGCCGGGGGAAATTGAGTATGCCCTACGGCGTCAGCGTGAAGTGGTGGACGCTGCGGTAATGCTCGGTGCCCAGAGTGAGGTGCTTACGGCTTACGTCGCGTTGGACAGTGCGCTGGCGGGCGCAGCGTCACGCATGGCGCGGGCGTTACGTCATGGACTGGTGGCCGAGGAGCAGGTGTTCGAACTGCCGAATGGCATGGAAGTATGCGGTCTCAATCGCGCGGAGACCGACTATCTTTATGATGAACTGCTGGTTAAGCAAAGCTATCTTCGTCACGGTATCTCGGTGGGCGAAGGCGATTGCGTGCTCGACGTTGGCGCCAACATCGGGTTGTTCAGCGTCGCTTTGCTGGCGGGGCTCAAGTCGGTACGGGTGGTAGCGTTTGAGCCGTTCCCCGAGATATTTGCAGCACTTGAGACGAACTTTGATATCTACGGAGCGGATCGGGCAACGGCCTGTTGCGTGGGGTTATCCGATGCCCCCGGATCGGCAACGTACGCCTATTTTCCGCACGCTTCCGTGTTCTCTGGAGTGGCAGCAGATGCCAAGACTAACTTGGCCAAGGTGCGCCAGTTTCTGGACGACGGCGAGCTGAGCGCGCTGGATCCAGTGTTGCTCGAGGAAATGTTGGAGGACCGGCTGGCGAGTACCGATACGCAGGTATCGCTGCGCACACTGTCGCAGGAGATTGAGCGGCTGGACATCGCGCAGGTGGACTTGCTCAAGATTGACGTGGAACGCAACGAACTACGGGTGCTGCACGGTATTGATGACGCGCACTGGCTACGCATCCGGCAGATCGTGCTTGAGGCCGAGAACGACGCGGCACACGTGGGGGAGATCAGCCGGCTGCTCAAGAGCCGTGGATACCGTGTGCGGGTAGAGCAGAGCGAGGTGCTCGCGGGTACGGGGTTGGTGAACGTGTTTGCCACTCAGGGGCAGTGGGCCGAGTCCGCATCGCCGTTGAGCATCGACAGCGCTGGCCATTGGCGCGGGCGGGGGGCGATTTAGCGGCGGATGCTCGGTGCGCTGCGCTCGGCGCTGCCCGAGCATTTGGTGCCCACGACGCTTATGTTGCTTGACCGGCCGGCGCACCTGGGCAGCGGGAAGCTTCACCGCGGCGCATTGCCACACTCGCATCCCGCG
>CBDUQI010000249.1:0-7749 GCA_965369325.1 uncultured Gammaproteobacteria bacterium
ATGTCTGTGCGGTCCAAACGCACCCGAATCCCGTGCGGCGCCAGCGACTTTTGAAGTGCCAGCGCAAACGCCTGGCTCTCACCCTGATTTGCGTAAGATACGTAGATTTCCAACTCGGGCTCTCCAGGCCTTGGGTTGGCCATTCCACCTCCCGTGCAGCAACAACCGACACCGTATGAATATGGTCGATAACGCGTTGATCAGCAACCCGAGCGGCACGCCAAGTGTGCGATGCCGCCGGAGGCGCACGCGATTCCGCGCCGGCATCTTCAATAACGATCGTGCCACACCTGTCGCCGTCGGCACGCCGCCGGAGATTGCTACCGAATTAAACTCCGCCTCGCCGCGTTGATTCGCACTTGATACTGAGCGAAGAACGCCAACATCTGATCCTCCATTCGCTTGATTTTCGGGTCGTCACACGGATAGTCGCCCATCATTTCTCGCGTACCCCGGACAACTTGCGAGACGGTAATCTCGCCTTTGGTGTGGATCATGCGCTCGAACATGCCGGCCAGCGGTGAATCCGGATTATTCAGCCCCACCTCCTGAAACGCCGCCCCGAATTCCTTATTTACCCAGAAGTGGGAGATCTTATCTGGATGCTGGATTCTGCTGGTCTCGAAGCCGTTGCTATCGCTGTACACGGTCGCGCTGGTCACCGTTTTGCGAAAGCGCACCGCGCCCGGTCGCAGGCATTTTTTGTACACCTCCTGATAGTCCAGCAGATAAATCGCCAGCATCGGCAGTAACAGGCTGGATGCATCCAGGGACTGGCGGATGTACTCGCCAAAGTCGGTATTCACCCCGGCAAGCGAGGCGATGCCGTCCATTAGTGGCGCCATCATGTTCATCCCCTCACCGAACTGCCCGTTTCTAAACGGCGCGATAAAACGGGCATCGAGCGCGCGGACCTTGCTCGTGTCATTGTTGAAAATGCCATCGAGGTACTCGCCTGCTGGCAGCGACAGAAACGGGGACAAGTGTGCGACACGTTGCGTCGCCGCCAGGCGAATCGCGCGGGCGGGCAGGGTTGTGTCCGCCGCCAGCACATGTCTTTTTACCAGCGCATCCGCACTGCCCGCATTCTGGCTTGATTCGATTCGGGCGATTAATATCTGTTGGTGCTGGCTTAGTAATCCGCTGTGCCGGCGCAGACGCACTTGCGTGAACACCTGCATCTCAGGTAGCGCCGCGACGCGCGCTGAACGCTGTGCCATGCCGGCTTCGAATTCAACACTGGCGGCTAATTGCTCGCTCGGCGAGCTCACCTCAGTCACCGCCTTGCGGTAAGCCTCGCGAAGAGTCGCGACAATCTGCTCGCCAAGCTGATCACCTCGTTGTGCCATCACCGCCGACACACGCGCGAGTTGGGTTTGGTTCAGCGTCTGCGCCAGGTAGGGCACCGAGGCGCGCCAGTCAGAAACCGCAACCAAGCCTGGCTCACCTTGCTGGGCGCGTGCAAACGCTAGGGCGACGGCATCCAGCTTGCTAGCGACGGCGGCATCCCGCCGGCCTTCCAGTGCCGCACGCTGCTGCGCATCCAGCCGGTCGGTGAGGTCGGCATGAGCAGGCAGCACGCCCGCAATCTGGTTCAACCCGGCCATCGTCGCGGCTGCGTTCGCTAAGGGGTGATCCAGCGCGGCATCCAACGCCACGTAGGCAATGTTAGAGGTTACACCATTCAATATGTCGGCATTAACGCCCGTCGGCGCCAGCAAAACGTCCAGGCTTTTGAGCAGAATATCGAGCTCGTGAACCTCCCGGCTCGCATCGACCAGCGTGTAGCCTACCGCCGGCTCGAACGTGTGCTGGGAGATCTCACGCGCCCATTGCTGATAGCGCGAGCGGGCGGCCAGATTGACCAATACGTGGCCGCGCCCGAAGGAAGACGGGTTTCGCAATGGCATCACCCACTCACGCAACCACCGTGCCTGCTCCGCCGGCAATGCTGTGTCACACGCATTCGCGGCGGTCAGCTCCCCGTGCACCCGATGCGCCTGCTTTTCCGACAGATCGCGCAAGGGCTTGCCAAAGTACTCGCTGAACCGTGGCTCTGCATACAAAGAGACCAAGCTGGCGCGAACAATGCGCGGATTCGCCCGGTGTGCCGCCGGCAACGCATCCATCATGCGCGAGAAGTCCTGGAGCCAGCGCCGGGTAACGTCACGACAACGCGATCGCGCAATGGATCGGTAGGGTCGGGTAGACATCGGTTTGCTGAGTAGCGCCCTGGCGGCATCCTGCTTGACGCCCGGCACGAATATCGCGCTGCTGCACTGCTGCCACTGGCGCCCGCCCACTTCCGCGACCAGTTGCTGCGTGGGCGCCAGATACACGCCATCGAAGGTAAGACCCTTGGAATTGCGCCCCACTGGACGCAGGCTGAAGCGGCCACTCACCCGATCCAGCGTACCCTGGTAACGCGCATCGACCACGTGGCCTTTGCTGGGCGGGCGCTGCGTCTCCAGCGCGGGCAAGGTCGCATGGCCGCTCACCGTCCCGGTCAGCGATTTACCTTCCAGCCTGAGGGTGGCGGACAAAACGTAGTCGTTCCCTCCACAGTGCATCGCAACCGTCCAGGTATCCAACAGGTCCAGTTTGCGTGCAGGCCCCTTCGGGGAAGCGACCGACGTCGCGCCAAACCCGTCCGGTACTTTCAGCGAAAGGCGTTTTGCTTTGCCCCGCCGATCAATTTGCAGCTTCACCGTACTGCCCGCCCGCTCGCCCAGCGAGGCGATCAACGACGCCGTCGAAGTCACCGCGGTCTGATCGACCTGACGGAGCACGTCGCCGTCGCGTAAGCCTGCCTTTGCCGCAGGCGAATGCTCACTCACGGCCGTGACCACCGCCTGATTGTTAATGTCTCGCACAACCAGACCTAGCGACTGCGCCCAAGCCGCGGGCATCAGCGCCATCAAAACCAGAAACAAGAAAATGCGCACGCGTAGCTCCCTTGTATCGCCGACCGGCAACTGTGCCCTAGATGACGGTGCCCTCGGCCGCCACCCACTCACCCTGCGCTGACTGGCAGTACAGCTCCGAGGTATCGGCCGTATTCACTTCACTTGCCGATGCGGCAACACTAATCTGGCCATCAACTGCCTTGCAGGTGCTGCCGGCATACTCCTTGACCTCAACGGCTCTCGCCTCGGCGCTGTACTCCACCGCGTTACCATCATCGTTGGTCCATTTTTCTTGCGCCTTGCCAGAAGAGGACAGCGAGGTGCGATTGGCATTGGCCACATGACCGCGGTCTGCAGCACTGAGCTTACGGGTAAAGGCGCAAGCCGCCTTGGCACCCGTCGCGGCGCCCAGCGCGCCGCCAAGCAGGCGCGCGGTCGAGCGCGCTTTGGCATCATCGCCGCCGAAGCGCGAGCTGAGTTTCTCGCCCAGGCTCGCACCTGCCAGACCGCCCGCGACACCACCGACCGCCTTGGTAACAGTAGAACAGTTCTGCCAGTCCGCCTGGGCCGTCGAGCAAAGCAACAACCACATCGCCAGGCAATACAGAAAGCAACGCATTTTTAGTTCTCCCTAAGGGCTTAGCGCAGCGCGCTAAAATTGGTGACACCACCCGCACTACCCACTTGCCGCCCCGTGGGCTGGGCAAAGATCGGTGGGGCCGAAACAAGCCGAGGCGTGACCAGCGGTGTTACCGCAACAGCACACACGCATGAGTTAAGTGCGGCTTTGCGCGGGATTTCGCACCCGGCGGTTTTCTCTACTGTTAACGTGGGTTGACCTGATCAGGATTTTGCTGACCGGCCCCAGTCAGTGGTGGCCACTGTTCCTAATTGGCACTCGGTCTTGTCAGCATCATTTGCCTTGTTTTATAATTTCGGTAATTACTGAAATTACGAGAAAAAACGGAATATGGACGTCACACCATACCAACAAGCTTTTATTCTCCACTTCGGTGAGATGGGCAGCCGCTGGGGCATCAACCGCACGGTCGGCCAGATCTATGCGCTACTTTACGTGCATGAACAAGCACTTAACGCCGAGCAGATTACCCACATGCTGGGCCTGTCGCGCTCCAATGTGAGCATGGGCCTCAAAGAACTGCAGTCCTGGCGTCTGGTGCAACTGCACCACCTGCCCGGCGATCGCCGCGACTATTTCTCTACCCCGGAAGATATCTGGAGCATTTTTCAGATTCTGCTGGCGGAGCGACGCAAGCGCGAGATCGAGCCCACACTCACCATGTTGCGCGGCGCACTGCTCACCGGCGAGACTCACAAACAGGACGCACACGCCCAGCGCCGGCTGCAGGAAATGCACGATCTGATCGAGCTGGTGACGCACTGGCTGGACGATGTGCAGACGATGGAGCAGGACACCGCCATCAAGCTGATGAAGCTGGGCGGTGGTGTGACCAAATTGCTGTCGGTGGGGCGCAAGTCCTCACGCCGCAGTGCTGAGAAATAACCCCTCGTTATCCCAGTGAGCAACCGATATGCCTCCTGACACTGTGACTGACCCGGCGCTGCTAGCGCGTATCCAGTTCGCCGCCAATATCAGCTTTCACATCCTGTTCCCAATGATCACCATCGCGCTGGCGTGGGTGCTGCTGTACTTCAAGCTGCGCTTTCGGCGCACGGGCGATGAGCAATGGATGAACGCCTACCGGCTGTGGGTGAAGGTATTCGCGCTGACCTTCGCGTTGGGCGTGGTCAGCGGCATCACCATGAGTTTTCAGTTCGGTACCAACTGGCCCGGGTTTATGGAAACGGTCGGCAACATTGCCGGTCCGCTGCTGGCCTACGAGGTGCTCACTGCGTTTTTTATGGAGGCCACGTTCCTCGGCATTATGCTGTTTGGGTTTAACCGCGTGAGCCCTCGCGTGCACACACTGGCGACCGCACTGGTGGCCATCGGCACGACGCTCTCCGCGTTCTGGATTCTGGCGCTGAACTCCTGGATGCACACGCCGGTGGGGTTCGAGATGATCGACGGTCAAGCGCACGCCACCGATTGGCTGGCGATTGTGTTCAACCCGTCATTTCCCTACCGGTTTTTCCACACCGTGCTCGCCTCCGGACTCACCGTGGCATTCCTGGTGGCCGGCCTCTCCGCTTATCGCTGGCTGCGCGGCGACACCTGCCCCTCGGTGATGGCCGCCCTGCGCACCGGCCTGACGTTGGCTGCGATCCTGATCCCGATCCAGATTCTCGTCGGTGATCAGCACGGACTGAACACGCTTGAGCATCAGCCGGCCAAAGTCGCTGCCATGGAAGCGCTGTGGGAAACGCGCGATCGCGCACCGTTGGTGCTGTTCGCGCTGCCCGACGGCGAGGCACGCGAGAACCGGCTGGCGCTGGAGGTGCCCGCACTCGCCTCGCTCATCCTTACCCACCAAACCGATGGCGTAGTGCAGGGCATCGAGGCATTTGATGCGCACCCGCCGGTCGCGCCGGTGTTCTGGGCGTTCCGCATCATGGTTGGCACGGGTTTTACCATGCTCGCGGTCGCCTGGTTCGGGCGCTGGCGTGTGCGTGGCGCACGTGCGCCCTCCCCGCTCCTGGCCCGGGTGCTGGTCGGCATGACCTTCGCCGGCTGGGTGGCGGTCTTAAGCGGCTGGTACACCACCGAGATCGGCCGGCAACCGTGGCTGGTGTATGGCGTGCTCAGCACCGCAGAGGCGGTCTCCGGTGTGCCAGCCAGTACCGTCGGCATCACCCTGAGCCTGTATCTTATGCTCTATGCCGCCCTGCTTTTCGCTTACGTCTCGGTGGTGTTTTTTCTCGCCCGCCGAGCGGCGCAGGCGGAAGCATCCGGCGCGAATCCCAACGCCCTTGGCCCGCGGGTAGCTCCGATGCTTCCTGCCACCGTTGGAGCCCGACATGGCTGATGCACTGATACCACTGATACCGCCGCTTGGCACGCCCGCTGGCTGGTTGCCGCTGGTGTTTATGGCCCTGATGGGCCTCGCCATGCTTGCGTATGTAATTCTGGACGGTTACGACCTGGGCGTCGGCCTGTTGGTCAGCCGTGCCAGCGATGAGCACAAAGACGTGATGATCGCTTCAATCGGGCCGTTCTGGGACGCAAACGAAACCTGGCTGGTGTTGGCGGTGGGCATCTTGCTGGTGGCTTTTCCGCTCGCCCACGGCACCATCATGGTGGCCCTGTACATTCCTGTCGCTTGCATGCTCATCGGACTCACACTGCGCGGTGTCGCTTTCGACTTCCGCGTGAAAGCCCAGCACAAACACAAGGCCGCCTGGAACCAGGCGTTCTTCGCCGGCTCGCTGTTAGCCGCGCTGGCGCAGGGCTACATGCTGGGCATGCTGGTGATGGGCTTTGGGCAGTCACTACCGCAGGTGTTGTTTTGCCTGCTGATCGGCATCTGTCTCGCCGCCGGTTACTGCCTCCTCGGCGCCGGCTGGCTCATCATCAAAACCGAAGGCGTATTGCAGCGCAGGGCCATTGTGTGGGCGCAGCGCAGCTCAGGCCTGACCGGGCTGGGGCTGCTCGCGGTCTCCGCTGCAACACCACTGTTGAGTCCGCGCATTGCGGACAAATGGTTCACCCTGGAACACCTGCTCGGTGTGTGGCCGATACCCGTGGTAACGCTGGCGCTTTGGCTGGTGCTGAGGCGTTCGCTCAAGCGCCTGCCCATCCGTCTGGCGCAGAGCAACGAGTACGGCGTGTGGGTACCATTTGGTGCCAGCGCGGGATTGTTCATCCTCGCCTTTCACGGCATCGCCTACAGTCTGTTCCCCTGGCTGGTGGTGGACAAGATAACCATCTGGCAGGCGGCCAGCGCGCCGGAGTCCTTGATGATTATTTTTGTGGGCGCGGTGGTGGTGATTCCGGTCATCGCGGCGTACTCCGCGTTCGCCTATCACGTGTTCCGGGGCAAAGCCAAACCGTTGAAGTACTACTAAGCATGCCCTCGCGAGCGGCGCGAGCGGCGCGCGCGCCCTGCACCGAGTGATTCCGGCTGCACCGCGTCGAGCGCGGTGGACGGCTATTCCTCGACGGCTGCTCGCAATCGCTCGATCGACTCGTCCCACTGCTGCGAAGCACGGGCCAGGTAGGCGCTGGCATTCGCGATAGGAGCGGGCCTGATGGTAAATCGGCTCTCCCTGCCTATCCGCTTACAAGAGACAATGCCGGCTTGTTTCAGTACCTGCAGGTGTTTGGTGACACCTTGGCGCGTCAGGCTGAGACCTTCCGTGAGTTGCGCAATACAATGCGGCTTGCCGTCACTAAGACGGGACACAAGCGCGAGGCGTGTACTGTCGCCAAGCGCGGCGAACACGGGCGCCGTCCGCGCGGCGCTGCTAGCGTTCGACATAGGCGGCAACGTTAGTGGCCTGGATGTCCCAACCCTGCGTATTGGAACGCAGCGCCTCCAGTCGCTTTGCTTCTGGAAACTGTTGAAAGCCGGACTCTGTAATGGTAAGACGCGTGCCCTTACCGTTTGCCTCTAGCAGAAACTCGACCCGTACTTTTGCTTCCGTATCGTAAGCGGTGTCAGGATCAATGGCGCTCGGGGGCCATGAGAACGCAAACAGGCGTTCGTGCTCCATTTGCTCAGTCACTGACACCCATTGCACATCTTCGTGACCCGGGTAGGTGATATTTCCGGTGGTAGTCGCGCCCACTTCAAACGGCTGATCGAGTCGAACTCGAAACCACTCCCCAAATTCCTTGTGATCCGTGATGGCCCGCCAGACCCGTGCAACGGGTGCGGCAAGATCGACCACCTTTTCGATTTTGTCCTGGTCCTTGTGAATA
>CBDUQI010000250.1:0-7662 GCA_965369325.1 uncultured Gammaproteobacteria bacterium
GTGACCGGCGCCAAGGTGAAGTACCGAGCATCCGGTGGGTATCTTAGCGAGGGCTCGGGCAGCGGAACCACGATATCGGATGCCGAGGGGAACTTCGCTATCCGTGAACATGTCGGCAAGATTCTAAAAATCGAGGCGATCGAAAAACACGGGTATGAGATAGATCTGTATCAGCAAACCACCACGTTCTACAGCTACAACAAGTATCCCGGCCAGGCCGTCACCGCAGATACTTCAGCGGACAATCCGCACCACTTCGTCGCGTGGCAAAAAGACCAGAGCACGGACGCGAAAACGGTGGTGCGCGCTAAGGGCGTGTTTTCCCTTGCCCCTGATGGGCGCTGGTACACCCTGGATTTAAAGGCAGCGCGAGGCCAACGCAAAATCGAAGGCCGCAGCGCTGGACATCTTCGTGCACGACTGCTGCGAAGCGGGCGTGCGCGAGACGGCGATGCCAACTGGCAACTCGACATTGAAGTGGTTGACGGTGGTATCCAACCCGCCGAGGGCATTTACACGTACGAAGCTCCGAATAGCGGTTACACGCCCGGCGTAACCCTCACCGGGGCCGGTACTGAACCACTGCAGAACGCCTGGAGCCACTATTTTCTTAGCCTCCAGAGCGGTCGGGAGTATGCAAGATTATCCGTTAGCCCACGACCTTTTTTTGATTCAGACACGGGTGCGGTGATGATGGACTACTCATTCTCCAACACCCGCAGTCTCGACACGTTTGCCGGGTACTACAACTGAAAAACGAGGATCTGAAAATGAAATCATCTGTTGCGGCAGTTTTTATACTCATTGCGTTTTCAACGCCGGTAGCGGCGGGCTCGGAGGTTGTGAGCATTCCTGAAATCGTTACCGAACCCGTAGTGCTGGGTCAGAAAACCCTGGTCTGGTTGCGTGAGGGCGACACCGATACGATTGCCCAGCGCCCGTTTGACTATCCCGATCTGACAGGACAGGCGAATGTCCTGGACGATTGGCACATGCAAACCAGCACCGACGACTGGGATTTATTAGTCTCAACGGCTGGAAACTTTCATCGTTTTCTAAACGCGTTCAACCGACAGGTTTACCTGCCAGCAAATCCGCTGGTGGCTGACGGCCAGTGGGGTTACTCCACCTCCCCACCCGTATCCATCCAGCAACTGGAAAACGGCGGCCGCCTGAGTTTCGGCAACATGGTCATTCGCGGCGTACCCATGATCGTCATGGGGCCCAACGGCATCATGAACGGCGTGGAAAACGGTGGCTTTGGCGACGGTGATCGCGCGCCGATCCTGAGCAATTTCGGCAACGTGCTGTTGGTGCGCGCGGGCAATCCACACAATATTAATTCGATTTGGGATTTGGGCCGCCCAGGCGTGCGCGTGGTCACTTCCAATCCGGTCACCGAAGGCGGCAGTTTCGACAACTACAACACCTCCATCTTCCATATCGCCTTCCGCTTGGTGGAAGCGGACACCGGCGACATCGCGCTGGCGGACAACCGCGCTAGTCGGCTGTTCAATCGTGTCTTTAATCCGGTCGGCAATGAGTTACGAAGAAAATGGGTGGTGGGCGATCGCATCCATCATCGCGATGTACCACAGGCCATCGCGAATGGCGAAGCCGACGTAGGGCCTATGTTCTACCACTTGGCAAAAACGGCTATGGAGGCAAATCCGGCGTTGTTCGAGATTGTCCCCTTGGGCGGAACCGAGGACGATCCACAACCATTGCTTGGTAACCGGGTGGGTACGATGCAAGCCATCCGAATTGCCGGCGACTGGACCTCAGAACAACAACTGAATCGCGACAATTTCTTCAATGCCATTACTGACCCGGCCGCCAACGTCGGTCTGCTCACCCAATACTGGGTGCGTGAGCCGGTGACGACCGGTAACAACCAACCACCGCTGCCTGAACTGCCTTAGCGGTGGTCAGTTTCGTTCATGCCACAACCCGGGCCCTCAGGGCGGGGCATATCCGCCGGCCGCCTCTACAGCCGATGAGGACGGCGATGGTGTGATCGCTGCTGCTAGGGTGCACAAACTCGAAAGCACAGTGCGCTACCTCGGCATTGAGGTTGATGGTGCACAAAAAATTGCCGTACAAATTGAGGCCTGAGCGGACATCCGGCAAGCGAGCACCCTGCTCGCTTGCCGGCCAAGAGCCGCCATTCACCGCATAGTTCCTACTGAAACACGCGATACTCATAAGTGACGCCAAGCTTGCTTCAAAGAGCAGAAAATTGGAGAAAACGGACTTGGATATTTTTGGCCAAACGAGTACCTTCAAAGCGGTAAGCTAAGATCTACTTTGGAGCGATAAATCACCTGATGATCAGGATCACCGAAGGTGACTTTTACGTACACTATGTAGGGAACGGGAACCTCCTCGCTGGCCCCCTCAAACACCTCCCCTTCGTGATAGACAACATCATCGTCACGTAGGTGCACACGACACGCTAAATCGGGGATTTCATCCTGCCCAACGGTTGTTGTCGCATAACTGACTACCCAAATCTCCGACTCACCCCAGTTTTCTCTACCCGTCTGGGCGTTTGGCTTTACAGTGCCGACAAAATAGGAGTTGTTGTTGTACACAAACGGCTCCCAACTTTGCAGAAATGCTTGTGGCAGCGGATCGTCCAACCCGGCAGGTTCGTCCAGATCGCCATCGAACACTCCATTGGCACCCGTGGGCAGCGGGATCGCTTTATCGAGCACGTATATGGGACTGCAAGGATCCTGGCCGCAGGTATCGTCATACTTGTACACCAGCAACTCGCCTTCGTTCGACGCCGGCGCACGACTAAGAATCATGATTTCATTATTGAGCGCCTCCGGTGCCACCCATCCGTAAGCATCTACATGTAGTTTGTGATCATCGGTCACAATCGTCGTGCTCGGAGCTCCTACACCCTCTGTATCAACGACTGCTATTGCTCCGTGTAGACATGCCGGGCCCGGCAGACAAGCAGGGCGGGCGGTAGCGACAAACTTGGACTCGCCCAGCACCCACCTGAAGCTCGTCTTGATGCTCGGGTCCGCGTCGAGGTAAGGATTACCGTTTTCGTCGGCCCAGCGCATGCGATTAGGTTTGGTTCGATCCCCGTAGACAAGATGAACGTCGCTGCGAGAACCATCCATGGATGCAAGCACGTTCATCCGATGGTTGTCGTCCCACGTATCGTCCGGTGTTACCGCGCTAGGGGTCCAATTACCAGGCTTGCCAAACGCATTAAAAATCGGGACCGCTTCCCAAATTTCTAGGCAATACTGAGCCGCACCACCCGATGTACATTCTTTAGCGCCCTCGGGATCATATCGGTTGTAGTACAAATTCCAGCGCTCCGTATCGTTGTCGTCATACAAACCGAAGTTCGGCCCTTTCCATGCACCTTGTTCAATAATTGCAGCTGAAGAACTCACGAGATATTCTGTGCAGTCGTTCTTGCATTGTCCAACCGCGGGATCCATTTCGGCAACCCACACCTTGCCGCTGTCTATCGTGCCTTCAATGTTGTCGGATTCGTCCTGAAACACCATCCAGTGCGCTAAGTTATCAGCGTCATCATAGAATTCTGGGTCAACCCACTGGGTGGTGGTAGAGCCTTCATCCTCAATGGTGTCAATATCGGCCGTAGTGAAACACTCAGACGCGGCGAAAGCCTGGATGCTAAGCAGCGACATGCCAGCGAAAGCAGATACTCTGTTCAAAAGTATTCTCCTCAGTTCTGTCGGTAAGCCGACAGTGCAAAGACAACCAAGTAATAATCTTGGCGACCATAAGTTGCTGCGAATGCGTGTTATTTGTTGCTCTACTATTCGCCTGATCCCCAGCCCTCTGCAATTAAGTGTAGGTCACTAAGACGCGTTTGTCTGATCTCCCCCCGCTGCCTTTCACCACAGTCCGCTCGTATTACGGTCTTACAATACGACTCACAATAACGGCGTGTTTTGTCGGTTGCCGGCCACCTTTGCGCTCCGGTCGCATGCTGAATGGCCGCTTCGGACTATCGTCAGCCACTCCAGTCGTTTCAGCGGCGGTGCGTTGTCAGCCAGGTGCCGCCAAAAGCCTACATGTCAGCCCCGTCTACTTGACGATGGTAGCTAAAAATCTAGGGACGTCTAACTCCCGAAGAACACGCTCTCCTCGGAGGAAGTAAAGGTCCATCCAATCTATGCCGAATTTACTGCACTCGTCCTCGATTGGAGCGTAGTCGGCGGTGCCGACAACCAGCATCTGAATTGTCTGGCTTACCAAAGCACCGATTTGGCGATCAATGCGTAGATCTTCAGAAGAATATGAATCTACGCCATGCGCGTGAAGTGCTTCATGATAGTTCGTCAGTATTCGGGTCTCGTGGGTATTGCGTATTTCAGTCGGTAAACAGATGGTGAGCATCCGCGTAATGTCCCAAGGACCTTGTCCAACGAAAGGGTACTGCCAATCGATGACGGCAAATCGCCCACCAGCCGAAGTCGGAAAGAAAATCTGTTTGGCATGGTAGTCCACGCCGCAGATGCAATTTTTTCATGACCGACTGTGCAAGAAATGAGGCGGGCCTGCACCCAGTCGCGCAGTGGCCACACTGTCCCTAATGTGATCCTGGCTGATCCGGCGCGACGAGCGCGTCAACCATTAACCCGTGCAAGGGCGTTCACCGCGCCAAGGAGCGTGGCCGGGACCGCTACGTAACAGACGGGGAATACAGGCACGTCTATCGGCACGCGCCGCCCATGATCCAAGTGGCGCTTGAGATCGCGCCCGAACTGGATCGGATATTGAAGCGCGCACGCGGTATCCGGCTGGCAGCAACGATCTTGACCACGAGCACGGGCGGAGCCTACACCGCGTCATCGCTCAGCGAGACTTTTGCGAGAGCACGCGGGGCTGCGGTTGCAGAGGGCATGGCTACCTGGCAGCTCCGTGACCCGCGTGCTAAGAACGTCACAGACAATGTTGACACGCTGGCCGCGAGCGAGCGAGTAGCGCACGGGTCACAGCAGACGACAGAGGCCCATTATCGGCGTCAACCACGCAAGGTGCGACCACTCAAAGAAGAGTGACTTACACCATGAGTTTTGGGAATTAACCTTTGGGGGTTTGGGAATTGGTTAGGCTAGGAAGCCATAAGACGTTGATTTAATGGTGCCGGAGAGGTGATTCGAACACCCGACCTACTGATTACGAATCAGTTGCTCTGCCAACTGAGCTACCCCGGCATCCTTAGGGACCGCGAGTATAGGCAACCCACCCTGTCAGCGCAACGAACCAGGGGGTGTTACCCCGTGCGCGGGGCGGTATTTTTTCGCTTCCGGCTGCTCGCGCGCCCACGGCGATGCTAAGCTCGCCCGATGGTATCGGCCCTGCCCGCACCCCATCGGGACTTCCTCTGGCTGCACGGCGCATTCGCGGCATTATGCGCCGTGGTACTCGCCCTGCCCGCCCCCTGGCCGGTCGGCTGGCGCCTGCTGGGGCTCACTGCCGCTTATAATATCGTGGTCCCCATGCTGGGGTGGGCCCGCGGGTACACCCTGTGGCTCAGGCTGTGGGGCTTCGCCATCGCCTTCGGTATCTTCAATGTACTG
Source organism: uncultured Gammaproteobacteria bacterium (assembly GCA_965369325.1). Classification (GTDB taxonomy): domain Bacteria; phylum Pseudomonadota; class Gammaproteobacteria; order Steroidobacterales; family JBCBZW01; genus CBDUQI01. The sequence goes on from CBDUQI010000250.1 coordinate 5,586, forward strand.
CCGGATACCTTCCTCACCGCCACCGGTTTGCTGGTATTTCCGCACGACGGTGCGCCCCGGTTGCTGAACCTTGCCGCGCACATGCCGCTGCTGTGGGCAGTACCCGTTTTCGGCCTGCTTTATTTAGCGCTTTGGGCGCCCGAACTAAGCAGCATCCGCATCTCGGTTGGGGGGTTCGCCCGTCTGTGGGTGGCCAGTGCGGGCGTGTTCTGGGCGTCAGAGCATTCGTTTAAACTGCTCGGAAGCTGGCATGCGGCAGACGGCCTACGCCATACCTGGGGCCACGCCGCAGTATACGTACTGGCTGCCGAGATGATCTTGATGAGCGTCGCCTACCCGATGGTGGCACGCGTGCTAGAGACACCGCTTTGGTTGCGCACGGCGCGCGCGGGCCTACTGATGGCAATCTACCTGCTGGCGTTGCTCGGCATGTACACGTTGGTGGAAACACAATAACGCCACTGGCGAGAAAACCAGCCGGGCGAAGCAACAAAGGAATGAGCCGTCAGCCGGTGCTGGCTACTGGCTGTTGCGTACCTGCACAACCACGTGGACCCCTTCGGCCACCGTGCCGTCAGGTAAAGCGGGCAGCCGACGCAACTCCACCTCATCCGGAGGGATATCGCTCAACTCCCCGGTATCTAGATTATAGAAGTGATGGTGCGGAACATTGGTTGAATCGTAATAGACCCGGGACGGGTCGATGGTAACCGCCGTGACCAACCCCCGTTCCACAAACAGATTGAGTGTGTTGTAAACGGTGGCTTTGGACACTCGCGATCCGACCGCTCTCAGTCGCTCAAGAATTTGCTCAGCCGATAAATGCTGGGCACGCGCCAGCAACACCTGGCCCACCTCTACCCGCTGAGGGGTAAGTGAGACGCCACGCATCACCAACCGGTAGCGAACCCGTTCGCGGTCAGCCAGTACGACATTCTCAGCGATGTTCGTTGAATCAGACACTTGAGTGAGTATAGGCTCCTGTTGCTGCGCTGCCAAGAGGAGGCCCGCGGTATCGCTCTGGCGCGCCCCGTGGTGGCGGCCAAATCCCGGTCCAACCCAGGACTACCCGGCGCCACCCCGACATTCGCCAATACTCGCTAAATCGCTGGATTTTCAGCCACTAAGCGAGGCCCGCCCAGGCTAACTTAAGGCGCATTCAGGAACGGGACACGCTTGTGTTGCAGGATGCACCCACGCCAACGCCGCCAGCCCGGATGGCCGGCATTACATTACTAGAGCTGCTAATTGCCCTCGCCGCAGCGCTAATCGTCACCGCGTGGGGAATACCCAATCTGCGCCAGATCACACTGAACGCGCACCGCAGCGCCGCGCTTAACCACTTCATCACAGCGGTGCATCTGACCCGCAGCGAAGCCATCAAACGCGCTCAGGATGCGGTGCTGTGCGGCAGTCATGATGGCCTTAATTGCGCGCTCGACGGCAACGGTTGGCCACAATTCTGGCTGGTGTTCGTGAACCTGGATGAGGACGACCCGGCGCAGGTCGATCCTGACGAGCCGCTGCTGCGCATACACCAGCCGGCCGTCACCCCTCAGCTCAGCGCCAATCGGCGAGCGTTTGTCATGCGCCCGTTCGACCGGCGGGCAACTAATGGCACCGTCACGTTCTGCGATGAGCGCGGCAGCGTGCACGCCCGCGCTATCATCATCAGCTATACCGGCCGCCCGCGCGTCTCTGCCAGTAAGCCCGATGGCAGCCCGCTGGAGTGTGACTAGTGTTCGCCAGCGGGTATCTGCAGCACCGTCGCCGCCCGACCTGGGGAGCGTGCCACACCAAGCGCGCTCCCGCCCCGCTCGGGAGCGTCGCAACCGCCTGTCGGGCGCCTCGTACCGCCTGTCGGATACTGCCCAACCCTTCGCACTGGAGGGATATATACTGCGGACATTATGAAAAGAACGGGGAGCAGGGCAGGCAAGCTGCCCCAGTCGAGCGGTTTTACGCTGGTCGAACTGTTATTTACGGTCGGGATCGTCGCGGTGATGTTTTCACTCGCGGTGCCTGGTTTCAATTCGCTGGTGGCCAACAGCCAGATGACCGCATCGGTCAACGATCT
>CBDUQI010000251.1:0-7648 GCA_965369325.1 uncultured Gammaproteobacteria bacterium
TCCATCATGGAGTGGAGGGCTTCGCCGGCGATCTGCTGCTGGCGGTCGCCGCGATCATGGCGGTCTCTACTGCCTTTCGTTTTTACTTCGTCAGCCGTCTGGGCGAGCGTGTGGTGGCGGACCTGCGCCGAGCGGTGTACGGACACGTGCTGAGCCTGAGTCCCGAGTTTTTCGAGCGCACCCGCACCGGCGAGATACTCTCTCGCATCAACACCGATACCACCGTGCTGCAATCGCTGATCGGGTCCGGCATCTCAGTGGCCGCCCGCAACGTGGTCATGCTGACGGGCAGCCTGATCATGCTGGCGATCACCAGCCCTGGGCTGCTGGCGCTTCTACTGGGGATGATACCGGTGGTGCTGGTGCCGCTGCTGGCCTTTGGTCGGCGCGTGCGCACGCTCTCACGCGACAGCCAGGATCGCATTGCCGACACCAGCGCCATGGCCACCGAAACGCTGGGTGCCATGCAGACCGTGCAGTCCTTTACCCGCGAAGGGCAAGAACGCAGCCGCTTCAACGCAGCCGTGGAAGTGGCGTTTGATACCGCCTCGCGCCGGATCATGACCCGCTCACTGCTCACAGGCATGATGATCACGATGATTTTTGGCGGCGTCGTGCTGGTGTTGTGGGTGGGCGCGCACCGTGTGCTGGACGGGCAACTGAGTGTGGGAGAGCTTAGCCAGTTTGTCCTGTACGCAATTTTCATGGCCGGCGGGGCCGCCGTGCTGGCGGAAACCTGGGGCGAGGTGCAGCGGGCGGCCGGCGCGATGGAGCGAATCGGCGAGCTGCTGCACACCCAGCCCGTCATCCGCGTGCCCGACAGCCCGCTCATACTCCCCACCCCACTACGGGGCGAGATTCACTTCGACAACGCCTCACTCGTGTATCCGGCGATGCCGGAGCGCCCGGCGCTGGATGGGTTCGATCTGCACATCGCACCGGGCGAGAGCGTCGCGCTGGTGGGGGCTTCGGGGGCCGGCAAAAGCTCAGTATTCCGCCTGCTGCTGCGGTTTTATGATGCTACCGGTGGCTGCGTGCGGTTGGATGGGGTAGACATCGCCCAGGCCTCCCCGCATGCCATTCGTGAGGCCATCGGCATTGTGCCGCAGGACACGGTGATCTTCGGCGCCAGCGCCGCCGACAACATCCGCTACGGGCTTCCTGAGGCCAGCGATGCACAGGTGGTGGCCGCGGCCAAAGCCGCACACGCCGATGAGTTCATTCAGCGCCTGAACCAGGGCTACCAGACGTACCTCGGCGAGCGCGGCGTACGCCTGTCCACCGGCCAGCAACAACGCCTGGCCATTGCCCGCGCCATCCTCAAAGATGCCCCGGTGCTGCTGCTGGATGAGGCCACCAGCGCGCTGGATGCCCAAAGCGAGCGCGCGGTACAGGATGCCCTCAGCCACTTAATGGCCAATCGCACCACGCTAGTGATTGCGCACCGGCTGGCCACGGTGCTGGAGTGTGATCGGATCGCGGTAGTGGACGAGGGGCGCATCATGCAGATTGGTACGCACGCAAGCCTGATGGAAGATTCCGATCTTTACCGGCGTTTTGCCGAACTGCAGTTTCGCGACCCGCTGATCAAGTCAGCCGCAAGGGCCGTCACGGACGGTTGAACGCGCACCGCTCACGCGCGTGAGGGCTCACGTGCTGGGTGCTGGGGGCTGATTCAGTAGGGTCAGGGGCGAATTTCTACCAACGTGTCTTCGCGCGTGGCCATCCAGATTTCCATCATCGCATCGTTGCTGACGGCAATGCAGCCGTCGGTCCAGTCGCGTCCCCGATATTTTTTGTAAGGGCGTTTGGTGCCGTTCGGCATGCCATGGATCATGATGTTCCCGCCGGGGCTGACGCCGATGGCATTGGCGCGCGCGCGGTCGGCCGCGTTCGGATAGGAGATTTTCAGCGACAGAAAGAACTTACTGTTCAGATTTTTGTACTCAATCTGGTAGGTACCTTCCGGGGTACGGGAATCGCCCTCGCGGGTCTTGTGACCCCACGGGGCCTTGCCCAATGCAATATCAAACTTGCGCACACGGCCATCTGCCCGCACCAGCGTTAGCTGGCGCGCGGACTTCTCCACGATGATGCGCTCGGCCGGCGTGAAATCAAATTCGTACCGAACCTGAGAGGCAGCCCGGGCCTGGTCCAGGCCCAACATCGTCAGTGTCGCCAGCAGCAGTGGCAACCAGAGGCCGAATCGCCCGGCTCGCAATACAAGTCTCCCAGATGAACCCTCGATGACAGCGCAATTGTAGCCGAGGCGAGGCAGGAAGCTAAGGCACCGGTCGCAAACTAGTGCGCCAGAGCTAATCCCGACGGGTGTTGTGGCCAGGATTCGGCCCGGCGGCGGGCGGGCAGTATGCCGCCAGCCAAGCCTAGAACGTGTACTGTGCCCGCAGTTGGAATATGTTCAGTCCGTCTGCCGCCTGCAGCACGGTGCTGGCGCCCTCGGTGTCGACGATGGTGGTGTAATCCAGCAGGAAGCGAATCGTCGGCGTGGCGTACCAGTTGATCCCAGCGGTCAATGCCTGCTCGCTGCCGCCGATGAAACTGCCATCATTCAGATCCAGCGAGGCGTAGCGAAAGGCCAACTCCCACGCCCCTATGCCGCCGGTCTCCCGGCTGAACATCTGCTTGGGTTTCAGCCGCTTGAATTCACCGCTGCTGATCTTGTACGACGCCGCGCGCGATTCACCGGTCAACGACCAGGTCGCGTAAACGTGCCAGCTGTCAAAGCTCAGGTCGTTAGGCGCGCCGCTGCGATTCACCTCAAGCTGACTCCACTCACCCCCGGCTGAGAATGCGCCGGTCGCGAAGCCCCCTTCCAGACCGACAATCGACACGCCACTCACGTCACTTATGGTGCCGGTATTGGCGAGGAACAGGTTGGACAGATGCGCCGTCTCGGAGCGGATGCGGATGCTCTCGCTGGCTTCGGTCGGCTCGAACCAGGCGGCGCGCACGCCGGTGTGTATCGCGCGGGTCTTTTCGATCACCGGAGCCCACACGTAACGCGCGCTGGCGCCCCAGCCTTCATCGTCGTCTTTGTTGGCGGCGATGCTCTCGCCGAATATGCCGGCAGCGAAGAAAGTGTGATCGCGGATAACCTCAGCGCGAGCACCAATCGCCCGATCAACGAACGGTGCGATCAGGTCGTTGTCGATCGATCGCTCAACAAACGGTAGGTCGTTTGAGCTGGACTCCAGCATCAGGCTGTAGGGCTGCTTCACGTGGCCCAGGTACAGTTTGGTGCCCTTGAACCCGTTGTAGCCCAGAAAGAAGTCTTTCACCGAGACATCATTGTCGGCAAAGTCCACTTCTGCGGTGTACGCCCAGTCATGGTAAAGCTTGCCTTTGGCGACCAGGCGCGAGCGGCGGAACTCGGTGCCGTCGGTCACCTGCGCACCGCCGACGGTGTCTTCACTATGCAGCGAGGCATCCACGTGTAGACGCCCACCCAGGGCAAAGCTGAAGCCGTCATCGGAGTTGATGCTAAAGCCCTTCTGGCCCACCGTCGCGCTCATCACCGGCTTGGCCGCCGGGATGGCCGGTGCAGGAGTCGGCGCAGGCACTGCCGTCATCAGGTCCTTGGCCTCGAGCTTTTCCTTTTCCATCAACAGGTCATACTGATCCTGGGTGATGACACCATTGCCCAACAGGATATCCAGCAAGGCCTGGTCCGCCGCGACGGCGGGCGCAGCGAAAGACAAGCCCAGCAAGACACCCATACTCAAGCTAAGGAACGAACTTCGGTTTAACATGTGAGCCACTTCCCTGAAGGACTGGTTAATAAAATCAACGCAACCGCGAGACAAACGGGGCGCGCCCGAGCAGACTGCATGCAGTTGATGAGATTGGGAAGGGTTTTATCAATGCTTTGTTACACTTTTATTTCAATCATGGCATTTTCACTGCAAATTTGTTTCAACTCGTCAATCCCTGCGTGCTCAGCCCGTTATGAGCACTGAATGGCAGTTCTGGGTGGATCGTGGCGGCACGTTCACCGACATTATTGCGCGCCATCCGCACGGCAAACTCAGCACCCACAAACTGCTCTCCGAGCACCCACAGCGCTACCAGGACGCGGTGGCCTACGGCATTAATGAGGTAATGTGCCGGTCCTGCACGCCGCCAGCCCCACCCGACCAACCCGCCCCGGCGCAGGCCGGACAGGTCGAGTCCGTGCGCATGGGCACCACCGTCGCCACCAACGCCCTGCTGGAGCGCCAGGGCGAGCCCTGCGCGCTGCTGATTACCCGCGGCTTTGCCGACGCGCTGCAGATTGCCTACCAGAACCGGCCCGATATCTTCGCCCTGAACATCGCTCGCCCCCCGATGCTGTACCAGCAGGTGATCGAGGCCGACGAGCGCCTGGATGCCCACGGCGAGGTGCTGGTGCCACTGGATGAAGCGGCGCTTAAGGCCGAGCTGGCCGCGTGTTACGCCAATGGCCTGCGCTCGATTGCGATTGTGTTCATGCACGGGTATCGCTTTACTGCCCACGAACAGCGGGCGGCGGCGCTGGCGTGTGAGGCCGGCTTTGAGCAGATCTCCACCTCGCACCAGGTGAGCCCGCTGATGAAGTTGGTGAGCCGGGGCGATACCACCGTGGTGGATGCCTACCTCTCACCACTGCTGGCGCGTTACGTGCGTCAGGTGAGCGAGCAACTGGCGAGCCAGGGCCATCGCGACACCGCGCTGATGTTCATGCAAAGCAACGGCGGGCTGGTCGACGGCGCCAGTTTTGCCGGCAAAGACGCCGTGCTCTCGGGCCCTGCCGGCGGCGTGGTCGGCATGGTGCGCACCGCGCAACTGGCCGGCATCGAACAACTCATCGGCTTCGACATGGGCGGCACCTCCACCGACGTCACCCTGTATGACGGTGAGATGGAACGCACGCTGGACACGCAGGTGGCCGGCGTGCGCCTGCGCGCCCCGATGCTACGCATCCACACCGTCGCGGCCGGTGGCGGATCGGTGCTGAAGTATGAGGACGAGCGCTTTCAGGTAGGGCCGCAATCCGCCGGTGCCGACCCGGGCCCTGCCTGCTACCGTAGAGGCGGCCCACTCACCGTCACCGATGCCAATGTACTGCTGGGGCGTCTGCAACCTGATTTGTTCCCGACCGTGTTTGGCGATGACGGCGACCAGCCGCTGGATGCCCAGGTAGTGCGCGAGCACTTTACCGAGCTGGCCCCGCGCACCGGCACCTCGCCCGAGGCGGCGGCGGCCGGGTATCTGCAGATTGCCGTCGACAACATGGCGAATGCGATCCGCGAAATTTCAGTGCAGCGAGGCATCGACTTGCAGCACTTTACCCTGTGCTGTTTTGGCGGGGCCGGCGGGCAACACGCCTGCATGGTAGCTGACGCACTGGACATCCCGGACATTTTCATCCACCCCTTCGCCGGCGTACTCTCAGCCTACGGCATTGGCCTGGCAGACTTCAGCGTGATCCGCCAGCAGGCGGTGGAGCAAACACTGGCGGATGATCTGGGCGCCCTGCTTGAACGCGAGTTCGCTGCACTGACCGCGCAATGCACGCAGCAGATGCAGGTGCAGATGGCATTGCAGACCCAGGCGCAGGCGCAAAACGACGAGGCAGCGCAAGCCCGGTGTCTGCAACGCGTGAGCCTGCGCTACGCCGGCACCGATGTGCCCATGCAAATTCACTACCAGTCGCCCACCCAGATGCGTGCCCGGTTTGAAGCCGAGCACCGCCAGCGTTTCGGATTTATCAGCCCGGACCGCGAGCTGATTGTCGAGTCGATTGAAGTCGAGCTCACCGGCGGCGGGCAACCTGCCAGCGAGCCGGTACTGGCGCAGGTAGACACGCCCGCCGAACCGATAGACACACGCGAGGTGTACAGCGACGGCCGCTGGCAGGCGACGCCCATCTACCGCCGCGAATCTCTGCGGCCCGGGCAGCAACTGGATGGTCCGGCCATAGTGATCGAGGCGCATGCCACCACCGTGGTCGAACCCGGCTGGGCACTGCGCGTGACCGAGCACGATCACCTGCGCTTGACGCGCGAAGTCGCACGTCGCGTGCAACCGCTGACCGACAGCGAAGCCGACCCGGTAAGGTTGGAGTTGTTCAACAACCTGTTTATGCATATCGCCGAACAGATGGGCGTGGTGCTGCGTAACACCGCGCACTCCGTGAACATCAAAGAGCGACTGGATTTCTCCTGCGCCGTGTTCGACCCGCACGGCGGCCTGGTGGCCAACGCACCGCATATGCCCGTGCATCTGGGCTCGATGGGCGAGAGCGTCGCGCAGGTGCTGGAAACCAACCGCGAGGTATTGCAACCGGGCGATGTCTACATGCTGAACGGCCCCTACCACGGCGGCACCCATCTGCCAGACATCACCCTGATTACACCCGTGTTCGCCGAGCCATCCGCTGAGGCTTGTAGCGCAGAGAGCGATACCGGCGATGCGTCTCGTTTGCTGTTCTTTGTCGCCTCGCGCGGGCATCACGCGGACGTGGGTGGCATCACGCCAGGATCGATGCCGGCGACCAGCACGCATATTGATGAGGAAGGCGTGCTGTTTGAGAATTTTCTGCTGGTCCAACGCGGCGAGCTGCGCGAGCAGGCGCTGTACCACGCACTCACCGACACACGCTGGCCGGCGCGCAACCCGCAACAGAACATTGCCGATCTAAAAGCGCAGGTGGCCGCCAACCAACGCGGTGTCGATGAGTTGCGCAAAGCGCTGGCGCACTTCGGCGAACACACCGTGCTGGCGTACATGCAACACATCCAGGACAACGCCGAACGCAGCGTGCGTAATGCGCTTGGTCGCCTGCGTGATGGCGAGTTCGTCTATCCGTTGGACAACGGCCAGCAGATTGCCGTGCGTATTCGCATTAACCATGAGCAGGGAAACGCGGTGATCGATTTCACCGGCACTTCCGAGCAGGGCGCGAATAACTTCAACGCACCGTTGGCGGTGTGCAAAGCGGCGGTGCTGTATGTGTTCCGCACGCTGGTCGAGCGCCCGATCCCGATGAACGCCGGTTGCCTGAAACCATTGCAGCTCATCGTACCGGCGGGTTGCATGCTGAATCCGAATCCGCCGGCGGCTGTTGTCGCGGGCAATGTCGAGACCTCGCAGTGCGTCACTGATGCACTGTATGGGGCGCTAGGCGTACAAGCGGCGGCGCAGGGCACGATGAACAACCTGACCTTTGGCAACGCGACACATCAGTATTACGAGACCGTGTGCGGCGGGGCCGGGGCCGGCCCTGGGTACGATGGGGCTGATGCCATACACACGCACATGACCAACTCACGCCTCACCGACCCGGAAGTGTTCGAGTGGCGGTTTCCGGTGCGGGTAGAAGCATTTTCGATCCGCGAGGGCACTGGTGGGAAGGGGAAGTGGCGTGGCGGACACGGGACGGTGAGGGTGCTGAAATTTTTGGAGCCGGTGACGTTGTCGATCCTGTCCAATCACCGGCGTGTGGCACCGTTTGGGCTGGCGGGTGGGGAAGACGGCGCGTGTGGAGAGAATGAGATTCTGCGGGCGGACGGTACGAGCGAGACGCTGGCGGGCACGGCGAGTGCAGAATTGTGCGCGGGCGATGTGCTGGTTGTCAGAACCCCTGGGGGCGGTGGGTACGGCTCGCCGA
>CBDUQI010000252.1:0-7645 GCA_965369325.1 uncultured Gammaproteobacteria bacterium
ATATATGGTTATATATTGACCATATTTAGATATTTCTATTCATACGACGACCCGCAATGTTTGCGGTATGCCATCAAAAGAGGACCACGATCATGCTTCGAAAATCTATCTGTGCCGCTGCGTTCGCGGCAATCGTCTTTGGCTCAACATCCAGCGCAATTGCATGCACCATGCAGCAGCCGTCGTTGCCGGAGGTGGAGATCGAAATCGAATTTGAAGACTACGATGGCTTTCGCGATCGTGTTTACTACAAGATTCAAATTGAAATTGAGGTCTTCCCGCCCACCCAGACCACCCAATGCCAGTGCGGTGTCGGCATCGGCAGCGCCAACTTTGTGATGCCGGATTCGTTCGCGGTAGTCGCCGCAGCCGTTGCGATCAAAAATGATGAGATGGATCAGGATTTTGAACTTGATGCATTTGCCGGATTTTCCGACGACGAATCAGTTACGGCTGCCTTATCAAACCTGTCGGGGTTTAACTTCGGGGCGGCAAGCTTTGGTTTGTCAGCAACGGTTGACCCGTTTTCCCTTCCGCCGTTAGGCCCAGAAGACCGCCTGGTTCTGGGGTTCATCATTGAGTTCGCGCCGGCCGATTTTGCCGCGGTCAACGGCAAGCCTATTCAGTTTGGCGCCGGTTCCAGCGACCCCAGTCATCCACTGACACTGATCAACAATGCAGCGCCAACCTTGAACTTGCCGCCGTTTCAGCTGGACGCGTGCGACGTCAACTTTGACCAGACCTGCGATATCAACGACCTGAACGGGATTCTGGCGCTTGGGCCCATTGCCCTTGGCGTACCCAGAACTGATGCCACCGAAATCTTCGATCTGATTGGTGATGATGTTATCAATATGCAGGACGTTGATGAGTGGCTGGATGTGGCCGCTGAATTTAACGGTCTGCCGGCGCGATACCGGCGCGGTGACGCGAATCTGGACGGCGCGGTCAATCAGCAGGATGTGCTGCTATGGTTCTCCAACCGCTTTACGCAGACGTTGTTCTGGGACGATGGCAACTTTGATGGTAACGCCATTGTTGACTTCAGGGATCTGGTTATTTGGCGAAACAACCGCACGCGGTAGCCGATGCACTTCGGGAGGGGGCGCAGCCTAGCCCCCTCCCGAGCCTTTGTGTGCAGGCAGTACGGTCCTCAGAAATGCGAATCCAAGCAACGCACCACCGGAAATGGTATAATTTTTACCATATATGAAGCCTGTATTGATTGAACACCCACTCAGGGCAACAGTACTTGTTGCTTGTCGCCACCTCCTTCGCCCCATCGCCAGTCTGTTGATCCGGTGCGGCATCAGCTGGCGCGACTTCGCTGAGGCGAGTAAAGGCGCCTTTGTCGATGCCGCTACTCACGAGTATGGGCTGCAGGGGCGGCCAACCAATGCGACCCGGGTGGCGATTCTCACCGGTTTAAATCGCAAGGAAGTCAGCAGAATTCGAGGCGCCGAAGGTACTGTCGAACTGGCGGGCGACGTCGCCACCAGTAATGTATCGCGGATTCTCGGCGCCTGGCATCAGGAATCAGAATTCCTTGACGCGCAGGGGACGCCGTTAGTCCTTCCACTGCAGGGGGAGGGGGCCAGCGTTGAGGAGCTGATCCGACGCCATGGCGGCGACCTCACCAGCAGAGCGCTGCTGAAGGAGCTGCTCCGTGTTCAAGCGATCGAACGGGTGGATGAGAACCACGTACGCGCCCTCAAGCGTTACTTTCTGCCGGATCAACTCGACGCACTGAGTATTGATCGGGCGGCAACGGTCATTCACGATCTGGCCGCCACGTTGAACCACAACCTCACGGCGAATTTAGACAATACCGGCGCCAACTTTGAGGGCCGCGCCTCCAATCGGCATATACCAAGTCGCTCACTGCCTGCGCTTCGCGAGTTTGTTGAGGCGCAAGGCGAACCACTTCTTTATCGCATTGACGACTGGCTAAGTGAGCACGAGGTTGCGCCAACGCAGCGCGAGTCGACCAAATTGATACGCGCAGGTGCGGGCATTTATTTGTTCGCCGACAGCGCGGACGGAGTTAAGAAATGATGTTATCCAAGGTTCCTGTCTACGCTCGCTCGATCGTTCTGTCGCTGGTTCTTGGCACGGTAGCAACCGGGCTTCTCAGCAGCACCAATGCGAGCGCCGCGGCTATCCGGGGAGTTGATCGCAGCGGCATTACGCTGGCGCAAATATCCGATGCAACCCAGGCCAACGTGACGCTGGGCGGTACCAGTTACGACTTGTCGAGCGCCGACATCACTCGGGACGGGGTAGCTGGCGGTGCGCCGTTGGTGGGTGAGATCGCGGTGGTCGTCGGCGTTTTGGATGTAGAAACGCAATTGGGCACGGCGGACACGCTTGCTATCGACACCGCGTTGCGGGGTGCGGTTGAGGCTATCAGCAATGCGGACGGCGAACTGAGTTTAATGGGCACCATCGTCAAAACCGATGCAGCAACCCTCTTCGCGCCACCGCTGAGTGGGCTTGAGCAGATCACGGTCAGCGACAGCATCTCGGTCAGCGGGCACTGGACCAGCACCGGAGAGCTTCGCGCCACCAGGGTGAGCATTAGTTCACCGCAAGCTGCGCTGCTTACAGAGGGCATCGTGAGCGATGTAGATTTGGCCAACTCCCATTTTCAGCTGGGCGAGCTGACAGTAGATTTCTCTTCCGCCTCGCTCGGTGGTTTCGACGACGGTTCGCCTCAGGTTGGCGATGTTGTTGAGGTAAGTGCAAGTGCGTTCGCCTCGCAGAACGTACTGCAGGCCGATTCGGTGGATCTCGAGCAGTTGTACGAAACAGAGGTAGGGCTGTACTTTGAGCTTGAGGGGCTGGTCGCTTCCATTGCATCCACGACGGAATTTTCGATCAGCGGCGTGACCATAACGATCACGGCCGGCACAGAATTCATCGGCGGCACCGCTACTGATATTGCGTTGGACAGCCTGCTGGAGGTCGAAGGCGAACTTGACGCGCAAGGCCACGTAGTTGCCGAAGAGGTGGTATTTCTCGGGCAGACGCAAAATCTGATTGGCGCACCTGTGGAACGCATCATTACCGCAGGCAGCGATTTCCTTATTGTCCTTGGGCTCCCGGTGCAGGTGACACCCGACACGGTATGGGTGGACGACAGCGATGCCGAGGTAGAGCCCTTTGCGCTGTCATATCTGAATGAGGGCGACTATGTTGAGCTTATCCTTGATGACACTCACCCCTCGGGCAGACTCCGCCTACATCATCTGGAACGCCAGAACGCGCAGAGCACCGTCACGTTGCGTGGACTCGCCAGCGAGGTAAACACCCAGAGCCGCCGACTGACGATGATGGGCGTGACGGTTGTTGGCGTCGGACCTGACGCGGTTGAGTTTTTTGCCGACGTGCAAGCCGGCGATCCGGTTGAGCTGACGGGGCGTCAACTTGCCAATGGCCTGGTGCTGGCAAGGGAATTAAAACACCCCTAGCCGCCCGCAAGGGTAACGGTGCCCACGGCCAGCCCACCAAAGCGCGCTCCGCCGTTACCGCAGCATTGACCCGCCTGCTCGACGGGCGATCACCCGGTGCTCACAATGACTTCATAAAACTCAGCATCCGCTTGCGCGTAGCTGGCGTAGGCAATCGCCCGAAACCAGCGCCCGCGTTGTCCAGCATGTGCTTGGGCTTTGACGTCGCCGGGATCACGACGGATGCAGCAGGATGGCTCAACACAAATTTGAGAAAGAACTGTCCCCAGCTTTGCACATCGGCCTCCTGTGCTGCCCATTCCGGCAGACTCTGTCCGGCCACGGCCTTGAACAGGCTGCCGCGCTGGTAGGGGCGGTTGATTAGCGTGGTAATGCCTTGGTCGGCCGCCATCGGCAGCAGGCGATCCTGTGCCTCAAGCTCGCCCATGCTATACGTGAACTGCACGAAATCCAGCGGCTCCGTGCGCATGATCTGCAACAAATCACCGTGCGAGTTCCCGTGTGAGGTGGTAATACCGATATAACGCACTTTGCCCGCTTGCTGCCACTCACGCAGCGTCGCCAGATGCAGGCGCCAGTCGCGCAGGTTATGAATTTGCATCAGATCCATGGTCTTCACACCCATCTTGAAGATGGACTCGTTCATCTGCTCAATGCCGCTTTGCTTGCCATCCGTCCACACCTTGGTGGCCGCAAACAGATCGGCAGTGTTCTTGGTGCCGGGCAACAGCTTGCCGACAATGCGCTCGGCCGGGCCATACATTGGGGAGGAATCGATCAGCTCGCCGCCCTGATCGAAGAATATCTGCATCACTTGCGCCAGCTGCGCCTGAAAGGCGGTGTCCTCGGGACGGGTGAATGTGCGTGATGTACCCATGCCAATCACGGCTAGGTCCTCGCCGTCTTTAGCCGACAAAATTGGGGTGCGCAGCGCTTTGCGATCGGCGGCGAAGGCGCCTGCGCCGCCGCCGCTCATCGCCAGCGCCGATGCCATTTTCAACAGATCACGCCGATTGAGTGTGTAAGACATATGAACTTCCCTCGCGGTAACTGCCAAAACGTCGCATGACTTAATACTTTATCATCTTCGTAAGACACAGCGGCTCGCTGGCGGTTCCCCCGTCTGCGAGACGCACACCGATACCCGCTAGAGGAGCGCACCATGACCACTCGCCGGAATTTTCTCAAACTGGGGGCGGCCAGCGTCGGCGCCAGCCTGAGCAGCACGTCGCTTGCAGGTGCCGTTCAGGTAGCGCCCGCTCAACGGCCACTTTCGATCCTGGTCCTGGGTGGCACCGGGTTTATCGGGCCGCATCAGATTGAGCTGGCACTGGCGCGCGGGCATCAGCTCAGCATGTTTAACCGCGGGCGGCGCGAAGGCCTGTTCGACGGCAAGGTGGAACAACTGATCGGCAATCGCGACAGCAATATCGATGATGGTCTCAAAGCGCTTACCGGCAAGCGCACCTGGGATGTGGTCATCGACAACTCAGGCTACGTGCCGCGCCAGGTGAGCGACTCCGCCAAGCTGCTCAAGGGTCGCTGCAAGCGCTATATCTATACTTCGACTGTATCGGTTTACGACTTTGAGCGCAGCAGCAGCTTTGCGGAGATCGGCCCGCTCGCGGCACCGCCTGCGCCCGAGGTGGAGGAGGTGACTGGCGAGACCTACGGCCCGTTGAAGTCAGCCAGCGATCAGGCGGCCCGACGGATTCTGGGCCAGGCCTGCACCGTCATCCGCCCCACCTATGTCGTCGGGCCCGGCGACCGCAGCGACCGCTTTACTTACTGGGTGGACAGGATTCATCGTGGCGGCGATATCCTGGCCCCCAGCGGTCCACAGCGCTCCATCCAATGGGTGGACGTGCGCGATCTTGCCGCATTTATTGTTGATTGCGCGGAGCAGGATCGCCCGGGCGTATACAACGCCTGCGGCCCAACCGCGCGGATTACACGGCAAGGCATGCTGTGGGGCATCGCCGCTAGCACCTCGGCGCCGGTACGCATGTACTGGCCGGATGATGCGCTGTTGGATGAGATGAAAATATCCTTGCCGATGCTGGGCACGGGCGATTACTCGTTTTACTTCGACAATGCCGCATCGCTTGAGGCGGGTGCCAGCTACCGACCGCTGGCACGCACGGTGGCCGACACCCTGCAGTGGTGGCAGTCGCAAACCGCTGAACGACGTGAGAATGCACGGGGATGGCCGTCGGGCGAGCTTGAGGGCAAGGCGTTGAAGGCGCTGATGAAGGGCTGAAGCGGGAGAGCGTGCCAAAGCGGGGGGCTACATCCTCAGACGGTTCGCAGGCGACTATGCTCGACCCAAATGCCCGAGAATCATGCCCCCCATTTACAGTGGTCTATGCGCCTATCTCACACCGATTCTGCCTTGGTTCGCCAAGCCATTACGCCCTTGACCAGTGGGTCGACGACCTCGTATTTCCCGTTGCTTGTTACGCGCAGATAGTCCTTCGCGGTTAGAACATCAAGACACCGTTTCATGGTTGAGCCCGCGATTTGGAACCTGCCTAGATACGCGGTGGCGGTTGGTTGGTCGGTGGGTTGGGTTGCGATTGCACTCAATACGGTACGCTGTGAATGGGTCAACGAACGAATTGCCAGCTGCACCTGGTTACGTTGGATTTTCAGCAACTCAGTCCAAGTGCTGTGCACGTTGTCGGCACTCGGTGGCCTGGACTCTCGCCATAGTTCCCGACACAGCATGTTCAGGTAATGGGTGTGCCGATCGCTCACTTCAAAAATGGTCCCCACGGAATTTTCGCTCAGACGCTGATCCCAGCGCAGATGGGCAGCCTCCTGTATAAATTCGCTATAATCCGCGGCACTGATTCGTTCAAGTGGTATGTGCCAACTCTGGGAATTGTGCATCGGCCGCTTGTCGCTCTGGAACATCAACTCGAGCGCGGCCCGCTCGCTACCGAGGAACACGAAACTAAGGGCTTTTGCCTCCTTGGCTGCAATGCGAATCGACTCCTCGATCGTCTCTCCGTGATTAATGAGCGCGATATTTTGGAACTCGTCCATGATCAGCACCGCTCTCCTCTTGTAGTGCTGTGCAGCGCGGTCGAGGCTGATCAGTAGATCTGAAATAGATTTTGGCGAGACGCTGTCGGAGAAGAGTTTCACCGAGAACCCGTCCTCGCGAAACGTCAGTTCGGGTTTGAAGCCTGCAAATAATTTCGATAGGGCGCCCAACACGCGTTTGTTTTTCGGCAGGAACTCCGCGCCCAATTTCCCAACCGCCTCGCGAAGCAGTGCGTCAAGCCCGTCCAGGGTGTGTACAGTCAAAAGGTCTATGCTGTAAGCGTGTACTTTGGGTGATCGCTTCCGGCGTAACTCTGCGGCCACCTGTCGGACCAAGCTGGTCTTGCCGTAGAGCCGCATGCCAGTGACATACGTGTGAGTGCCGGCGAGTATGTTGGTCTTGAGGCGCTCACGTTCGGCGTCGCGGTCACAAAACGCGGGACCCTCGGCGTAGCCGATTGGGAACAGAACATTGGCAAGGTCAGATTTTGGGCTCATTGTGCTTTCCAGATCGACTGCAGTACGTTACGAACTCGTATCTGGAGGTACAGCGATTTGAATTCCATCATACGGATTCCGAATACCAGATTCTGGTCAGTGGAATTTACTTTAGCAGCAATACTATCGACGAGCAATGGTCCATGTGCCACGCCTAATTGGGGTTTCTGGCCCAAACCGCCGAAAATCTGCGCTATCTGATCAGGGTCTCCTCGGGACCGGACAGCCGACCTGATGCAAGCCGGCGAGCGATGGCTGAAAGATCCAACGGTGGGACGTCGGAATCGAACTGGTAACGACCGTAGAAGTTGACGTGTTGCCAGGCAAGTGGTGAGACGCGCTTCAGGTTTTCGACCGCTGCGCTCGCTCGTCGTGATTCGAGTTCCCGCAACACTTCGGACATATCAGCCTGTTGTAAAAGATTACTGCGCTCGCGATCAATCGGGCGCATTCATTCCAGGTGTTCTGTTCATGCTCAGATTTCACCCTGAAGCGGGCGCTGTCATCGCAGTAGAGGTCCCGGCTTCGAGCCGCTCGCGAAGCTGGCGGTCGGCGCCCGGCGTTCTGTATTCGCCGCCCCGACGTGCTCTATTCGGCGCCCCGACGCCAGGGCACGATAAACCGTGCAC
>CBDUQI010000253.1:0-7475 GCA_965369325.1 uncultured Gammaproteobacteria bacterium
CCCTCCCGGTCGCCGCGTTCTCTCCCGGCTTTCCCGCCGGGCTGTCGCCGATGCCGACGCGGCTGGCGGAGATCCATGCGTCGGTCGCCGCCGGGGCCCGCGAGATCGACATCGTGATCTCCCGTCGTCATGCGCTGCTGGGCAACTGGCAGGCGCTGTACGAGGAGGTGCGTGCCTTTCGCGAAGCCTGTGGCGATGCGCACCTTAAAGCGATTCTGGCGACCGGGCAGCTCGGCAGTTACAGCACCGTGGCCAAAGCCTCTATGGTCACCATGATGGCGGGCGCTGATTTTATTAAGACCTCCACCGGGATGGAGACCGTGAACGCCACGCTGCCGGTCAGCCTGGTGATGTTGCGGATGATTCGCGAGTACTACCAGCACGATGGCTACCAGGTGGGGTTTAAACCGGCGGGCGGCATTTCAAGCGCCAAGCTGGCGCTGCAGTACCTGGTGCTGGTGAAGGAGGAGTTGGGCAATCATTGGCTGCAACCGGAGCTACTGCGCTTTGGTGCCTCCAGCTTGCTGGGCGACATCGAACGACAACTGGAGCATCAGGCCACCGGCCGATACTCGGCGGCCCACCGTCATCCTGCGGGGTAATCCGCGCGAGGCACTAGCGAGCAATTCATGAGCGACATCGCGGACATCTTCGACAGCATGCAATACGGCCCGGCACCCGAGGCGGCGGAGTTTGTGCACGCATGGCTGAAGGCACGCCAGCAACCGGCGGGGCATTTTATCAGCGGCACCTGGCACGGCGCGGGTGATGAAAACGCACAAAGCATCACCAGCCACAATCCATCCGACGGCACCGTGCTGGCGCACCTGTCCAGCGCAGGCGCACAGGACGTCGATCGCGCCGTGCAGGCCGCGCACGAAGCCGGCCCCGCATGGCGGGCGTTAAGTGACTACCAGCGCGCGAAATACCTCTACGCGCTCGCCCGGCTGATCCAAAAGAACTCGCGCTTCCTGGCCGTGCTGGACACACTGGACAACGGCAAGCCGATTCGCGAGACGCGCGATATCGACATTCCGCTGGCCGCGCGGCACTTCTACTACCACGCCGGCTGGGCGCAACTGCGCACGCGCGAGTTTGCTGGCCACGATCCACTGGGCGTGGTCGCACAGATCATCCCCTGGAACTTCCCCTTCCTCATGTTGAGTTGGAAGATCGCCCCGGCACTGGCCGCCGGCAATACGGTGGTGCTCAAACCCGCCGAGTACACTAGCCTGTCTGGGTTGTACTTTGCCCAGTTGTGCATGGAGGCAGGCCTGCCTGACGGGGTGGTCAACATCATCACCGGCGACGGGCAAACCGGTGCCCTCCTGGTGGACCATCCACAAGTGGCCAAAGTTGCCTTCACAGGCTCCACCGAGGTGGGCCGGCTGATTCGCGCGCGCACCGCCGGCAGCGGCAAAGCCCTGTCGTTGGAGCTGGGCGGCAAATCACCGTTTGTGGTGTTTGAAGATGCCGATCTGGACGCGGCCGTCGAGGGCCTGGTGGATGCCATCTTCTTCAACCAGGGCGAGGTTTGTTGCGCCGGCTCGCGGCTGCTGGTGCAGGAGAGCATTGAGGCGGCGCTGACCGAGAAGCTCAAGGCCCGGCTGGGCAGTTTTCGCATCGGCGACCCGCTGGATAAAACGGTCGACATGGGCGCCCTCGCCGATCCGGTACAGCAACAACGCATTACCACCCTAGTAAATCAGGCGGTGAGCGAAGGGGCCACGCTTTGGCACGCGCCGGTACCGTGCCCGGCGCAGGGCTGCTACTACCCACCCACGCTGCTCAGCAATGTCGCCCCCGCCAACATCGCCATGCGCGAGGAGATCTTCGGGCCGGTGCTCAGCATGATGAGCTTTCGCACGCCGGACGAGGCGCTGAGTCTGGCAAACAATACGCGGTACGGGCTCGCCGCCAGCATCTGGTCAGAGAACCTGTCGCGCGCGCTGGCGTTAGCACAGGGAGTGAAAGCGGGCGTGGTGTGGATTAATTGCACCAATCAGTTTGACGCGGGCGTCGGGTTTGGCGGCTATCGCGAATCCGGCTACGGCCGCGAGGGTGGCCGGGAGGGGATGTACGAGTACCTGGCACGCCGCGGCACCTGGTTGCGGGACAAGCAAGACAAAGCGCAGTACCAGCATGAACCGCAGCTGGCGATGGTTGCACCAGAGTCGCAGACAGGCCCCGCCGTGCAGGCGCTGGACAAAACGCCAAAACACTACATTGGCGGCAAGCAGGCGCGCCCGGATGGCGGCACCACCCTGGCGGTGAGCAATGCGGCAGGCAAACTGGCCGGGCGCATCGCACTCGGTAACAGAAAAGACATTCGCAACGCCGTCGAGGCCGCATTCAAGGCGGCGGCATGGTCCGCCAGCACTGCCCACACGCGCGCGCAGATTCTTTACTTCCTGGCCGAAAATCTGGACTACCGCGCGGATGAGTTTGCCCGCGAGATAAAAACCCTCTGCGGGGTTAGCTTGAGTAAAGCACGGCGCGAAGTCAGCGCCAGCATAAGTCGGCTGTTTAGTTACGCCGCACTCGCAGACAAACACGAAGGCCGTGTGCAGGAGCCGCCAGCGCGTGCTTATGTTATCGCCGCGCGCGAACCGGTGGGTATCTTGGCCGCCGTCTGCCCGGACCAACTGCCACTGCTAGGCCTGGTCTCGCTGCTGGCACCGGCGATGGCCGCGGGTAACCGCAGTGTGATTGTGCCCTCCGCCCGTTACGGCTTGCTGGCCGCTTTGTTTTATCAGGTGCTGGAAACCTCGGACGTGCCCGCCGGGGTCGTCAACCTAGTGACCGGTGAGCGCGATGTGCTCAGCGCCACGCTGGCCGAGCACGACCAGGTGGATACGATGTGGTATTTCGGGCACGCGCGCGGCGCACGCCAGGTTGAGACGGCGGCTTGCGCAAACATGAAACGCACCTGGGTGAATCACGGGCGTGCGCTGGACTGGTGGTCACAACAGCACGGCGAGGGTCGGCATTTTTTACGCGCGTGTACTCAGGTAAAGAACATCTGGATGCCGCACGGCGATTGAATGCTGGCCTGAAACAAAGGGCAGTGATAGAATAAAGAATGTTAAGACACCTTCAGCACCTCGCCTCCGACCTCACCCCCTGCGACGACGCCACCTGCGTACAACAACGCCTCTCGCAACTGTATGACAGCAGCATTCGCCGTATCACTGCGGATTTTCAGCGCTATGCCAACGGTCAACTAGAAGGCCGTGCCAAACCGGCGCACTATCCGCTGCTGGCCGTTGAGGTCGACGACCAGACACGCCCGAGCAAATCACGCCTGGCCTACGGCAAAGTGGCCGCGACCGGTTTGCACGTCACCACGGTTACCCGGCCACAGTTATTCGAAAGTTACCTGGCCGAACAGCTTAAGTTACTGCAATCCAACCACGGGGCACGACTGCACGTGGGGCTTAGCAACACGCCTATTCCACTGACCTTCGCGATGGAACATCTCACCGCGCAACTGAGTGTGAAGCAACGGCTGGGGCTATCGCAGCACTTTGTGCTGCCAGACCTTGCCGCCACACACGATGAGATTGTGGACGGCAGCTACACACGCCTGCCCGACGGGGTAATGCCCATCTCGCTATTCCCCGCCGAACGGGTGGACTACTCACTGCACCGGCTGCGTCATTACACCGCAACGAGTCCGGAGCACTTCCAGCGTTTTGTGTTGTTTACCAATTATCAGCGCTACGTGGATGAGTTCCAGCAATACGGCATTGCGCAGGTACGCGCAGGCAAATACCACCGCTTTGTCACGCCTGGCGACATTGAGTTCCGCCGCGACGGCGACCCCGATCTGCCAACGATAAAGAAGATGCCGCAAATGCCTGCCTATCATCTAGCGCGCAAAGACGGCAACGGCATTACGCTGATCAACATCGGCGTGGGCCCGTCCAACGCCAAGACCATCACCGACCATGTGGCGGTACTGCGCCCGCACGTTTGGTTGATGATCGGGCACTGCGGCGGGCTGCGGCGCAGCCAGCGGCTTGGGGACTACGTCCTGGCGCATGCGTATCTGCGCGACGATCACGTGCTGGATCAGGTACTGCCGCCGGAGATCCCGTTGCCAACCATCGCCGAGGTACAACTGGCGCTGGCCGATGCGGTCGCCGAGAAAGCGCAGGGTGAAGGGTTAAAGCTGAAAGATCGTTTGCGCACCGGCACCATCTTTACCACTGACGATCGCAACTGGGAGTTGCGTTACCACACACTGGCTCAGCGCTTTAACCAGTCGCGTGCCATCGGCATCGATATGGAGTCCGCCACCATAGCCACCAATGGTTATCGCTTTAGAGTGCCGTACGGCACGCTGCTGTGTGTCTCGGATCGCCCGCTGCATGGCGAAATAAAACTACCCGACATGGCCGACGCATTTTATGAAGAGCGAGTGAGCCAGCATCTGGAGGTGGGCATCCGGACACTGGAGCTGCTGCGCGAAGCCGCCGTCGACGGCACTCTGCACTCACGCAAACTGCGAAGCTTCACCGAACCGGCGTTCCGCTAACCACACCGCCGTAGCGGCCGCTACAGCGGATCCAGGCTTTGCACCTTGGGCGTGCTGGCCGGCTTGTACGCCAGCACCTGCTCCAGCACATCGACCGCAGAATCGCCGTGGATCAGCATCTGCCGGTGCTGCGCTCTTAGAAAGCCTTCAGCGACCATGTTGTCCACCATCCCAATCAATGCTGCCCAGTACGCATCCACGTCCAGCAGCGCCAGTGGTTTACGGTGATACCCAATCTGGCCCCAGGTCCAAACCTCGAACAACTCCTCCAGCGTACCGATGCCGCCGGGAAGCGAAATAAAACCATCGGATAGTTCCGACATCATCGCCTTACGCTCATGCATAGAGCCAACGATATGCAGTTCGCTCAGCCCGTCGTGGGCGATCTCGCGTGCACTCAGAGCCTTGGGCAACACGCCAATCACCTCCGCACCACCCGCCAGTGCCGCGTTCGCCACCGTGCCCATCAGGCCGACGGCCGCGCCCCCGTACACGAGCCCGATGCCACGCTCGGCCAGCAAGCTACCGAGTGCTGTTGCCGCCTGCGCGTAAACCGGGCGCTCACCCACTGAGGAGCCACAAAATACACACAGCCTCATTTGCCTTCCCCAGGCGTTGCGGTCACTGGCGACCAATCATCCAACCGCTGGCGTAGGTGCTGCTTGAGCGCATCGTCGCAGAAGGCCCCATTGACAGCATTGCGAGTGAACTGCAGCATCTGTTGGTCGCTCAATGCGTGCGCCTGGGCGATTTTCGCGTACTCGCGCCCGATCGTGGTAAAGAAAAACGGTGGATCATCGGAGTTTAGCGTCGCCTGCAGTCCGTCTTGCAGGTACCGCACAACCGGGTGGGCTGCGTAGTCGCCCGTCACGCCCAGGCAGATATTGGAACTGGGGCACAACTCCAGCACCTGCCCCTCTTCGCGCAACCGGTCAACCAGCGCGGCATCCTCGCACGCACGCACGCCGTGGCCGATGCGGCTCACGCCAAGCTCGTCGATCACTGCGCGGATGCTGGACGGGCCGTCGTGCTCGCCGGCATGCGC
Organism: uncultured Gammaproteobacteria bacterium; assembly: GCA_965369325.1. Taxonomy (GTDB): domain Bacteria; phylum Pseudomonadota; class Gammaproteobacteria; order Steroidobacterales; family JBCBZW01; genus CBDUQI01. The sequence continues at coordinate 5,586 of CBDUQI010000253.1, forward strand.
GGTCAGTGCCAGCCCGGCGTCGTTCGCAATCGCGAATGCCCGTTTGAACTGCGCCGGCTGATGCGCATTTTCATCGCCCGCCATTCCAAAACCAGTCACCATCGGGTGTGGTGAATCGGCGGCCAGTGTTGCCGTGCGCTCTGCCTGCTCCGGACCCAGGTGACGCACGCAGGTCACCAACATGCGCCCAGCAATGCCAAAGTGCGCCTGGGCGTCGTCCATCGCCTGCGCTATCGCATCCACCATATCGCGGTACGGCAAGCCGTAACGTTGGCCGTGCTCCGGCGAGATAAATACCTCGGCGTAGATCACACCCTCGCGGGCGCTGTGCTCGTAGTAGGCATGAGTGATATCGTAGTAATCGCGTTGGGTGCGCACCGCAGTAGACATCGCATCATAGCAATCCAGAAAGCCGAGAAAATCCTGCCAGATATAGACGCCGTCATCGTCAATCAAACCGCCAATATCGAGGCCATGTCGTTGCGCCAGCGAGGTGGCCAGCGCCGGTGTAATGGTGCCCTCAAGATGGCAATGCAACTCGGCTTTCGGCAGCAAAGAGGGCTTGTCGGGCGAAGCTGATCGGTTCATGGGCGCAAACGTAACATATCAGCGGTGTCACATGCTGCCTGTCGCAATGGCGACAGCGATCCTTGATCCCAAACCCGTGCACGGGCAAAGTGTTCGGCCAAACTCACCCTCAGGACAGCACCATGCATGCGAGCTTTACCGACCAAGAAGTAGCCTTCCGCCAGGAAGTGCATGATTTCTTTGCCAATGACTATCCTCAAGAGGTGCTCGCCAAAGTCGCCCAGCGTCAACGCCTGAGCAAGCAGGACTACGTAAACGGGCAACAAGCACTGCATGCTCGCGGTTGGGCAGGTGTCAACTGGCCCACGGAATATGGCGGAACCGGTTGGACGGCTACCCAGCGCTACATCTTTCAGGATGAGGCCGCGCAGGCGCGGATGCCCGCAATCATCCCGTTCGGCCTGAGCATGGTAGGCCCGGTGATCTACACCTTCGGCAATCAGGCGCAAAAAGACCGCTTCCTGCCGGACATCCTGAGTTCAAGAGTATGGTGGTGTCAGGGATACTCCGAGCCGGGATCGGGCTCAGATCTGGCCTCGCTTAGCACCCGGGCGGACCTGGCGGGCGATCACTATGTGGTGAACGGCACAAAAACCTGGACCACACTGGGGCAGCACGCCGACTGGATATTTCTGCTCGCGCGCACCGATACGGATACCGCACGCAAGCAACAGGGCATCAGCTTCATGGTGGCCGACATGCGCACGCCCGGGATTACCGTGCGCCCCATCATTACCATTGATGGTGGCCATGAGGTTAACGAAGTGCACTTTGAGAACGTGCGCATTCCGCTCGATAACCTGATCGGCGAGCCGGGTAAGGGCTGGAGCTACGGTAAGGTGCTGTTGCAACACGAGCGCACCGGCATCGCTGATGTCGCCCGCAGCAAAGTGCTGCTGGAAGACCTCTACGCGATGGCACACTCAGCGCCCGACGGCGGTCAACCGATGATTGAGGACAACGCTTTCCGGCGCAAACTGGCGCAGGTAAAGATAGACCTGCTGGCGCTGGAGTACACCGAGCTACGCACGCTAGCTTCCGTGAGCAGCGGTGGCGCCCCCGGCCCGGAATCCTCCATCCTGAAAATCAAAGGCTCGGAGATTCAGCAGACCCTGCGCGCGCTGCACATGGAACTGGCCGGCTACTATGCGCTGGCGTACGTGCCGGAGCAGTTCGAGGGGAGCGACGTTGCTGGCAGAATCGGCGGACTCAATATGGCGGATGCCGCGCCGGTGTACTTCAACTACCGCAAGGCCAGCATTTACGGCGGATCCAACGAGATTCAGCGCAACATCATCGCCA
>CBDUQI010000254.1:0-7427 GCA_965369325.1 uncultured Gammaproteobacteria bacterium
GCCTGCAGCGGGTGCAGCGTTTGGGCCAGTCGCGGCAGATAGGCTTGATGCACCAATACCGTCTCTACGGCGTTGCAGGCGGAAGGGTAGCCACACTTGGCGTCCAGCAGAATGCCGGCCGCCATGTCGGGCTGGGCGCTCTCATCCAGATACACGTGACACACCCCTTCGGCATGGCCAAGTACCGGGATGCGGGTGGCACGCTGAATGCTGCGGACCAGCTCGCTGGAGCCGCGCGGGATCACCAGATCGATGTGCTGGTCCTGCTCAAGCAGCTCGGCAACTGCGGCGCGACCTTCCACGCCGGTGACCGCGTTCGCATCGATGTCCGCGGCCGCCAGCGCATCACGCAGGCAGCCGACCAGCGCCGCATTCGAGTGCCGGGCTTCGGAGCCGCCCTTGAGAATAACGGCGTTGCCGGAGCGGATCGCCAGCGAACCGATTTGGATCACCGCGTCCGGCCGGCTTTCGAAAATGATCAGCAGGACGCCGAGCGCACTGCTCACCTGCTCAAGGACCAGCCCCTGATCCAGTTCGGTCTTGCGCCGCACCTTGCCCAGCGGGTCTGGTTGTGTCGCCAGTTGATGTACGCCTTCGATTAGCGTGGCGAGCTTGGCTGGCGACAGTTCAAGACGTTCTAGTAGCGGGGCGGCCAGTTGTTGCTCGCGCGCCAGGTACAGGTCTTTTGTATTGGCGATAAGCAGTTGCTCTTCGCGCGTGCTAAGCAATTGTGCCAATGCCTCGAGTGCGCGGGTGCGCTGCTGTGCGCTGGCGGTGCCCAGGCTGCGCTGCGCCTGGCGGGCCGCCGCTGCCCGCATCGCGATGTTGGGCTGCCCACTCATGCCTGGATCCCCAGCACCAGATGATCCCGGTGCACCAGCGCATGATGGTTGCGTGCACCGGCCGGGCGCTGCCCGCCGCACCAGGCGCGCGCGGTCGGTGCGTCGCAAAATACAATGCCTCGCCCCAGCACGGTGCCGGTGGTGTTACGCAGTTCTACAACATCGCCACGGTCAAACTCGCCCAGGCAATCGGTCACGCCGGCCGCCAGTACCGATGCGCCCTGTTCGCTCACGGCATGGATGGCGCCGTCGTCCAGCACCAATGCCCCGCGTGCACCCACGGCAAAGGCGATCCAGCGGCTGCGGGCATTGAGCGCCGTGCTGGCATGAAACCAGGTGCCAACATCTTCGCCGCCCAGCACGGCGGGCAGGGCAGTGGTGTCCAGGCCAGAGGCGATGACGGCGTGACAGCCTGCATGGGTCGCGATGCGCGCGGCCCGTACCTTGCTGCGCATGCCGCCGCGTCCGCGCGAGGAGCCCGCGCCGGAGAGCTCAAGCGATTGCTCGCCGGTGACTTCTTTTAGCAGCGAGGCGCCAGGCTCATCACGTGGGTTGCGATCGTACACACCGTCGACGTCGGTTAGCAGCACCAGCAAATCGGCGCCCAGTTTGGCGGCGACTAGTGCAGAGAGCTTGTCGTTATCGCCAAACACCAGGTGGGTGTTGGGCTCGCTGGTAAAGGCCAACTCCTCGGTGGAGACAGCATCGTTCTCATTAATAATGGGTATCACGCCGTGGTGCTGCAGGGTCAGCAGCGTGCTGCGCAAATTCAGGTAGCGCCCGCGGTGTTCGAAATCGCCTTGATTCAGCAACACCTGCGCGCAGGTCAACCCCAGGCGCGAGAAACCCTCCTGGAACAGGGTCATCAGGCGGGTCTGGCCCACGGCCGCGCAAGCCTGTCGGGCGTCCAGTTCCTGCGGGGTTTCGGTGTAGCCCAGCGCTTCGCGTCCCAGCCCCACGGCGCCGGAGCTGACGATTAAGACGTCTCGTCCCTGGCGGCGCAGCGCGGCGGCAGCCTCGATAATGCAAAACAATCGCGCCAGCGCCGGATACCCGTCGTCGTGGATCAGCACATGCGTGCCTATCTTCAACACGACGCGTTGGGCGTCGCGCAGACTCTCGCGACCTGCCAGCGGCTTTTGCACAGCGTTCATGGGGCGCGATTATCGCGAGTAATGGGGAAGTTGTCGCCCCCTGCTCGGGTGGTCGCAGCGACGTGGTGCAGCGCGGCAAATTGACCTCGGAATTGGACAGAATCGGCGAAAGCTATGAAAAACACCAACTTGTTGCGAACAGCTCCGCTTGCTCTGATGTGTGCGGTAGACTTGCCTCGCGCTGCGGCACGTTGAAGCGAGTCCGTTGCGCTGCAGCATCGGGTCGAAAATTGGCACCGACTGCGCGTTAATTCAATAAGAATCTGAACCAACAGGACAAGCCGTGCCCATGCATCCCAAGTATCCGAACCTCCTGGCACCACTCGATCTCGGCCACACCCAACTACGCAACCGTGTGCTGATGGGCTCCATGCACACCGGCCTCGAGGACAAGCGCAAGCATCTACCGCGTCTGGCACGTTACTTTGCCGAGCGGGCGGCCGGCGGTGTGGGCTTAATCGTGACGGGCGGCTATGCGCCTAACACGGAGGGTTGGCTGGCGCCGTTCGCCTCGACGATGGCCAGCCGCTCGCAAGCGCGGCGCCATCGCCAGGTGACGGCGGCGGTGCACGAGAACGGCGGCAAAATCGCCATGCAGATTTTGCATTCGGGGCGTTATGGGTATCACCCGTTCGCAGTGTCGGCCTCGAAAATCCGCTCGCCGATCTCGCCTTTTACCCCGCGTGCGCTCACCCCACGTGGCATCGAGCGGCAGATCAAGGCGTTTGCCCGGTGCGCGGCGCTCGCGCGTGAGGCGGGCTACGACGGTGTGGAGGTGATGGGGTCGGAAGGCTATTTGATTAATCAGTTTCTGGTGGACCGCACCAACAAGCGTGCCGACGAGTGGGGCGGGGACTACGAGAACCGCATGCGTTTGCCGGTGGAGGTGCTCAGCCGGGTGCGCGAGGCGGTGGGGCCGGACTTTATCATCATCTATCGCCTGTCGATTATTGATCTGATCGAAGATGGTCAGCGGTGGCAAGAGATTGTGAAACTGGCGAAAGCGATCGAGGGCGCCGGCGCTAGCATTATTAACAGCGGCATTGGCTGGCACGAAGCGCGCGTGCCGACCATCGGCACCATGGTGCCCCGCGCGGCGTTTACCTGGGTCACCGAAAAACTCAAACACGAAGTCAGCGTGCCGCTGTGTACCAGCAATCGCATCAATGATCCGGGGGTGGCCGAAGAGGTGTTGGCGCAAGGGCATGCGGATATGGTCTCCATGGCCCGTCCGTTCCTGGCGGACGCGGATTTCGTCAACAAAACCGCGCAGGGCCGGGAGGATGAGATCAACACCTGCATTGCCTGCAATCAGGCCTGTCTGGATCATACTTTTGCCCGTCAGATATCCACTTGCCTGGTGAACCCCCGGGCCTGTTACGAGACCGAACTGAACTACGTGCAAGTCACGCAGGCGCGAGGCTATGCCGTGGTCGGGGCAGGGCCGGCCGGGCTGGCTTGCGCGACGGTGCTGGCGGCGCGTGGGCATCGCGTCAGCCTGTACGAGGCGGCCGATGAAATCGGCGGCCAGTTCAATATGGCCAAGCGGGTGCCGGGTAAGGAGGAGTTCTTCGAGACCTTGCGCTATTACCGGCGGATGTTGGAGAAAACCGGCGTCGAGGTGCATCTTGGCCAGTCGGTGGACGCTGCCGGGCTGCTGTCTGGAAATTTCGATGCCGTGATTCTGGCGACTGGTGTGACCCCGCGAATCCCACAGATCGAGGGCATCGACCACCCGATGGCACTGTCCTACATTGACGTGCTTAAACATCAGGTGCCGGTGGGAGCGCGCGTGGCGATCATTGGCGCGGGCGGCATCGGGTTTGATGTGGCGGAGTATCTGGCCCACGAGGGCGAGTCGCCCAGCCTCAATCGCGAGGCGTTCATGCGCGAGTGGGGCGTTGGTGACCCCTCGCAGGTGCGCGGTGGCATCGTGGCCAGCGGCCCACAACCGGCGCCATCGCCGCGCGAGATATTTTTGTGTCAGCGTAAAACCACCAAGCACGGCGCGGGCCTGGGCAAAACCACCGGTTGGATTCATCGCGCGTCGCTGCGGATGAAACGCGTACAGATGGTGGGCGGGGTGAACTACGAGCGCATTGATGAGCGAGGTTTGCACGTCAGCGTGGATGGCAACGCGGATTTGCTCGAGGTGGATAACGTGATTGTCTGTGCCGGGCAAAACCCGCAGCGTGAATTGCAGGCGCAGTTGCAAGTGGGCGGTGCACAGGTGTATTTGATCGGCGGCGCCGATGTGGCAGCGGAGCTGGATGCCAAGCGCGCGATTAAGCAAGGCTCAACCCTGGCGAGCACGCTGTAGTGCAAAGTGCACGGCCAGACCTCCGGCGCTGCTCAGCATGATTGATCTCAATCAGGTGCGCGCGGAGACTCGTGGCTGTGAGCGCCATATCCACTTTAACAACGCTGGCGCGGCGCTGATGCCGGTGTGCGTGGCGGACGCCTTGCACCAGTACCTGCACGATGAAGAGTTGGACGGCGGCTACGAGACGGCGTTGGCCCGGGATGGCGAGCTTGAGCATTTTTACGATGCGTGTGCACGCCTGTTGAACTGCCATCGCGAGGAGATCGCGTACGTGGAGAACGCAACGCGTGCGTGGGACATGGCGTTCTACTCAATCCCGATGCGCGCCGGCCAGCACATTCTGACCACCATGAGTGAGTACGGCAGTAACGTCATTGCCTACCAGCAACGGTGCCAACGCGATGGCGTGGAACTGGTGTTCGTGCCGGACGATGCGCACGGGCAGATTGATGTGCAGGCGCTGGCGCAACGGGTGAACCCGCAAACGGCGCTGATTTCGATCAGCCACATTCCAACCGGCGGCGGCCTGGTGAATCCGGCTGCCGAGGTGGGCGCGGTTGCGCGCGCGGCCGGCGTACCGTATTTGCTGGACGCATGCCAGGCGGTCGGGCAAATTCCTCTGGACGTCGAGGCCATCGGTTGTGATTTTTTATGCGGCACCGGGCGCAAGTATTTGCGCGGCCCACGTGCGACCGGCTTTTTGTATGTGCGGCGCGAATGGATCACACGGCTCGAACCGCCGTTTGTTGACCAGCATGCGGCAGACCTCATTTCGCCTGAGCAGTATCGTTTGCGCGATGATGCGCGGCGCTTCGAAAACTGGGAGCAGAACTTTGCCGGCAAAGTCGGCCTGGGTATTGCGATTGATTACGCGCTGGCACTGGGATTGGACAACATCCGTGACCGCGTCTACGCCCTGGCAGCGACGTTACGCCAGGCGCTTGGCGCAGTGCCCGGCATTGCCGTGACCGATCAGGGCGCCGAGCAATGTGGCATCGTGACATTTGTCAGTGCGGGCCAGCCGGCGGGCGCATTGAAGCAGGCACTGGCCGCGCACGGCATCGCCACCACCGTTTCTGACGGCTCCGGGCCGCTGGTGTCGTTCAAGGCGCGCGGGCTGAGTGCGGTGCTAAGGGCGTCGGTGCATTACTACAACACCGAGCAGGAAGTGACCCGATTTGTTGAGGCCGTGCGCGCGCTCAACAAGATAGGCTGATGTCAGAGCTCGCCACGGGCTTCCTCATGAATCCAGTCGCGGAACAGCCGAATGTTCTCATTGGCCAGTGCGCCGTCACGATAGGTCAGAAAGTAACCGTAGTGGGGCAGGGCAGTGCTGGAGATAGGAATCAGCCGGCCCGCCTCCATCTCGCCATCGAGCAGCGAGTCGGTCAACGCAATACCCTGATCGTTCATCACCGCCTGTACTCGGACGTTAGGATCGGGGATCACCAGCGCGTCGCGCACCGGGTTATACGTTAGCCCGGCCTCTTTGTGCCAGTCCTGCCAGGCCACACTTTGCTCGTTGTCGTGCAGCAGCGGCATGCTCGCGAGTGCCTGCTCGAGTCCCATCAGGCTCACCCGTCGATGGGTGCCAGGCCCGGCCGTCGGTCGGCTGGGGAGCGCCAACAGGGGCTCGACGTTTAACCCCGGCCAATGGCCCTTACCCCAGCGGATCGCCAGATTGATGTTGTCGGCATGAAGGTGCTCAAGGTTGACCGAGGACTGTAGTCGCAGGCCGACTTCTGGGTACCGCTCGATAAACCTCATCAGCCTGGGCGAGAGCCAGCGGGAGGCGAAGTAGGTGGAGGCGCCCACAGTGATCAGGTTCAGATCGTGCTCACGCAGGCTGGTGATTTCCCGGTCCAGTGAGCCGAAACTGATTTGTACCGTTTGCCAGAGTCGTGCGCCTTTGTCGGTCAGGGTGATGCGACGGTTGCGCCGATCAAACACACGAAACCCCAGCGCTTGCTCCAACTGATTGATTTGGTAGCTGATCGCGCCCTTGGTGCGGTTAAGTTCTTTCGCTGCCGCGGTAAAGCTCAGGTGGCGGGCCACAACATCGAACAGGCGCAGCTGATTGTAGGCGTTGAAGGGCATTTTTCAAAAGTACAAATTATTTGAACAAATGGTGAGAAATTTTTGATTGCGAATATATCAATAATAACTGTATTTTTAAACTGTTACATCTAGGTATTCGTTTTTTGTCTGCTGCCCTTAGTCAAAAAATTTGAGAAATTCACATGTCCGAACCCATTACTCCCGCCGAGTCCAGCCGCACGCCCCGGCTGCGGCGCGGCGGTGGGCGAGCGGCTCGACGCAACGTGGACCTGTGCGCCACCGCGCCCGTTAAGATTCGCCGCCGGATTCCCCTCTACGATCTGCTGGATGAAACGGCGCTGTGCCAGTTGGAGGCTCATGCTGAGTGGTTGTTGAGCTGCGTCGGGGTGGAAGTGCGGGATGATACCGAGGCACTAGCCCTGTTTGCGGGTGCCGGCGCCTCAGTGCAGGGGACGCGTGTGCGTTTCGAACCAGGGTTGGCCCGAGCGCTCTGCGCGACCGCGCCAGGCCAATTCCAGCTGCACGGCAGAGATCCTGCGCACACGGTAACGGTAGGGGGCGATCACGTGGTGTTCACGCCCGCCTACGGATCACCCTTTGTCTTCGATCTGGACGGCGGGCGTCGCTATGCCACGGCGGAGGATTTTTGCAACTTCGTCAAACTCGCCTATGCCACGCCGTGGCTGCAGCACTCGGGCGGCACGGTGTGCGAGCCGATGGATCTGCCGGTCAACAAGCGGCACCTAGATATGGTGTACGCGCACCTGCGGTATTCCAGCAAACCGTTTATGGGCTCGGTCACCGCGCCGCAGCGGGCGCAGGATTCCATCGACATGGCGCGCATTGTGTTTGGCAAAACGTTCATGGAGCAACACTGCGTCATCCAGGGCAACATTAATGTGAATTCCCCGCTGGTGTTCGACGGTGTGATGACCGGGGCACTGAAAGTGTACGCGCGAGCCAACCAGGGCATTGTGCTGTCGCCGTTTATTCTGGGTGGCGCGATGGGGCCGGTGACGCAACCGGCGCTGATTGCCCAGGCGCACGCCG
>CBDUQI010000255.1:0-7363 GCA_965369325.1 uncultured Gammaproteobacteria bacterium
GTCTGTTTCTTGTGATGGGCATTCTGGCCGCGCTGCTGGAACGCGAACGCTCCGGCAAAGGCCAGGTGATCGACGCCGCGATCACCGATGGATCGGCCAGCCTGATGAGCATGTTTCATGGTCTGGCTCAGCTTGGCGCCTGGAGCCCGCGGCGGGCCTCAAACATGCTGGACGGTGCCGCGCACTTCTACGACACCTATGAGACGGCGGACGGCAAATTTGTGTCCATCGGCGCGATTGAACCGCAGTTCTACGCCTTGCTGATTGAGAAGGCGTACCTGGACCCCAACGTGTTCAAGGCGCAAATGGATCCAGCTCAGTGGCCGCAGCTGAAGCAGCATCTGGTGGGTGTGTTCAAAACGAAAACGCGTGATCAGTGGTGCGAGATCATGGAAGGCACCGACGTTTGTTTCGCCCCGGTGCTGGACCTGGTGGAAGCCCCTTCGCATCCGCATAACCAGGCGCGCGAGACTTACATAAACGTGGGCGGTATCCCACAGCCGGCGCCCGCGCCGCGCTTCAGCCGCAGCCACGTCGCAACGCCTGCAGCGCCCCATGCAGAGGGCAGCGACGGCGAGGCCATACTGCGCGAGTTCGGCTTCGAGCAACCGCAGATCGACCGCCTACGCGAACAGGGCGTACTCACCTAGCGCTGCGCCATGAGCGAACGGACGCATGGGGATGCATCATGCGCGCAGGTGCCCTGCACATCAGCCATTCGCCAGGCCAACCGCGCTGGCACGCGCGGCCCCGTCGTGAGGCGCTTCCGCCTTAGGAGAGCGTGCCAAAGTGGGGACTATGCTGCCTCGGCGACGTGCTCGTTGTTGGCCGCCGCGCGATGATGCTTTGGGCCCAAGCGACTCTTAGGGCACGGGTAGGACGAGCGTCACTCGCGCACCGCCTTCCAGCAGATTCTCGCCTACAAGCTCGCCATCGTGCGCGGCCATAATGCGGCGCGCGACCTCGAGTCCGAGCCCGGTGGAATCCGCGCGTCGCGGATTCTGACCCAGCGCTTCCAGCGCTACCGCACCGTTGACCAGCGGCAGCCCCGCGCCGTCGTCCGTGATACGGATGTGCAGGAGGCCGCCGTCCAGTCGAGCTTCCACAGTCACCCCGCGCTCAGCGTGTTGGAGCGCGTTGACGATGATGTTCTCGACCGCTCGGATGAGCTGCCTGCCGTCGGCGCTCAGTTGTGGCAGGCCTGTTGGATAGTTCAGGTCAAGTGCGATGCCGCGGTCTTCGGCGAGGGGCTGCAGACCGTCCACGGCGTTTCTGAGCAACTGTCCGACCGGGACCGGCTCGATCACGATCTCGTTGCCGGTCTCCAGGCGCGCGATCTCGAGCAAGTGGCCGGCGAGATCCGACAGCCGACGGATGTCCAGTTGCGCCGCACGCAGCAGGCGCTCGAGGCTCTGGCGCGGTCGTGGGTCGCTGATGTGCGCGAGCTGGCCGCGACTTCGCGTAACCGACGCGGACAGCGCCGTGAGCGGGGCACGCAAATCGTGCGAGATGCCGCTGACCCACTCCATGCGCTGCCGGTCCCGCTCGCGCAGCTCCCCGACCAACGCGGAGATGTGCTCGCGCATCTGGTTCATAGTGTCGGCGAGTGCGCGAATCTCGTCAGCGCCGCCCACGTCGAACGGCCCCGATAGCAGGGTCGCCTCGCCAGACGGGGATTCGATCTGGGATGCCAGGCGCCGAATCCGACGAGTGGCGATACGCGAGACGACCGGCGAGATGATGGCCGCGAAGACGAAGCTGTAGGCGAGGATCACGCTATAGATGACAATGCGGTCGGAGCGTTCGAAGCCGTCGTCGAAGTTCGCCCACAGGGCCGCGCGTTGTTCGGGCGGGCTCTCAAGGATCTCGAGGTAGTTTCTGATATAGACCGGGTCACTCCACTCTGGCGAGAGGGTGTAGGTCAGCCAAGTCCAAAACGGCGTCGTCACCACATCCACCAGAAACAGAAGGACGAAAACAGCCGCCGCGACGCGGACGGTCAGCCGCTGGAAGAACGGGATCGGGTTCGTCTGCATGGTCTTACTCGTTATGTCTCGTCGCTCAGGCGGTAGCCGACGCCCCAGACTGTCTCGAGCACTCTGGGATCGCCCGGGTCATGCTCGACGTGCTGGCGCAGCCGCTGCACGTAAAGATCGACAGTTCGCGGATTGCCATCGAAATCGACGCCCCAGATGTGGTCGATCAGCTGGCCGCGTGTCCAAGTACGTCCGGGGTGCTGCAGCAGGAAGTGCAGCAGTTCAAATTCGCGTGGGCGCAGCTGCACCGCAAGTTCGCCGCGACCGGCTCGCCGCGATTCCGGGTCCGCCCAAAGCTCGCCGTGTCGTAGCAGGCCTTTGCGTGCACCGCGCCGCGCGCGGCGCAGGACTGAGCGTATGCGCGCAACGAGCTCCGGCGGATGGAACGGCTTGGTCACGTAGTCGTCGGCACCGAGATCAAGCCCGCGCACCTTCTGCGCTGGCGCATCGCGTGCCGTGAGTACGACGATCGAGACTTCGCACTCCTGCTGACGCAGGTATCGGCAGATCTCGAAGCCGTCGCCGTCTGGCAGCGCCAGGTCGAGCACGACAAGGTCGAACTGCCGTTCCAGTGCAAACTCGGCCTGGCGGACGGACGCTGCCTGTCCCACGTCGTATCCGGCTTCGGCGAGGAGCTCCGAAAGCTCCGCGCGAATGCGGTTGTCGTCCTCGACCACGAGGATTTTAGGGCGGGCTGCGGCATTCATTTCACTCCATGCTACCTCAGTCGTCGCCCGTTCGACCATTGATAAATCCGCGATACATCTATCCCCTATACTCGAAGCCAAAGGCACATGACAGTGTCGGGCAGCAGCGCTGGCATAGCCGGCGGATTCAAGAAACGGCAAAGGAGAGCGAGATGCGAACCAACGGTCTGAGCAGCGCTGCAACGACGCGCAAACGGTGGCTGGCAACGGTAGCGATCATGATCGTTGCGCCACTGACTGCGGTCGCACAGAGCTTCGTCAACTGGGAGAGCCCCCACGTGTCGCCGCTTGCAATGACGCCGGACGGCACCCGTCTGTTGGCGGTCAACACGCCAGACAACCGCCTGGAGATATTGTCGCTCGCAGGCGGGCAGCCAGCATTGATTGGCGAGGTGTCCGTCGGCCTCGATCCGATCAGCGTGCGCGCACGCACCAACAACGAGGCGTGGGTGATCAACCACATCTCCGACAGCATCAGCATCGTGGACCTCACCACCATGGCGGTGATCGAGACGATAGCTACTGCGGACGAGCCGGCGGACGTTGTGTTCGCAGGTAGCCCCGAGCGCGCGTTCGTATCATGTTCGCAAGCCAATCAGCTGCAGGTGTTCAACGCGGCAACTCCCGGAGCGGCGCCGGTAACAGTTAACGTCAAGGGTGAGGATCCGCGCGCGATGGCGGTGAGCGCTGACGGCGGCCAGGTCTATGTCGCGGTGTTCGAGTCTGGGAACGGCTCGACAGTGCTGGCCGGCAGCCACAATGTTCTCGGCTTCGTGCTTGACAACGACGATGGGCCTTACGGCGGATTGCAACCTGTCCCCAACGACGGTTTCGACATCAGCCCGCCGATGAACCCTGCCAACCCGCCGCCGGCGCGTACCAGTCTGATCATCAAGAAATCCACAGACGGGCGCTGGTTGGACGACAACATCGGCGACTGGACCCAGTTCGTCAGCGGTCAGAAATCCAACCGCACTGGACGGGTTGAAGGCTGGGACCTGCCAGACCGCGATCTAGCGGTGGTCGATACCGAGACGCTCGAGATCAGTTATGTGAAGCGCTTGATGAACCACAACATGGCCCTGGCCGTGAACCCCGCCAATGGGCTCGTGACCGTGGTGGGTACCGACGGCATCAACGAGGTGCGCTTCGAGCCGAACCTTAAGGGCATTTTCACTCGCGTGCTGCTTGCCACAGTTAGTCCCGACGCCACTAGTGCGGTCGTTACTGATCTCAATCCGCACCTGGACTACGGCGTAGCCAGTGTGTCGCAGGCGGTCCGCGATCTGGCCGTCGGTGATCCGCGCGGCATCGCCTGGAACACTGCCGGGACGCGTGCGTACGTGACCGGGATGGGCTCAAACAACGTGACGGTGCTGGAGCAGAGTGGGGCGCGCGCCGGTGCCACGCCTATCGAAGTCGGGCGTGGGCCTACCGGCATCATATTCGACGAGGAGCGCGAGCAGCTGTATGTGCTGAACAAGTTGGACGCGAGCATCTCGACGGTGGACCTGGTCAGCGGGGCGCAGATTGCGACGCTCAATCTGTTCGATCCGACACCCGTCGCCATTGCGACCGGCCGCCAGCATCTGTACGACACTCACGAGACGTCCGGGCTCGGGCAGGCTGCGTGCGCCTCCTGCCACACAGATGCTCGCATGGACCGCCTGGCCTGGGATCTCGGCGACCCGACAGGCGAGATGAAGTCTACTGCTGGCGCCAATCTCGGCTATTGGAACGAGACGCTGATGAGTGGATTCGACAGCGCGTGGCACCCGATGAAGGGGCCGATGGTCACGCAGACCCTGCAGGACATCATCGGCAAAGAACCGCATCATTGGCGTGGGGATCGTGAGGGCCTGGAGGCGTTTAACGGTACTTTCGAGAATCTGCACGGCGATGATGAGCAGTTGAGCGCCGCACAGATGCAGGCGCTTGAGGACTTCCTTAGCAGCATCCACTTCCCGCCGAATCCGTATCGCAACATCGATAACATGTTGCCCAACGACGTGTCGCTGGAAGGCTTCTTCTCTGCCGGCAACTACGCACCGCCCGGCACACCACTTCCGAACGGCAACGCACAGCGCGGGCTGGAAAACTTCATGTTGCCGAATCGAGCGGACTTACCGTTCGCCTGTTCGACCTGCCACACGCTGCCCTCAGGTCTCGGCACTAATACGATGCTGGTAGATGGTGAGTTCGTGGAAATACCCATCGGGCCAAACGGCGAGCGCCACCTAGGCTTCGTCTCCACCGATGGCGATTTCCAGCGCACACTGAAGATCCCGCACTTGCGCAATATCTATGAACGCATAGGCTTTGACGGCACGCAGCAGGAGAACCTGGCGGGCTTCGGGTTTCATCACGACGGCAGCTTCGACTCGCTCTCGCGGTTCTTCCGGGTCGGGTTCGCGGGCATTAATAATCTGCAAGAACTCGCCGACATGATCGCGTTTATGCTCTCTTTCGCAGGCTCGGATCTGCCGGCCGCCTCCGGCGAGGAATTGGAGCCACCTGGCGGGCCAGACAGCCAAGACACGCACGCCGGGGTGGGGCAGCAGCTCACCGTTCACGCCGCCGCGGGCATCGGTCTCCCCGAGCGTCGCTTGCTACGCACGTTGCGCGTACTCGCAAATGGTGGTGGTGTGGATTTAATCGCCAAGGGCGTGCACGAAGGCGCGATGCGCGGTTATTTGTACATCGGCGGCGGCCGCTTCCAGGCCGACCGCGACGGCGAGACGCTCTTCTTCGGTCCGCTGTTGCAGCGCGCCGGGCCAGGCACCGAGCTTACTTTCACGGCCGTGCCTGCGGGCAGTGGAACGCGTATTGGAATCGACCGGGATGAGGACGGCGTGTACGACGGCGACGAGACTTAGCGCGCCCCTGCGCTGGGGCCGGGGGCGCCGAAGAACATCGCCTTCATGATGCCAAGATCGTTAAAGTTCACGTTGCCGTCGCCGTCAAGATCGGCGTCTGGATCGGTGCTAAAGAACACCGCTTTCAGCAGCTCAAGGTCCACAAAATTCACCACCAGATCGTTGTTCAGATCCGGATCGCACAGGTTGCCGAAGCCGTCGCCATCGGTGTCGCGCTGCTCCGGGTTGGCCAGCGCCAGGCAATTGTCCTGGCTGTCGAACACGCCGTCCTGATCGTCGTCCGCCGGTGGCGTGGGCGAGGAGTAGTAGATGTCATCGATGGCGAAGTTCGCCGGCGTGCCCTGCTCTTCCAAAATGGCAAACGGGTAACTCAGCATGCGCAGGTCGATAAACTCGCCGCGGATGTCGGCCACCGGAATCGAGGCCTGGCCCCACTCCCCGTCGCGCACGAGCCCGTAGGCGGTCTGGAAGGCGGGAAAGTCGACCCAGGACTGATTGCCCCATTGATCGATGATGCCTATTTTGAAAGTGACATTGGCCGGCATCTTAACGCGGAAGTTCAGATGACCATCACCAAAGTCCAACAGATTGAGCGGCTGGATTGCGAGCACGCCTGCGCCGAACCAGCCCAGGCCGGTGCTCTGCCAGGCCAGCGCACTGTTGCCTTCGAAGGGCGCGATATCACCCCCGGTGAGAGTGCCTTCCCAGACAAATACTTCAGAGGAAATCTCTGGGATCAACGCACCATTGGTGGGCGTCTCGTCGGTGAAAATGCCAAACGATTCCGCTTCTGGCGTCGGCGGGCCAACGTGCACTTCACCCTGATCGTTCCACTCAAAGACGCGAATGTAATCCACGTACATCTCGGCCTGGAAGGGCATCGACACGGGCACGCCACTGCTCGGGTCGCCAAGGTTGTAGGCGTCGGTAAACGCGCCGCCCACCGCCAGGTCCACAATTAGATTGAACGGCGCCTGAAACTCATCCGACTCCGCATCGATCGGGAACGGGGCGGCGTAGACATCGTGTTCCGTGTCGTCATCTACCACGGTAAAGCGCAGGCTGTTTTCGTCCCAGTACAGGCGGTAGGTGAGAAACCGTTCCACCAGCGGATTGGTGTGGTTGAAGTAAGGGCGCACAAACAAGTCGTCCGGGTCGAACGCCAGGCTTGCCGCGCCGGTCGGGTTGCCAGGGTTGATGGCGGCCTCGGTGAAAAACAATGCATTGGAGCCGACGGCCTCATTCACCGTGGAGTTATCGAGCCCGTTGCCGCCATTGTGGGTATCGTGCAGATCCCGAAAGGCTTTGGTCCAGCCCATCTCCATCAGATCGATCTCGCCGTTGCGCGGCCAAGCGTAATTGGCACTGCCCAGCATCCACACAGCGGGCCAGCCGCCAGCATCAATGTCCGGCACGCGCACCCGGGTTTCGATCATGCCGTACTTCACCGTCACCTTGGAGCGCGTGTTCAGGCGACCGGAGGTGTAAGCAAGGGGGTTACCCCACTGGTCGGTAATGCCCGGCCCGCTCTCCTGACGCGCGGTGATCCGCAGGGCAGTGTTGCCGGGCTCGCCAGGCACATCCGCGATATCCACATTGTCGGCCTGATAGTACTGCAGCTCGCCATTGCCCCAGCCCCAGGCGCCGTTGCCGGTCTCGATAATCCAATTATCCAGACTGGTGAAGTTCTCCTCCCAGATCAGCGGCCCAAGCTGTGCGTGGGCCGGTGCGTGGACAAGGCTGG
>CBDUQI010000256.1:0-7164 GCA_965369325.1 uncultured Gammaproteobacteria bacterium
AACTTGTGTCCGGATTCAATAATGTATGTCATTGCCCTGCTCATCACGCGCAGAACGCCGACATATTGCTGATCATGAGAATTGAGGTCATGGGGCACCGGCAACAGAACGCTGGACCCAAAGTGAAAATTGAGATCGTCCATTTCTACAATCACGATCTTTTTTTTCTTGAGCACCAAAAGGTGACTGTCTCCCGTAGGAAGTGCCAGCCCTTTTTCTAGAGAATTTGCGGTGACGTCAATAAAGGTCTCCGGGCTTGTCTCTAAACATCCAACTTATGGCGCATCACTGCGCAAGGCTCAATGCGTCAGTTGTCCCTATTTTTACTCATAGGGCAATGCTACGCAACATCGGGCAATCCCTCTCATTACCGGGTTTTTCAGTTCATTGCTGTCACCGAGCGGTCTTATTCAAGCATATCGCGGCGAAATTCTGAGTAACTCATTCAGCAACAGCACACCCTGGTGCGCCAGCATCGCATCCATCGGGAATTATCCTGGCGCAGGCTGCAAAGCTGATTGACGTTGGCCTCGGGACGCTCGGCGCCTGTGAGATCGGTGCGCGTAACACGATGGCGAGAACCGTCGAAAACTACGTTGATTCGCGGAAACGATCCTGATTTGCGCACGCGTGCGCTTCAGGATTCGTACGATATTGTCAATCTCGCGTTTGGGGTTGAGCGCAATGGTTGGTCGGCGGTATCGTGTTCCACGCCCGCGGCCCATCTTTTCGAGTCGCTTCAATTCAACCAGCAAGTTGGTGAGCAAGCGACTGGTTCGTCCATTTGCTGTCCTGAAACGGATGGATGGCGAGATACTCCACACCGCGGGGGTGGCTGCGCACGTACCGTGTTGGGTACGGTCGCCGCCACCACACCGCCGTGACGGGTAGCCGGGTGTAAGCTCGGCTATTGCGCGTCCGTTACCTCAGCGTTCGCGTCGGAGCGGACGGTTCGCACGGATTGTCGCCATGAGGCGTAGAAACCCCCACCCGCTGGTCATAAGGTGGTCGGTCGGTGCCCCGCTGGGCCAGCCCGTTCGGGTCAGAAGGGCAGTTGAACGCGTAAGGCGCAATACCGTAGTACAGATAAGCAGCCCCGGCATCGGAGTTACCGGCCGGATTTGCGCCTGGCGCGCCGACAATCAGATCGGCGATGCCATCCTTGTTGAAATCACCACCTCCGCTCACGGCACTGCCGAAGCCGCTTGAGTTGGTGCTCGGCTCGTCCGTTTCGAGCCCCGGCTGAATCGTCGGGCCGAGCAAGGAAGTGCCGAAAACGAGGTAACTTTCACCGTGCTGGCCCGCGCCAGGGGCGCCGACGATTAGATCATCGATGTTGTCGTTGCTGACATCGCCGGTCGCGGCGACTGCCGCACCCAGCCGGTCATCGGGATTGGCGCCGGTGATGAGCACACCATTGGCATCGTCTATCATCGCCAGCTCGAAGACCGCCGGGAAGCTGTCGGTGCCGAATACCACGTAGCTTTCGCCAGCGCCCTCCCGACCGTCAGGTGCGGCATCGGGTGCACCGATCACCAGATCGCCGAAACCATCATCGTTCAGATCTCCGGCGCGGTTCACGGCCAGACCGGCGCCGTCCCCGCCGGCAACGCCGTTTAACGCGAACCCGTTGCTGCCGTCGAGCGCGGACAGCGAAAATGGGGATTCGAATGTCTGCTCAGTGCCAAACACTACGTGACTGATGCCGGCCCCTGTCCGCCCTCCTGGGCTGGCACCAGGGCTGCCGATGATTAGATCGTCCATCAAGTCGCCGTTCACGTTGCCGGCTCCGGCGACCGACGTGCCGATGGCGTCGAACGCCTGTAGGCCAGGCGCGATGAAGCCATCCACGCCGTCGAGCGTTGACAAATCCAGTACCGCCGGCGTCGTTCGGTCAGTGCCGAACACCACGTAGATCGCGCCGGCATTTTGTCTGCCTTGCGGGCTTGCATCGGGCGCGCCGATCACCAGGTCCGCCTGGGCATCGCCGTTCAAACGCGTCGTCCCTACTGAGGCACCCGATCGGTCGTCTGCCGCACCCCCGGTCGCGACAAAGCCATTGAGCCCGTCCAGAGTTGATAACTCCAATGTCGGCGGGAACGCGGTTGTGCCAAACACCACGTAGGTGGCACCGGCGTTGTTTAGCCCATCTGGATCGGCCTGTGGCGCTCCTAGAATCAGATCGTCGATGCCGTCGCCGTCCAAATCACCCGTGCCCACCGAGATGCCTGTGCGGTCGCCGGCGTTCACACCGCGCACGATGAAACCGTTGGTGCCGTCGAGCAAGCCGGGATCGAGAGTATCCGGCGGAGCCACATCGGTGCCAAAGAAGACGTAACTTTCTCCCGCATCGATCCGTCCGTCGGGATCGGCGTCTGGTGCGGTAATCACAATGTCATGTTTGCCGTCGCCGTTGAGATCGCCTATCGCGCTGACGGCCGTGCCTGCGTGATCGCCGATGTTCATGCCGTCGATGTTGACGCTAGCCTCCTTGGGCTCCAGCGCGCGACGCCCGAACACCACATAGCTCTCGCCGGCTTTGTCGCGACCGTTGGGGTCTGCTTTGTAAGCACCGATGATCAGGTCATCAACCCCATCGCCGTTGACATCCCCAGCGCCGCTGACCGAAATCCCGGATTCATCGCCGGGAGCGATTCCGCTAATGAGAAACCCGTTGTCGCCGTTGAGGGCGGAGAGCGGAAGGGCTGACGGGAAGCCGGCGGCGGCGCCGAATACTACGTAGGTCTCGCCCGCGGGATCCTCACCACTTGAATTGGCATTGGCGTTGTAGGCGCCGACAATGATGTCGGCAAAACCATCGTCATTAATGTCGCCCGCGCCGCTCACCGAGTAGCCCGATTTGTCCCATGCATCAATACCACGCAACACGAAACCGTTATTACTATCAACCGCGGCCAACTCAAAAGTGCCTGGAAAACCGTCATCGCGCCCATATACCACATAACTCTCGCCGATCTCGCCATGCGGCGAAAGTTGTAGCACAGACGGTGCGCCGACAATCAAATCATCAATGCCGTCACCGTTGACATCTGCGACGCCACTGACCGAGTGCCCCGCTTCATCGCTGCCGTCCCGACCGCCGATGACGAAGCCAATGCTGCCGTCCAGCGCCGAGAGCTCTAGCTGTGCGCCAAAAACCTCTCTGCTGCCGAACACCACATAGCTCTCGCCAGCAAACGTCTCTGTCTGCCGTGCCACCCATGGGGCGCCGACAACAAGATCATCAATGCCGTCATTGTTCACATCACCTACACCGCTCACCGAAAACCCCAAGTTATCGTCGGAGCTTGTGCCGTTGATGACAAACCCGTTCGTTCCATTTAGTGTTGACGGATCGAAGGTAGCAGCGAAACCTTGACCGCTCCCGAAGATGACATGGCTTTTGCCCGCGCGAGGCTGGCCATTGGGGCTAGCGAAAGGTGCGCTTACGATTAGATCGTCGATGCCATCATCATTGATATCACCAGCCCCGCTCACTGCATTTGTGTCTCGACCGGATTCTTGAGCGTTCTGGTTCAATACTGCAAAACCGGTTTCCCCATCGAGTAGTGCGATATCAACGGCAGGGGGGAAACTACTTTCAGTGCCGAAAACCACGTAGGTGTACCCGTTGGAGGTAACGCCGTTTGCGCTCACGACCAAGTCGTCGATCCCATCTGCATTTAGATCGCCAATACCGCTCACCGACCGACCTAGAAAGGTCTCAGAATCGGTACCGTTAATGGCGAAACCGTTGTTGCCGTCGAGCGCAGATAATTCAAGTGACGCGAATCCCTGGTCGGTGCCAAAAACCACATAACATTCGCCGGCGCTTTGCTGACCGTTTGGGTCAGCGAACTCCGCACCGATGATGATATCGTCGAAACCGTCGTTGTTGACGTCCCCGGCGGCACTCACCGTGCGCCCCGCCTCATCGCCGGCATTGACACCAACGATAACGAACCCATTAGTTCCATCGAGATCCGAAAGCGCCAGCTCGGCGGGAAACGGCGAAGCTGATGCCGACCCTGAACACACTAAGCCGGTTAGCAGCAGCAACTTCACGCCAGGTGCAAAGATCAGTTGCCGCAGCACGGCGGCAAATGGGTGAGTTGCGTGCTTGCCCGCGAGCACATTCCTTTCACGTAGCCAACTGTTCATGATTTCTCCAATGATTTATGAGTTAGAAGTAGTCGTGTGTTGGAGCAGCTGGTTTGGCACTACTTCGATTCTGGTAGTGCACACAAATCGTTCTTATACAGAAACTGTTGTAAGCGTTCTTGCGCCGCCACCGCGCGTTGCGATTCGGCCCCCGTGGCCGAGACAAGCTGTTGGTGTGCATTGAGCAGCAGGGGCTCGGCGCGGACGCATTGGCCGGCAGCGGCGAGCGCCGCCCCAAATACACTATCGGTCACTGCCACCCGCCAAGCGGCGACCGATTGGGTGCGGTCGTAGAATTGTCGTGCCGATGTGGCGGCGGCGATAGCGCTCTCGGTGTCACCGCTTAGCAGCAGCGCCTCGGCCAGATTGGTTTGATAAATGGCAACAAAGCGGTGATCCTCTCCCTGGGTGTCGATTGCGATGCGCACGGCATCGCGTAGCAGTGGAATCGCCTCCGCGAGTTCGCCCAGTTGAGTGAGGTTCTTGCCCAAACTACTCATGCTCAGTGCAACATCACGATGCTCAATACCGTACGCACGGGTTCGAATCGCCAATGCCTCGCGATAGTAGGGCGTCGCCTCTTCAAAGCGACCGGCGTTGTACAGCCAAACGGCAAACAGATTTATTGCCCCGGACAATCTGGGGTCGTCAGCCCCGTAGGCTTGCCGTTTGATGGCAAGCGTGTCGCGTAACAGAGGCTCGGCTTGATCAAGTCGCTGGCGCATCGTCAGCAGATGACCGAGACCACCGGTAATGCTGGCTAAGCCTGGGTCGCCTGGTCCCACCAGAGTTCTGCGCAATGCCAGCGCTTCGCGATAAATGTCCTCAGCGGCATCGTAGTCGCCGCGCCGGCTAAGCACGATGGCCAAGTGATGCAACGTGGTGGAGAGCTTAATGCCCTGCTCGGGCGCAAGTTCGCGCCAGATCCCTATCGCTTCGCGCAGCAGGGCTTCACCGCGAGCGGGATCAATATCGTAGCGTGCCAGCACCCAGCCCAGACTGCGCAACACCTCTGCCAACGGTACGCGGTCCGATGAGAAGTGCTGGCGTCGAATCGCGAGCGCCTCTTCCAGCGGTGGCACCCCAAGATCGGCGTCGCCAATACTGCCGTAAGCACGCCCAATCGCCCGCAGTATCGAGGCTTTCTGCTCGAGCGCCAGCGTGCTGTCATTGCGGACGCGCTGAACATTGCTGTCGAGCAAATCGCGGGCGGTAACCGTTTCACCACCCGTCGAGTACGGCATTGCTTGCTCGAAAGCGCTGATCATAAATTCGGTGACTGATTCGGCGGCATGCCTTTGTCCTTCCGCCTGCCGCCACAAGCGGAACGTCACTGCCGAAAGAGCTGCAAACAGCAGCGCTGCGGTCGCTACCGCTGCGTATGCAATCGTTCGTCGACGATTGCGCACCTTCTGCGTCAGCGCGGATAGCTCGATAAAGCGTCGCTCCTGCATCGTTAGGGGAAAGTCCGAGACAAGCAGTGGCCCGGCGTTCTCGAGTTGGCCCTGCGTGAGCAGTAAATCCGAGTGTTCCTCTTCCTTAAGCCACTCTTCGGTTTTGCGCGCGACCTCCTGATGCACACGTAGCTGGGATTGGTTGTTTCTAATCCAAGTCACAGCGGTGTCCCATGCGGTAAGGACGGCTTCATGCGCCAATGCCACCATGCGCTCGCCGGTTACATCATCCCGCGAGACTGTAAACAGCTGTGCATCGCAGAACTGCTGAACCAGGTGCTTAGCGGCCGGCGTTGCAGTCAGCGTTTTCCAGCGCGCCGATTTGGCCACTATCGGATTGTCCGGGTGAGCGGTGAGTTGGGTCAGTCGCGTAAGAACGGTCGGCATCGCCGCCGCTTGCGCGTCCGCGCCAAGCGCTTCGAGCAGAGCGTCGCATTGACGGCTGACGCATCCGCTTAGTCCGCCAATATGTCGATAGCGGGCAAACGTAAGGCGCTTGTTCGGACAGGATCGGTGCAACTCGGCCAGCACATGGCCAAGCACGGTGAGCGACTCCAGATTCGCGGCATCGGCGACGATGGCGTCGGCCAACGATAGGCCGTTCTCGTCCACCTCGAACTCGATATTGGCACGGTGGGCTGGGCCGGTGATCATCTCCCTAAGTTCAAAGGGGTCCGGTTTGCGCAAGGTAGACAGGCGCCCCCGGTGCTCTAGCATCGGGCCCAGCACGTTGTGCTCAAGGCACTGCGCAATATAGTCCAATCGCACCGTTGCGATCACGTAGCACCAACCGGAACGGGCCAGATCGTCCAGCACCAGCATCAACGCATCGACTGTCGACCGGCTCACCGACGGGCCCGCGAACAGTGCCTCAAGTTGATCGATCACCAACACCAGGGAGAAATCCGGTTGGGTGCGACCGCCGACGATGCGTCTCGCCACCTTGGCGAAAAAGACATCGAGCAAAGTGCCCGCGGCGGCCTGCGGCGTCTGCATTAGATGCTGGGTCAGCAGTTCCACGATAGAAACTTCCCTGCGCTGCGGAATCTCGTTCATCTCCGGGACCGTCCGCACCAACGCGGTTGCCAGCTCTTCAAACGGGTTCTGCACACGAGTGTCGTACTCGACCACAACCTGCCGCCAGTGCGAGGCCGGCGCCGGTGGTTGGCGCATCAGACTGGGTAAGACGCCGGCCTGAACCGCCGACGATTTCCCCGCACCGCCAAGTCCGGTGACCAGCAAAAAGGCACACCCTTCGGCAGCGGCCGTATGGATTCGCCTGGTCATCTCGCGCACTGCCCTATCGCGCCCGAAGAACAACGCGGCATGATCGAATGTGAATCGCCGAGCCCCAAGGTACGGTGCGCCGGTGACTCGCACTGGCGCTTCGAAGCTTGGTGTCACATTCAGGTAGTACGCACCGCCGCTGGCCGGCTCGCCCGGCTTTTTCTTTTTACCGGAGACATTGATAATGATGTCTTTCTTGCCGACATCGCCCAGCAGTCTTCTAAGCTCCGTGATGTGGTGCGCCACGATCATCACGTAGTTG
>CBDUQI010000257.1:0-7143 GCA_965369325.1 uncultured Gammaproteobacteria bacterium
CGGGATGCATCAAGGAGGTGGTAGCAGATCTGGCTTATCTTGAAATCGGGGATGGCAAGTTCTGGTTGCGCGAGCGGGCAAGGGGCGTTAGCGGGGATGAGATTGCAGGCAAGACCGAGGGAGAGTTGGCGAGCCCGGATGTGGTGCCCGAAATGGAACTCTAACATCGGGGGGGGGGCAAGAAATGCAGGTTTCTAGTGGCTGCTCGGTAAGCTGGTTGTGCCCAGCGAAGGAAAAGAAACTTCACACTGACCGTGGGGGATGCCCTCCAGAAACACGGTACCGCTTTCGGGCAGCGTACCAGTCACAAGCGTCTGATTTGGTAGCAATACTTCGTAACGTTCTCCAACGATAGGCTTGTCATCGTCGTCGACTAGTTGGAATTCGATCCAGGAATCCTTGGCGATTGGGGAAACTGACTCCGATGCCGGTCGCTGGGCCTGCGCGGCGGCTTCATCTGAGCGTACGGCGCTGCCCATGTCCCACTGCAATAAGGCGAGTGCCTCTCGAAGTAACGGCCAGCGGATGGCCAGCTTATGCAACGTTGGTTCTACGCTGCGCTCAACAGCCACGCGCTCAAGCGTTAACATCAGCAGGTGAGCAAACTGCACACCAGTGTGATAACGATGGACCGAGCTGGGAGAATCGCGTAGCTGGTGAAACTGCAGCCACCGGTCTTTTTCCAAATTTTTTGGCGCTTGGGTGTGACTAGGATACTGAATGCTCCCGCACACGGCACTTGCCAGCGCATCACGAAACCCAGACGCATGGCACAATTGATCCTCGATCAACGAGGCCCCCCACGGGTCAATACCTGGCCGATGTTCCAACGATGGGCAATAGCTAGGCAATATGTCCCATCGCCGGTCGTAGGCATCGGCTAAAACGAACTGTCGTACAAGCCTGGGAAGATCCAAAAACGCTGAGGCGTTTTGGGCCACGATGCCGTCGGAAATCCCAATACAAAATGACTCCCAGCCCAGCAGCTCAACGGCCAGACGCCGGGTAGTGTCCATATCCAGCGAATGCGCGCCAAGTAAATCTTGCAAGGCTGGATTGACGCCTCGACGCGGTGCGCCATAACTGTTGCCTGGATGAGCACCTACCGGTGGTGGGCTGCTCTCCAACGGTGAGGCAAAATCAGTATCGAGACCTGATGATCCTGGGCGGCGTCCACTCATGCTAATCGTACTCCCTGCGTACTCGAATTCCCTCGCTTGTTGTTTCGCCGAATTGCGCGCAGCTTCATTTGTACATCGTGGGTTTCGAAATGCCCGTCACCTTCGCCAACGCGCTGACAGTATTCTTATAGAATCGCAGTATAACTAACGTTGATTGTGAGGAAGAAGACGATACCTGCGGGCCAAATATCACCAGGTTGTCGCCCCTCCGGCACTGGTGCGTGGACGTGCTTGATCTCAACGCCTAGTACTTCGGCTAGTGATAGCGATAGTGACGTTTGAAACAAACGGATATCTTTGCGCTGTACGCGGAGTTCTGCACCAATTTAGATAAAAGATAATATTAGAATTAGTCTATATCTAAAGTTAACTAATCCTCAAATTGCAGCCATAACCACCCCGAACGCCAATGGGACAAACGGAGGCGATAAGCGACATAGCATGCTGTTTGCTGCCGTCCCTCCTGCTTATTGTGATCTAACCGCTTGTTCTTGCCTAAAATCATTAGCGTTGTAGTAAGTGACCATGCGTCCGCAATTTTCCTGCGAGGCAGCCGACGGTCACTGCAAGAGAAAGACTAAATTTCCTAGCCTTTGGAGGAGGCGCTCATGGCAAACCCACGCTTTTCGCGTTTTGTAACCCCGCTTCGACGTCCCGCACTGGCCACGGCCTGTGCACTGGCGGCGATCTTTACCGGGCTGCCTGCCAATGCAGCCTTGGACACTAATGAGCCTGGTCTATTCGAGCCGTTCAGTTCCGCGCTGGAAGGCCGCGATATTCGCGTTCCCAACACCGACCAGTCGGTAGATGGGGCCGAGCAGAGCAATGCCGAGAATATAGAGATTGTCGATGCGGTTGACGCGCACAGTCTGCTGGGCCATCCGATCACCCAGTTGTCCAGCCCGAACGATGACATGCGCTTGGCGATACAGGGCATTGCCAATGCCGCCGCCGATGGCGACTCCGCAGGCATGGAGGCTTACGCCACCGAGCTGAAGGCCATTTTGTACGGTACCACCGAAGGGCGGGCTTACGACGGATTCTCGATGCTCAACTTCAACCGCTGGAAATCCTCGGAGATTGGGCCGGAGCATTTCCCGCCAGATGCCGTACCAGAAGAGTACAAGACCAAAACGGTGTCCCTGATACGCGACGACAACGGCGACCCGGTGACCAACGAGAGCCCGTTCGATGGCGAGCAGCGTCAGGTATGGGAAGCGGATATCAGCATGGTCTACTACGATGGGCAGATCGACTCCGATACGTTTTTGCTCAAGTTCCCGTTCCGCGATGCCAATAATTCCGAAGAGGACGAACTGGCACTCAATCCGGAAGTTGAGCAGTACGACTGGGACGACACGGTGCAGATCAACTACACCATCTACGGACTGGCGCCAGAGGACTTTTCGCCGACGATGGTGATGCTCGACCGCCGCGAGCAACTGAATACGGTGCAGTTCCCGTTTAAAGGCATGGACCATGTCTGGATCGGTTTTGAGGCCGGTGAGGTGTTGAAGGTGACGGTGAAGTACCCGCCAGTAAGAATGTTGCGCGGTGTGTACACCTGGGGTTGGCGTGTGCATCCGCCACGCATTCAGTTCCTGCAGCCGGTTTTCGAGCTGTTTAATCAAGTAACCAAGGTTGCCGAGCTGGATCCGCAGAGCGAGAGCTACGCCTACCGCAACCGCGAGGAGCTGACCCTGGACAGCATCGGCGATGCCGCGCCCGAGATGAAAATGCTCAAAGTGGCCAACGCAGTACTGGACGGAGAGAGCGCCGCTACCATCGAAGCCTGGGTCAATGACCCGAATCTGGGCCCGCGCGGCACCTGGGTGGACTGGACGAATCTGGCGAAGTTCCAGACGCAGCTACCACCGGAGGCCTGGGATATCCTGCTGGCAGAAGATGGCCTGGAGTTTGGCGACTACGGTGACTTCTCGATGGTCAGCGTGTTTCTAAACAACGAGATGTACGGCGAAGGCCCGGCACTGAACGAAATTCGCACTTGGCTGCAGGGCGAGAACCGCTTTGCCAAGCTGATTAATCTCGACAATCACACGCACTACTTCCGCAACGTGGACTTTGGCCCACGCTTGCACGATGACATTTTGCGTTGCTGTGCAGGCGGGTTTACCAGTTTTGAAATATTTAACTTCAAGCCGAGTTACGGCGCGCCCAAGGTGGCCGAGATGCAGTGGCGCGCTGGTTGGGGGTTCCGCCCGCACTTTGATGTCATTCAACAACCGGACGTATTCCTCCGTGGTCGTGATCGCACACTGTTGGCACCTTACACCGGCGGTTTCGGGTCTCATCACTTCGGCTATCGGTACTCCGAAGAAGGCCGTGATGGCGACTTCCGTTTCAACCCGCCTGATTTCATCGTCAGCGATATACCGGGTGCGGACTCGCTGCGCGATGCTGACGGTGAGCCAGGTCTGCTGATAGGCCAGCATACTGAGGGTTACGGCGTACAGCAGATGTGCCCGCAGGATCCGTTGGGTGACTTCTGTCAGACCGACTTCGGTCCATTTAACCCTAATGGGGCATTGAATTGGCCCGAACCCAACAACCCGGACGTAGAAAAAACCGAGTTGCGGTTCCCGCCGTTCCTGCGTAACCCGGACCAGGTCAGTGCCAATGCCGGCGACATTATTCCGCCGACTGGCGCGTGGAAGCCGTTCATCTTTATCAGCCCGTATAACGGCACCATCTGGAACGATCCGGCTGATCCCTCACAGGGTTTCTGGGTCGACGGTACGTACGGACATGGTGCACCGGTGTTCCAGCAAACCGGGCTGAATACCACCATCGAAATGCCACGTTCGTCAGGCCAGGTGTTCTACCAGTTTGATGATCTGTTCCACGACAACTCCATCTTCTCGCCGCATCCGCTGACCGACGGTTCGGACGACACGGGTGATGAGAAAGACAGCCTGTTCCTGTCGGTCGCACGCGAGACGACCGCTGCGGCGGGCGATACCGTGCTGATACGCGGCAAGGTCACGGAGTTTATCCCCACAGGCACGTTCGCCGAATGGGTCACTGTGCATGCGGGCGCCGCTGACGCTGAAGGTTGCCCAGGGGAGATTTTGGCAGTGACTCAGGTGAAGGGGGTCAATGGCCGGTTCTGGTCGCGGATAGCGGCCGATGAGTTGCAGGTGGGGGCCAATGTTTGTGTGTCTTCACTGCACGGCGGCTACGACGAGCGGATAATTTCCGCGCTGCCCCAGTAGCCTCAGGAGTTTAGAAAAAAATGAATAGTAACGAGAAAAAAGGACGAGGCGATCAACCCACGCCGTTGAGTAAACTGGTGTGGGTCTCGCTGGCTCTCGCATTGGGGATAGCAAGCGTTGAATATGCGCTGACGGTTCTGTTGAACCCGACTATCGCCTGGAGCCCTGGCGGTGTGTTCGCTCACTTCACGCTGGACGTGTTGTTGAGTGCACCGCTGGTGTTGGCCGCTCTGCTCGGCGCACGGGCTCTGTCACGCCGCTTTGGCCTTGATGCCCCGGGCTGGTCCGGGGTGTTGGGCATGGTCGGCATGTGCACGCTGTTGTTTATGATGCTCAGCCTGCCGCTCACGGCTAGTCGTGATGTGGTACATGAGTACTTCGGCAACACCTACGGTGTGTATCTGGCCCAAGTGGAGACTAAGGTTGTCAGCTCCGAGCTGACCGTGCAGGAGTCGACCGAGCTTTGCTCGTTCGGCGCCCTGCGCGGTGCCGGCAACGATCTGACCCTGGCCGAAAGCGTACGTTGGCGTATCACCATGGGCATGCAGGACACACTGGTGCAGTTGGGCACCTTCCTGCCGTTGCTGGTGGTGGGCATGATCGTGATTCGTCGCCGCCGACTGCCCACGCCGGACTTTGCACCGGCGCGGGTACTCGGTCGCACGATGACCGCCACGCCCGCCCGAGCAGGCGTGACCGCGCTTGCAGTGCTGACGCCGTTTGCATTGGCTGGCCTTGGCATGATGGGTAAACAGCCGCTGGTCAGTGATGCGTTGGCTCAGGTAGATCCCAATAGCCTGAACGCTTGTGAGTCGGGCGCTGATGTTCGCTCCTACAACGTTCACGCCATTGATGTCACAGTGACCTTAAACCGCTTTGGCGAGCATGTGCGCGATTCGCATATGTACGCTTTGCAACGCAATATCGCTGACATCGAGAATTTCCAGGCTCAACTTGATGCCGACCGTATGCTTGATGAGGGAGACAACCCGACCCGGGTTGCCCATGGTCTGCGCAAAGATCTGATCCAGCCGCTAGTCATTCGCGCCAATGTGGGCGAGTGCGTGGAAATCACCTTTACCAACGCGATGGCGACGTCTGATCCGGCATCCATGCATATCCTGGGTTTACCGCATACGGTTGAGAATGCCGGCAGCAATGTTGGCAACAACCCCGATACCATGGCAGCGCCCGGTCAGAACATTACCTATCGCATCTCAGTACCGGATGATCCTGATGCCGAACGCGCTTACTACTTCCATGATCACGGTGCCGGTCGGCGCCGCGTGAACATGGGGTTATTCGGTGCGTTGGTGATCGAGCCGGCAGGCTCCGATCATCTTGATGTTGAAACCGGGCAGCCGCTGGCCGATACCACCGGCAGCAACTGGGAAGCCATCATTATCGACAACAACGCCCAGCGCGATGACGATAAAAGCTTCCGTGAGTTCGTGTTGATGTATCACGAGTTCGGCGACGAAGGCTTTACCGCTATCCGCGGCGCGGACGGCGAAGTGCAGCCGCTGATTGACGATATCGCGGGCGTCTACCGTCCGGGCGCACGCGCGATTAACTATCGCAGTGAGCCGTTCCGTAATCGGATGATTCAGGACAAAGACACCAATGGTGATCTCGCCGGTAACGGCAAGGCGCACGGCTACGCGTCTTATCCGTTTGGCGATCCGGCCACGCCGATTCCGCGTTCCTATGTGGGTGAGGGTGTGAAAACCCGCCTGATGCACGGGGGTAGTGAAGTCTTCCACGTGCACCATCTGCACGGCGGTGGCGATCGGTGGCGGCGTAATCCCAACTCCGATCCGAACAATGATTTCTGGAAAGGCTTAACCAAAGTGCCCGACCAGGCACTCACCTCTATCCATCTGGATTCCCAGTCCATCGGGCCGGGCACCAGCTACAACCTGGAGCACGAGTGTGGCGCAGGTGGCTGTCAGCAGGGCGTGGGCGACTTTCTGTTCCACTGCCATATTGGCCATCACTACATCGCCGGCATGTGGTCGTTCTGGCGCGTGTTCGGGACCGAGCAGACGGCGGACAACAACGTGTACAACAACCCGCTGTTCGTAGAAGACCGCCTGTTCCAGGCCGACAACCCGTTCTCGGATGAAGAGGCGCCTTCAAACACCGCGCCAGCGCTTGCCGTCTCGGCCGGCGACCTGCTAGGTCTCACCGTGGATGACGGGCGCGAGATTGTGGCTGATGCTAACGTCTCCGATCCCAGCACCGAGATTGGCGTGCTTGAGTGGATAGCCAATATGCTGCCACCACCGGGTGAGCCGATTGATGCACAAGACGCGACCGTGTGGAACTGGACGGCTACAGGGCAAGGGCAAAATCTGCAGATCTGGGGCGAGCCCGAAAACACCACACCACATCCCGGCTATGTTTCTGACCAGCCGGGTGTGCGCCCGGAAGTGACCTTTAACCCGAAGAACGGTCGTTATACTTGGCCGTTGTTCAGGCCACAGTTAGCCATGCGGGTGCCGTTTACCGCACGCCATACGGGCGCCCCGTGGTTGGGTGAGGAAATGAAGAAGAACCGGATCGACGGGCTGTGTGCACGCAACGGTGTGCATCCGAGCGTGGATATCGGCGAGACCTTCAATCGCTACTACCCGGTCAGTTCCATCACGTTGCCCATACAAGTAACTGAGGACAAGATGGACCCGGATGGCATGTATTTCTTGCTCAACGAAGATGACCAGGTAATT
>CBDUQI010000258.1:0-7013 GCA_965369325.1 uncultured Gammaproteobacteria bacterium
GGCCCCGGACGAGGCCGAGCGCAAAGTATACTTGAACCCTGCGGCAGGGAACACGTCACCGGCATTCTGGCCGGTATGCCCCTATTGGCCGATTGGCGCACCCTACTGGCACATGCCGCCCCCGCATCGCCACCCCCAAACTACTACCCCAGCGCTTGCGCGACCTGCTCCGCCGCATCAAGCCTGCGCGCACACCTTTGCGCACGGCGCCGAAGATCGGCCGATCGGGGACTAGGGCATGGCCGCCACGTACGCTATCCACGCCGGATCCGGGTCACCCACATCAACCGCTTCGTACTCACCATTGCCCTCACCATCCTCGCCGGTTTGCTCCCAAAACACCTGCACATGCGAAAACCCCGCCTCCCTCAGCAACTCGCCGATCTCGGCCAACGTCCACAGCCGCCAGTCATAGGTAAACGCCTTTTTCATGCGCGACCCGTCGGGGAAATGAAAATGGATGTGGGTGAGAAAATCTGCCGATATGGGATCGTAACTGGCCTGATCCCACACATAGGTAAAGCGCTTCTGCTTGGTCTTCTCCTTCATGACGGACATGGACTCCGAGCCGCCAAACACGTCCATCAGGAAAACCCCGTCGCTCACCAGGCCTTCGCGCACGCGGGCAAAATAGGCGGTTAGCGCCGGGCGGGTTTTAAAAATCCAGTAGCTGAAATTGAAGGCGCAGATCATGTCCGCAGGCGCCGGATGGCCAGCCATGACATCGCCTTGCACTAGGCTCACCCGGCTGCGCGCATCCTTATCCAGCTTGCTCAGGTTGTGCTCGCGCCCCCAGTCCAGCACCTCGGCGCTGATATCCAGCCCAACCGCGCGGCGGATGGGATCAGAGTTAGCCCACTCACACGCCAGAGCTGCGGTACCGCAAAAATCCTCGCGCATCAGCTCAGGCTCGCGCGAGCGCAGCTCGCGAAAAAAGCCTTCGATCATCTCCACCTCATCCGGTGGGCTCTGCACGGACAGCTCGTACAGACGATGCCGATCCGCCTGACTTGCCAGGCTGCTCTTCCCTTTACCGCGAGATTTAGACTTGCTCGATGACATCGAAGATAGCGCTCCTGTTATTGTAAGTGGTGGCCCCGCTACAGGCGGATGCCGCTTCAAAGCAGCGCATTGTAGTTGAAGCACAAGCTACGCCCACATTTTTTTTAAGCCGCGTGCACCGTGCGCACCATTTGCAGCGCCTGCTCCAGCAATCGCTCATCCACATCTGCACGGGTGCCCTGGGTACTTAGGCAAGTACGCCAGCGACGCGCCCCTGCACACCCCTGGAATAGCCCAAGCAAATGCCGGCTGATGGACCAGAACCGCTCACCCTGCGCCAACTGGCGCCGCACATATGGCAGGTAACGGTCGAGCGCCTCCTCACGGGTAGCCAATTGCTGCGGGTCCAGCCCAAACAGCACCTGCTCCGCCTCATGCAGATGGTACGGATTTCGATAGGCCTCCCGGCCGATCATCACCCCATGCAGATGCTCAAGCTGGCGCTGCATCTCACTCACCTGGGCGAGGCCGCCATTCAGCACCAGCTGCAGATCCGGCAGGTCGCCGCGCAACTGGTGCACGCGAGCGTAATCAAGTGGCGGGATATCACGGTTCTGCTTTGGGCTGAGACCATTCAATAACGCTTTGCGCGCATGCACGATAAACAGCTCGCACCCTGCCTCGGCGACAGGTCCAACAAAATCCAACAGGAACTGGTAGCTGTCATACTCATCCACGCCCAAGCGAGTCTTAACCGTGACCGGGATGTCCACGGCTTCGCGCATCGCGCGCACGCCTTCGCTGACCAATGCGGGTTGCAGCATCAGACAGGCGCCGAACTGCCCCGACTGCACCCGATCGCTTGGGCAGCCAACGTTCAGATTGATCTCATCAAAACCCGCCGCCTCGCCGAGTGCCGCCGCTTGCGCCAACAGGCGCGGATCACTGCCGCCCAGCTGTAGCGCCACCGGATGCTCAATGGGATCGAAACGCAAGAAACGTGGTGCATCGCCATGCACCACGGCTGCCGCCGTGACCATCTCGGTGTACAAAAAGGCATGGGGTGACAGCAAACGCAGAAAGTAACGAAAGTGTCGGTCGGTCCATTGCATCATTGGCGCAATGCACAGCCGATGTGAATGCACCGTTGGCGGCGCCGTAGAGCTTTGCATGTGGCGCCAGTGCCCCTTTACAGACCGATCGCAGTCTCGGCGACAAGGTGATCGACGACATCGCGCAACGCCTGATCGGGTTCTGCGCCGCTGGCGATAGCCTGGCGGTACACCGCTAGCTGACGCATCGCACTGTTACCCCGACTCAGGATGTCACGCGCCGCAGCCACCTCGGCCTCGCACTCAAGCGCCACCGCATCCGGTTGCATCAAATCGATCAGCTCATCCATCAAATCCGAGGACGGGCGCACCTTGGACTGGCCAAAGTCGATCAGACCCTGCTCGAACCCGTAGCGCATCGCGCGCCAGCGATTCTCCTGCACCAGCATATTGGCGTATGAGCGCCAGCGCTGATTGCTCATGCGCAAGCGGTACAGCATGCGCATCAGGCACTGTACAAATGCCGCCACGCACAACGTGTCTTCCAGCCGCGTGCAGACATCAGCGATGCGCACCTCCAGCGTCGGGTAGCGGTGACTGGGGCGCAGATCCCACCAGATCTTGCTCGAATCTTCTATCACCTGTGCCCGCACCAGCGTCTCGACATGGCGCTCGTACTCGGCATAGCTGTCAAAGTGCTCTGGCAGACGGGTGCGAGGCATGCCGTCAAACACCGTCAGCCGGTAGGACTGCAAACCCGTATCGGCGCCTTCCCAAAAGGGCGATGAGCATGATAGTGCAAGCAGGTGCGGCAGGAAGTAGGTGAACTGATTCATCAGGTCGATTCTCAGATCATCATCATTCAGCCCCACATGCACATGCATGCCGCAAATCAGCAGTCGTCGGGCTGAGGCTTGCATGTCGCTCTCCAGCGCTTCGTAGCGATCGTGCACCGTGCGTTTTTGATTCTGCCAAGAGGCAAACGGATGGGTGGAGGCGGCCATCGGGGCCAAGCCGTATTTTTTACCGACGGTGACAATTGCCCCGCGCAGCTTGGTAATGTCATCCCGCGCTTCGGTGATATTGCGGCATACTTTGGTGCCGATCTCGATTTGTGCGCGCAGAAACTCCGGGCTTACCTGCCCTTTGCACAGCGCCTGACACTCGCGCAGCATTTCCTCCGGCGGCTCTGCAGCGAGATCGCGGGTCTCGCAATCCACCAACAGATACTCCTCCTCAATACCAATCGTAAACGGCGGATTCTCTCCGTGCATGAAACTACCCCCTCAGTCCATGATCAGCTGGCTGTCGAACTGCAGGTTTAACACCTGCGCCAGTGCATTGCCCAAACGTCCACACCATTGTGCGCGCCCACTTTCAGAATCGATCAAATCCTGGCGAATTTCAATTGCAGCGTGCGCCAACCCCACCGATTCGGCATGATGATCCAGCGTAAAATCGGCTGGATGGGCACCCGAATACGGCTGGTTGTCGCCTACCACCACATCGCCCGCCCGTAACAATGCCTGCATCAGCGGGACGGCGATGCGCTCATCTTTATCCCACAGCACGCCGACATGCCACGGCCGCAAGTGCGCGCCCAGGCTCCGCGAAAAACTGTGGATGGATACCACCCCAATGGCCGGCTGGTGCTCGCGCATGCGGGCCAGTTGGGCCGCCACAGCACCATGATATAGCCAGTAGATTTGGCTCATCCGGCGCTCGCGCTCGCTGGCACCAAGACCGATATTGCCTTCCAGCACGGTACCGTCGCTCACCTCGCGCACAAGCTCCGGGTCGGATGGGTAGCGGTTGCAGTCAACCACCAGGCGTGAGTAGTTGGCAAGCACCGCTGGCGCATCCAGCGCCCGTGACAGCAGCCTGGTGCACTGCGCCGCGCCGAGGTCCCAACCGATGTGACGCCGCAAATCCTGCGTACTTGCGCCCAGCCCACGAAGCGCCCGTGGCACCTCGGCACTGGCGTGGTCGCACACCAGCAACAACGGCGCCGCCCCATGCGGGTTCAGGTAGGTGAACGGGGCAGGTTCGTCGGATTGAAGTAGTGGTGGCAGCGCCGCCGCCGCCGCGTCCGCCGGTTGGTCATTGTTATTGCACGTCATTGTGCAATATTACAGCAGGGCAAGACGGCTCGCGCCAGCCCCGCGCCGCCCGGCAAATCCGCCGGACACCATCGCCACTGCCTAGACGGCCTGCGCGAGCGTTTGCTTGGTAGGCGGCGGCGGCTGCGGCGGCTGCGCCCGGCGCGCGAACGCCTCGCGGGTTGCGGGTGCCGGTCGCGCGATGGCGTAACCTTGCATGTAATCTACACCCAGTTGCCTCAGACACTCGGCTGCCGCTTCGGTTTCAACGTGCTCCGCCACCGTCTTGATGCCCATCGCATGACCTACCCGGGTAATGGCGTCCACCATCTCGTAGTCGATATGGTCATCACAAATATTGCGAACGAAGCGCCCGTCAATTTTCACAAAATCGACGGCCAGATCCTTAAGGTAGGCAAACGAGGACAGGCCGCTGCCAAAGTCATCCAGCGAAAACAGGCAACCGAGCGCGTGCATCCGGCGAATAAACAGCCTCACCGCCCTTAGATTACCCATCGCAGCGGTCTCGGTAATTTCAAAACACAGCGCGCCCGAGGGCGGGCTGGCCTCAGTGACGGCTGCCACCGCCCACGCGAGAAACGCCTCATCGCTTAACGAGTTGCCCGAGAGATTGATTGAAAGCGTATACAGCGGCTCGTCAATCCTACATACCAGCTCTCGCAGGGCATGGCTTATTACCCAGCGGTCGATCAGTGGCATCAGATTGTAGCGCTCGGCCGATTGAATGAAATGACCAGGCGCGATCAATTGGCCATTGCCATTTCCATCCCGCATTCGCACCAGTAGCTCGTATTGGGCACGGGTATCTTCCTTGCGCATACCGACGATGGGCTGGTAATGCAGCTCAAAACGTTCATCGTCGCAGGCGCGTAGCAATCGCGACACCCAGCGCATCTGTTCACGATAGGTCGGCACATCCGCGCCACCACAAACCTCAACGCGATTGCGGCCGCGCTCTTTAGCCAGGGTGCAGGTCACATCGCCACAGGCGAGCAGACTGGCAGGCGTCTCCCGCGTGCTGTCCACTTCCACCACACCCACGCTCACGGTGGGGCGAAACACGTGCTCGGCCCAGCTAAAGCGCAAAGAAGCCACCGCACATAAAATACGACTGGCCTTTTCTTTGGCGTGCCGCAGCGAGCAGCCGTGCATCAGAATCGCAAACTGATCCGTGCCCACGCGAGCCAACAGATCGGTGCGGCGTACCTGATGACACAACACCGTGGCCAGCCGACGCAGCAATGCATCACCCGCCCCGTGCCCGCAGGTATCGTTCACAATCTTGAACTGGTCCAAATCGATAAACAGAAGCGCGTGATTGGCGTGCAGCGCCTCGGGCGTTAGCCGCAATGCAAGTGCACGCTCGAAGTTGCCGCGGTTAGGCAGGTCGGTCAGTTCATCGTGACGCGCGCGAAAGTTCATTTGCCAGCGCAACGTGTGCTCTTCGCGCCGGTCTCGAAGCAATAGAAACCGCGGATCGCCCGATCGCAGCGATTTAACGAAGCTCACCTGCACTGCTACCTCACGCCCTGAGCGCCCGACAATCAGGTAATCGGCCGGGAATTTATTCGGCCCAAGCGTGTGCAGGCCACTCAGGTCGACAGCCTGCTCGGTCTCCGGGTCGATCAACCGGAACAGCTGTTCGGGCGGTTGGCCAATTGCCTGGCGCGATGAACACCCGGTCAGCGCCCTGGCGGCGCCGTTCAGGTGGCGCACGGTACCATCGGCATTGAGTTCAATCACCCCATCATCCATCAATCTGGCGGTCAGAGGGCGGACGCAATTCAGCTCGCTCAGATCCATCGCATCGCAACCGCTGGCCTGGGCGGACTCACGCACACTGAACAGCATGAGGTGCTCACCATCCAGCAGATGGTCGGCGACGCTGACCTCGCACAGATGCTCCCGCCCCGTCAGGTCGCATAAAACCATTGCCTTTACGCCGAGGGCATGGTGCTCACCCTGTGCGTAAGCATCAATTAGCCCTATCAGCCCGGTTCGCCGGGCTACATCACCGAAACTAAGCGCGCACAAGGCATCGGCACGACAGCCGATCAACTGCCGCACTGCGCCTTCGGCCTGCAGGATTAGGTCCTGGCCGGGATTTACCAGCAACGTTGCGCCCAGGCATTCGCGCCCAGGTCCAACCCCGCCATCCTCACCGGCCCGGCTCGCCCGACACGTTGGCCTCGCAGCTCCCTCATGGCCCGTGGTTCTCTCCATGCAATTCCCTTATTTTTAGTCTGCCGTACGGGTGGCCACGCCTTAATTCCGCAAGGCATGGCGATCGTCAGTCCCCTGCCGCCGGCGGATCTCAACCGGGTTTCTGTCAAGTCGGTACAGAAGGCCGTCGCGCACCGCGTCATCTGCATTAAAAGGCTGCAGCTAGTGCGCCGGATAAAAGATGGGAAAAACATCCCAAACCAATCAAGGCAACCCTAACCAACTGAGTCTTATGCAGATGTGATCTGAATCACAAAATATGACAGGCTTGAACCGCCTCTGTTATCTGCGGTCTATTACAATAGGCCCCTGATACTCACCTAAGAGATGGAAGTGATTGATGCTTAAACGATGGCGCCGGGCAATGCCGGTAGGACTTGTGTTGATTGCCAGTGGCTGCGCAAGCGCGCCTAGCCCCACCACGGGCGGGACGGTAGATGCCAGCCCACCGCGCGCGACCGCGCAGAAGGCCGCACCAGTCTCCGGCGGCTACCGCTATGCTTTAATCGACTCGGGCGCACTGCCGCCGGGGGAGGTGGGCCTGGGCGATGAAGATATGCACTTTTACCCGTATGTTGCGGCCGCATCGGTCGGGACACTACGAGGTGATTTGGAT
>CBDUQI010000259.1:0-7003 GCA_965369325.1 uncultured Gammaproteobacteria bacterium
ATGCTGAGTCCGGGCAAAAGACGCTCACCAAAACTTTTGTCGACCATCTACTTCCCCACCAAATGTCTCGTGCGACGGCGTGCAACACTGCCGTCTCGGTTACTGTCGTGCGTAGGCCGGCGCCGGATCACGGCGGCCTTCGAATCGTTATGCCTGCGCGGCGTCCAAAAACGCCTCCGACTCCACCAACTTGTGCAAATCCAATACTGGCCAGCGGCGCCCATCCTGATTAAATGCACCGCTGATACAAGTATCCAACAATATTTCCCCTTGGGTTCTCGCGTTGCGCCGCTCGCTCTCTAAAAAACGGCGAAAGCCATACACCTCATCCACGACCAGGCCGGCGGGAATCTGACGGTGATTCACCGCCAGCACGCGCGCGTTGCGCTCGGGCGCAGAGGGCGCCTGCTCTACCAGCGAGCGCAGGTCGGACAACGGCAACAATTGCCCGCGGACGTTAGCCAAACCCATCACCCAGTGCTTAGCGCCCGGCACCGGCGTGGCGCTCGGCAGCATCATCACCTCGCGCACCTGGGCGCGGGCAGCCAGCAGTGGGCGCTCGCCCACGCGAAAGGCGATCCCCACCCATTCGCGCTCATTGTCTCCCACCCGGTCCTGTCCGACCCGAGCGGCGCGAGCGCGGCGCTGCATCTCCTGCAGCAACACAAACGGCTGTTCCTTATAGGTACGCAGGTTGCGTTGCTTGCTCATCGGCTCATGTCTCCATGATTGCTCAAGGTGCCCCAATCGTCCCTACAGGGACAGCGCAGCGCGCGCTTTGGTGACCAGATCGTTCTCGGAAACCGGTTTGACTAGAAAATCTACTGCACCCTGGCGCAGCGCCCAGATCCGATCGCTTTCCTCACTCTTAGTGGTGACCATAATCACCGGAATCTGCGAGGTTGTCGGGTCTTTGGACAACTCACGGGTTGCTTGGAACCCGTTCAACTCCGGCATAATCACATCCATCAGGATCAAATCCGGCATGCAAGCCTTCGCTTTGGCCAGCCCTTCGGTCCCATCCTGGGCCGATTCGGTCTCAAATCCGTGCTTCTCCAGCGCGCACTTAAGCAAATGAATCTGCGTGGGCGAATCATCGACAATCAGCACTAATGCCATTGAGGGCTCCTACCGCTCAACATGCCGCTGGATTGCACCCAGCAGCTCGTCCTTGGTGAACGGTTTGGTGAGGTACTGTTCAGACCCCACAATGCGCCCTCGGGCACGATCAAACAAACCGTCCTTACTGGACAACATGATGACCGGGGTAGAGCGAAACATCCTATTGTGCTTGATCAGCGAACAGGTCTCATACCCATTCAGGCGCGGCATCATGATGTCCACGAACACGATGTCAGGCTGATGATCGGCAATTTTAGCCAAAGCATCAAAGCCGTCCTCGGCAGTGTACACATCACAGCCTTCCTTGCTAAGCAGAGTTTCCGCCGTGCGACGGATCGTCTTGCTGTCATCAATCACCAGAACCTTCAAACCCTGAAAACTCTGCCTGCTCTCACTACTCAATCGACGCTCCCTTAACGCCACGGCAATCGGCCGTGGTCGGTCCGAACGTTGCCAGATTTATCCTGCGTGCCGACCTAGCGGCTGCCTGACATGTGCCGATCGCCAACATACTGCGGACATCCGATCGAGCTTATAGCACAAATGCGCGAGCATCATCTATGAACCCCCGCCCAGGCTTGCGCCGCCGTGCACTGATTCCACACAATACCGCTTATCAGCCTACGCGGCCGCACCGGACGCTTTGCGGAAATACCAGTTGAACAAAGCGCTGCGCTGTACGACTATCGCGTCTGAAACTCGGCATTTCTGCATCATTTACGGGGCATTATGACAAAATCCAAGCTCACCATCGGCGTCGTGATGGACCCGATCGAGTCGATCACGCCTAAAAAGGACAGCACCCTGGCGATGCTACTGGCGGCGGCGAGGCGGGATTGGGATATTCGCTACATGGAGCAGCCTGATCTGTGGATCAGCGATGGCCAGGCGCTGGCGCGCCAGCGCCCGCTGACGGTGCGCGACGATCTTCAGGACTGGTACCACCTGGGGGAGCCCCTGGTGGGCCCACTGGGCGAGCTGGACGTGATCCTCATGCGCAAGGATCCCCCGTTCGACATGGAGTTCGTCTATACCACTTATGTACTGGACTGCGCGCGCAACGCCGGTGCGCTAGTAGTGAACGAGCCCTCGGCCCTGCGCGACATGAATGAGAAGGTCTACACCGCCTGGTTCCCACACCTGTGCCCAGCGACCCTGATCGCACGCTCGATGGAGCGTTTGAAAGCCTTCGCCCAGGCCCATGGCAACGTGGTCGCCAAGCCACTGGACGGCATGGGCGGCGCCTCCGTGTTCCTGATCCGCGAGGGCGACCAGAACACAAATGTCATCCTGGAGACGCTCACCCGCGAGGGTGAAGGCTTTGCTATGGTGCAGGAGTATGTGCCCGATATAGCCATCGGCGGGGACAAACGCGTACTGGTGGTAGACGGGCAACCAGTGCCTTACGGACTGGCCAGAATCCCCCCGGCAGACGATTTACGTGGCAATCTGGCCGTCGGCGGGCGCGGCGAAGGGCGTGCCCTAAGTGAGGCTGAGCGCCGGATTGCCGCCGAGGTAGGAGCGGAACTTGCCCGCCACGGCGTTCTGTTCGCAGGCCTGGACATCATTGGCGAGCGCCTAACCGAAATAAATGTGACTAGTCCCACCTGTATTCGTGAGCTGGATCGCGAGTTTGATCTGGACATCGCCGGACAATTGATGGACGCAATTGAACGGAGACTTGCCGATCGCGACTAACGCGACATCCATGGCCAGCAGTGCTGGACGCGCCGCCATTAAGAGCAGCAGCGCGGACCGCCTGGTGTACATGTTATTTATCGCCACGCTGGCGCACGGGCTAGTGATTCTGGGGGTAAGCTTCGACTACGAGCCGCCCGCCGGATCCGACGCGCAGCCGCTGGAGGTAGCGCTGATCAGCGAGGATACCCAAGTAGATGCACCGCAGGATGCTCGCTACATCGCCCAGGCCAACCAGCGCGGCGCGGGTGAGCCAGTGCAGGACCGGGCAGGCGCTGAGGTCTCCCAAGCCAGCCCGTTCATGAACGAGGGCGAAGCCACAGCGCACGCGCCGCTGCTCAGCGACCCGGGCGAACTCGCGCCCCCGGAAGACGTCATCGTCAGCCCATCCGCAAACGATGCACAGCATGCATTGCCTAAACAAGTGAGTGAGCGCCCGGACACCGTCGCCATGCAGGCACGGTTGTGGCAGCCGACGCCGGACAGCGCGGTCCAGTTGGACGGCGACATGTTAGTGGTCCCTTCGGGTAACTATCCGGACGAACTGCTCGTGTCCGTGGATACACGCCGGGCCGACGTGGCGCTTTATCTGCAAACCTGGAAGGCCAAAATCGAGCAAGTCGGCACGCTGCACTTCCCCGACGCGGCGCGCCAGCAAGGCCTCTCAGGCAGCCCGGTGCTAGAGGTGGCAGTCGCCGCCGACGGTCGCCTGCGCCAAATTCTGGTCGTGCGCCCCTCTGCCCACAAATTGCTGGATCAAGCGGCGCTGCGCATTTTGCGCCTGGCCGCCCCGTTTGATCCGTTCCCGCAAGCCCTCGCCGGCGAGCACCAGACGCTACGCTTTATCTACGAGTGGCAGTTTATCGGCGGCGCACCTGTGGGTGGGCGCATGAGCTCAGCGGTACCGGAAACCCCTTAGCCCACGTCCGATTTTTGCGCGTCGCGGAAATTGCCGCCTTTGCCGCTATGAGCGATAATGCGGCCATGAGTCACTCAGACCTCACCAATCAACTTCTGATCGCCATGCCGGCGATGGACGATCCTAATTTTGCCCGTACGGTTACGCTCATTTGCGAGCACAACGACGATGGCGCACTCGGGCTGATCATCAACCGTCGCGGCGCCATGCATCTAACCGATGTATTCGACCAATTGTCGCTTGATCACGACCCGTTCGAGGGCGGCAGCCAGCTGGTGCTAAGCGGTGGGCCAGTGCAAAAAGAGCGCGGCTTCGTGGTTCACGACGACATCCGCGAATGGGATTCCACCCTACAGGTGGCTGAGCACATCTCGGTCACGATGTCACGTGACATTCTGGCCGCCATGGCACGCGGAGATGGCCCTGAAAATGCCTTTGTCGCGTTGGGCTATGCGGGCTGGTCGCCTGGCCAGCTGGAGCAGGAAATCGGCGACAACGCCTGGCTTAGTGTGCCGGCGGATGAGCAGATTCTGTTCAGCACTCCGCTGGATGAGCGCTGGCAAGCGGCCGCCGGACTGCTGGGGGTTGATCTCAGTCTGCTCTCGCCCGATGTCGGTCACGCGTAGTGACTCAGGCAGCGCCGCAGCGCCCGTGCGATTGTGCGGAGCGCATGAGTACGTCTGAACAAACAGTTCTCGCCTTCGATTTTGGCTACAAACGCATTGGCGTCGCGGTCGGTCAGCTGATGATCGCCAGCTCGCAGGCCCTCACCACCCTGCGCGGTGATTGCCCAGGCCCCGACTGGTCCGCAATCGAGGCGTTGCTGAGCGAGTGGCAACCCAGCCAGCTGGTAGTGGGCCATCCGCATCATGGCGATGGCAGCGATGCCCCTATCACTGCGGCGGCCGAAGCCTTCGCTCAGCAGTTGGGCGAGCGCGCCGGCTTTGCCCCCGCGTTGATCGACGAGCACCTCACCTCCTCAGAGGCACGCGCGATGCTGCGCGATCAACGACGGACGGGCCAGCGTAAACAACGCGTAAAGCGCGAGCAGATTGATGCTCTGGCAGCGCAACTGATTTTGCGCGACTGGTTATCTGCGCGCGGGGCGGTGCAATCCTGATGAGCACAGGCACGCCAGCCGCTCGCGATGGGGCGCTAAGACACCTGCTCAGCCTGGAACATATGCCCACCGCGCAAATGGTCCGGTTGCTAGAGCGAGCGCAGGCGCTGCTGGAGGCCGACACCCACGCGCGCCTGCCATACGACACCCTGGCGGGCGCCACGGTGGTGAATCTGATGAGCGAGCCTAGCACCCGCACCCGCGCCTCGTTTGAGCTGGCGGCACGGCGCCTCGGTGGCGAAGTGCTGAACCTGGATGTCAGCAATTCCTCGCGCGAGAAAGGCGAGACGCTGCTGGATACGGTGTACACGCTGGAATCCATGCGCAGCGACATTTTCATCATACGCACCGCCACGGTCGGCGCCCCGC
Source organism: uncultured Gammaproteobacteria bacterium (assembly GCA_965369325.1). Taxonomy (GTDB): domain Bacteria; phylum Pseudomonadota; class Gammaproteobacteria; order Steroidobacterales; family JBCBZW01; genus CBDUQI01. The sequence goes on from CBDUQI010000259.1 coordinate 5,229, forward strand.
AGATGATCGCGCAGCACGTCGGACCACGAGTGGCCGTCATCAGTGCCGGGGAAGCGAATCTGTCGCATCCCACGCAGGGCTTGCTGGACATGCTCAGCATCCGCCAGCACAAACCGGATTTCGCCAACTTGGTGGTGTGCATCATCGGTGATATTGCGCACTCGCGCGTAGCGCGCTCAGCCGCCCATGCGCTGGGCTGCCTGGGGGTGGGCGAGCTGCGCATCGTCGCGCCCCCTGAGCTAATGCCGCCGGAGGATGCCTTTGCCGGTGCACGGCGTTATCAGCAAATGGCCGAGGGATTAAAAGACGCCGACGTGATCATGACGCTGCGGATCCAGCGCGAGCGCATGGCCCAGAGCAGCACGCCGGATCCTGCCAAATTCCATGCGGCCTACGGTCTTGATAGCAAGCACCTGCGCCTCGCGCACCCGGATGCCATCGTGATGCACCCAGGGCCTATGATCCGAGGTTGCGAGATCGCGAGCGATGTGGCGGACGGCCCGCAATCAGTTATCCGCCAGCAAGTGCGCAACGGTGTTGCCGTACGTATGTCGATCCTGGAGCAGGTTTGGCAGACGCTGTGCGATACCGACGTAAAGATGCCGGCCCTTAGCAGTATCGAAATCGCCAAAAGCCGGGGCCTAGGGCGCAGGCGCATCAAATAACCGAATGAGGCCCAGTATGAATGAGCCGCTCGACCCACAACGCCCGTGGCGCGGCAGTATTTTTGTTGAAGACGGTCTGGTACTTAGGCAGGAGGCCCATCCGGGCGAGCAGTTTATCATCCGCATTCAGGCGCCGGCCTGCGCGAAGGCCGCCCGCCCTGGCTCGTTTGTTCACTTGCAGTGCGACAGCGCGATACCGATGCGGCGCCCGTTGTCTATCATGCGCGTTGATCGCGAGGCCGGCTGGATTGACGTGCTCTACAAGATCGTCGGCGACGGCCTGCGAGCGTTGAGCCAGCGGGTAGCAGACGATGTGGTGAGCGTGATGGGCCCCATTGGCATGCCGTTCGAAGTACATCCGGAGCGACCACGCACGCTGATGATCGGCGGCGGTGTCGGTATCCCGCCCATGGTATTTCTGGCGGAATCGTTGGCAGGCGACCCGCACTACCGCCCACTGGTGTTGATGGGCTCTGAGATTCCCTTCCCGTTCACCACTGTGCCCTCCACGATTCTGCTCCCAGGCATGCCCGAAGGGGTTATCGCGAGCATTAAAGATATGGAACAGCTGGGGATCGCAACGCGGCTGGCCAGCAATGCCGACTACGCGGGCTGCTACGCCGGTTATGTGACCGAACTGGCGCGTCTCTGGCTGGCCTCCTTGTCGCCCCAGCAATTGCGGGAGGTGGAGATTTTCGCCTGTGGCCCCACGCCGATGCTGGAGGCCTGCGCGCGCGTTGCCCAAAGCTTCGAGGTGCCAGCGCAAATCTCGCTAGAGGAATTCATGGCCTGTGCCACCGGCGGTTGTGCCGGCTGTGCGGTACAGGTGCAAACCGCAGACGGGCCAGCGATGAAACGGGTGTGTGTGGACGGGCCGGTGTTTGACGCCAACGAGGTGTTCCCGGCGACCTGAGGCAGGCGAGGTGAGTAGCGCGCGGAGGGGGAGGTCGAATCGATGACGCTGAGGCAGCGGCGACGTTGGGTCGGTGGCGGCGGCGCTGGTCCGGTGGCGGCAGCGCTAGCCGAAGTTCACCAGCGTCTCAAGATTCGCCCGTGAATCGGCGTTGGCCAACGCCTCTTCAATGGTGATGCGGTTACCGCTGAACAACT
>CBDUQI010000260.1:0-6910 GCA_965369325.1 uncultured Gammaproteobacteria bacterium
TAGCGGACTGGTTACCGTTGGGATTGGTCAGCTCCGGCGGTGAATTCGGTGGCGGTTCGACGTCGATCACAAACACGTCGTCAACAAAGTTGCCGCTGCCGTCATCGGCAGTGACCGTGACAGTGATCGCCCCTTCGAAGGTTGGTCTGCCGCTGATTTGCCCATTGTTGGCCGCCAGCCCGCGACTGCCCGGTGCAAAGTCCACCACGTACGTCATGGTGTCGTCTTCGGGGTCGGCGAAGGTGGTTCCGCCCTGGGTCGCGTCGTAGCTAAAATCGGTGCCGGCGACGGCGCTCTGATCCGGGTTCGGGTTAACTACCACCGGCGGCTGGTTCACCGGTGCAACCGGCGCGATAAAGATATTGAAGATATCGCTAACGGTGTGACCGTTGCCGTCGTCCGCCGTAATCAGCACATTCACCGCGCCGGGAATGACGGCACTGCCGCTGATGATGCCGTTGTTGGCGGTAAAGCCATTCGAGCCAGGCACGAAATTCACCGTGTAGGTTAGCGCGTCCCCGTCAGGATCGGTGAAGGTGGTACCGCTCTGGGTGGCATCGTAGGTGAATGACTCGTTCACCTGCGCAGTTTGGGCATTGTTGGGGTTGGCCAGCACGGGGGCGCGGTTTTCCGGAATCGGGTCTTGCACCGTGATCTGGAAACTGTCCGACACGTTGGCGCCGTTGCCATCATCCGCCGTGATCAGCACGGTAATGGTGCCGGCTGTCTGCGGGATGCCACTGACGATGCCGCCGTTTGCGCTCATGCCGTTGGCATCGGGTGCGAAGCTTACCGCGAAAGCCAGGGTGTCGCCGTCCGGATCGATAAATGTATTGCCGCCCTGGGTGGCGTCGTAGACAAAGGCCTCACCCGTTAGCGCGTTCTGGTCCGCATTGGGACTGGCGACCAGCGGGGCCTGGTTGGCCGGCGGCGGCGCCTCGATGTCGATAACAAAGGTATCGCTTGCGTTGCCGCCGCGACCGTCATCGGCCAGCAGGGTCACGGTGATGGTACCCGCGCTGATGGGCAGACCGGAGATCACACCACTGCTCGCGCTAAGGCCGTTCGCGTTGGGCGCGAAAGACACCGAGTATGTGAGCGGGTCACCGTCGGCATCGCTGAAGGTTAGCCCGTTCTGGGTGGCATCGTGTGAGAACGGTTCGCCGACTGCGCCCGTCTGGGGCACGTTTGGCAGGTTCAGCACTGGGGCTTCGTTGACGACCGGTGCGGCGCTAATGATCAGATCGAAGGTGTCGGAGGCGCTCTCGCCGTTGCCATCGCTGGCGGTCACGGTCACGCTGTAGTCGCCTTCCGCACTGGGCGTGCCGCGGATCAGGCCGTCGCTGACCGTCAGGCCGGAAAAGTCCGGGCTGATGGACACACTGTAGTCCAGGGTGTCCCCGTCCGGATCTTCAAATGTGGTGCCATCCTGGGTGGTGTCGTACTCGAATGCCTGGCCGACGATGGCGACCTGACTGGCGTTGGGGTTGCGCAGTTCGGGCGCCTGGTTGGCGAGCGGTTCGGGCGCGATCTCGATGGCGAACACGTCAGAGGTGACGTTGCCGTTGCCGTCGTTGGCAGTCACCGTCACGGTGATGCTGCCGGGCTCATTGGGGAATCCGCCAATCACGCCAAGAAAGCCAATCAGGCCGCGACCGTTGGGGCTGAAGCTGACCGAGTAGGTCATGGCATCGCCTTCAGGGTCGACAAATGTCGCGCCGCGCTGGGTCGCATCGTAAATGAATAGTTCGTTCACGGTGCCGTTCTGGTCAGCATTGGCGCTGGCCAGTTCAGGCGGCAGGTTGGTTTGTGCCGCCGGTGCAATCAGGATGGAGAAGTTATCCACTTCGCTGGCACCGAGCGGATCGCTTGCGAGCACCTGCACAGCCACCGTGCCCACGTACTGTGGGGTACCCGTAATGCGAGAGCCATCCACGCTGAGCCCGCTGTCATCAGGCTGCAGGGTGATCTCATAACTCAGGGTGTCTCCGTCGGGATCCACAAACGTCGCGCCCGCCTGGGCGACGTCGTAGTCGAATGCCGCGCCGACGTTAGTCTGTACGTCACCGTTGGGGCTGACCAGTGCGGGCGGGCGGTTAAACGGCACCAATTCCACAATGTCGATATCAAAGCGGTTGGTGGCACTCGCGCCAAAGGCGTCAGTGGCGGTAATGGTTACGGTGACCACACCGGCTTCCAGCCCGGCGCCTGTGATGATGCCACCGCGTGCGCTCAAACCCGAGTCAAGCGGATCAAAGCTGGCAGTGTAGATCAGCGCATCATCTTCTGGATCAGTGAAGGTGCTGCCGTTCTGAGTGGCGTCGTAGTCAAACGGGACGCCGACCGCGAGCTGGATATTCGGGTTGGGGTTGGATAACACCGGCGCCTGGTTGGGCGGGCCAACGCTAATTTTGAATGAGTCGCTGGCACGTGCGCCTTCGTCGTCCTCGGCGACGATAGTCACGTCCACATCGCCTTCACTTTGCGGCGTGCCCACAATCACACCCTGGTCGGTCGCACTGAGTCCACGCGTGGTGGACCCGAAGGTGACCATGTAACGTAAGCGGTCGTTGTCCGGGTCCATGAAAGCCTCTTCGTTCTGAGTGGCATCATGGGTAAATTCGCTGCCGACGCGTGCAGCCTGATCTGGGTTCTCTTTGGACAGAACGGGCGGCTCATTGACGGCGACCGGGGGATCGTCCGCATCCGCAGCGGGTTCCGTCTCGGTGGCGTCGGGCGCGGCCTCAATCGGATCATCATCCAGGAAGCAACCGCTCAACGACGCGCATAGCATCGCGATGGCAACCGCACGGCAGAACCGGCTGGAGGTGTTAATTAGTGTTGTTGGCGCTGGATCGGCGGTTTCGCCTGCAATCTCGCGCGTCCGCAGCTGCGGAAGGTATCCTTGCGTCATCGGAACTTGAACCAATTCTTTTGATAAAATTATGGGCAACACGGTCGGAATCTTGACGGTGCTTGTGCATCGTCCGGCAATGTACAACTCACACGCTTGTCTAGGTACCTGTCTTAAAACAGAGACATGAAGCAGAGCATAAACTGCCCGCCTCAAATGTGAATTGGATCACGCCGCCCCCCCTGGGCCGGTTGCTTCTTCTAATTACTATGACAAGGTTAACTTATTCGCTAACCCGCAAGGCCTAACTTAACATAAAAATCGCGTCAGGAAGGGAGTTTGCGGATCCCGACGGCGCTCAAGCGAGGGTCAAGACATGCTGCCGTGTCGCGCTTTGGCACGCCGCCGTCGCAGTCTTGCGTCGTAAGGCTGGCCAAAAGTGACAGAAGGCGGCTGAGATCATCGCCGGTCGCGACCCGCCGCAAGGCAATGTCAAAGTCATCGCGGGCACTTTCCAACACGCCCAACGCGGCAATGTCGTCCACGTTTTCGGGGCTGGCGACAGGCCGTGGCGGTTGTGGATGCTGGTGGTGCTGATCGGGCAGGTCGCACTGATCCAGTACGGTGCAGGCCACCGATCGCGCAGTGGTGTATTTGACCCCGCTGACAGCGTACAAACCGGTCGGCCCACCGTTCGCGGCGAAGTCGGTGATGCTTGGCCGGCCGAGCAAACGGACGTGATCCGCAGAACCCGGTTCGGCGGGTAGCAGACCGGTAAACACTCGTAGCGCTTTGTCCGGGTGCAACGCGAGTGAGGGGCAGGCGCTGTTCAGCGCGTGCACAAACTGTTGCAGTTGGTGATCGCAGACCTGTGGTGGGCTCTGCGGCCCCTGCGTCCAAGGGGCATGACCGGTGCCTGCCAACAGGCGCCCGGCGCATGGCAGTAAAAAGTAAGTTTGCGCCACACCGTCCGGGCAGTGCGCGGCGGGCGGCGTTAACGCCAGCGCAGCTTGGCTATCAGGCGCTGGCACATCAAACAATACGTTCCAGGCGATCGACCATTCGCTGCCCGCCAGTTGATCAACGAACGATCCACCCCACTGTGCTAGCAGGTTGGCGGTGGCCGGTCCGGTGGCCAGAATCACCCGAGGCGCTTGCAGTCGTAAGGGCCGGTTGTGCCAGCGATCATGGGCGAACACGCCATTCACCTGGCCGCCGGATTCGGTTAGCGTTTGCACGTCGATGTAGTTCAGTGCTTGACTGCCCCCGGTGCTTGCCATGCGCAGGGTATCAATCAGCAGGCGCTGTGGTTCGCTTACCCAGGCGTCGTGCCAGCAGGCCGCGCCTGTATGTGGCGCAAGCGCCAATGTGGGCAACCGCGCGTTCAATGCCCGTCGGGAAAGTATCTGCGAGCCCGGCAGCTGGGCCGGCGGTGGTACATCTCGGTTACGTCGCCAGGAAAGTACATCGTTGATGGTGAGTGCCGCGCGCATGACGCTGGGCCGACGTAAGCCTTCGCCCGATAGTGGCATGATGCATTCCAGCGGTCTGGCATAGGCGGCAAAGTGGCGCAGGAAATACTGCCGTTCATTCACCGAATCGAAAAAACGCGGCAAGTCCATTTTTTGTAGGTATCTTAATCCGCCGTGCAGGATGCGCAGCCAGTTGGCGCTGGTGCCGGCACCGTAGTCTTCGCGCTCCAGTAGCAGGCTGCGCCAGCCGCGCCGGGTGGCCTCCATCGCCAGTTGCGCGCCATAGATACCGCCGCCGACGATGATCAGGTCAAAACGGGAATCGCTCGCCCGGTGAGGCTCGCGCGCGACCGGGCTCAGTTTGCCCACACTCATGCGTAGGGCCAAGGTGCGCGAGGGCAGCGCGAGTGAGCGCTCATGCCGCGGCAGGCGTGCTCAGCAGTCCGGCCTCCCGATAGCTGCTGGCGGTGCGCGAGAGCCCTTCGTGCAGATCGACTTTGGCCTGGTATCCCAGCAGTTTTTGCGCTTTTTCGGTGCTGAATGCACGATCCAGTTTAAAAAACTCCACCCGGCGCGGGTACAACGGCGGCGCTACCTTAACTGCTTGGCACAGCGTTTCGCAGATGTGTGAGGCCGCCAATACGGGCCACAGCGGGATACGCAGTCGTGGCACCGGCCGCCCGAGTATGCCGGCGATTTTCGCGACCAGTTCGTTCAGCGTGGTGTAGCGCTCGCCGGCGATAGTGAACACTTCGCCCAACGCGTTGGGGTGCTCGCCAGCCAGCACAAAGCCGTCAATCAGATCGTCGATATAAGTCAGGTGATACAGCGTCTCGCCATTGCCGATCATCATGAACTTGCCACTGTCGAGCATGCGGAACAGTTTCAGGAACCGCGTATCGCCGGGGCCGTAGATGCCCACCGGTCGCACCACGGCGCCGGGCAGCCCTTGCGCAAAGTGCTCCAGCGCCAGCAGTTCACCGTCCAGCTTGGATTGTTGATAGTGATCGCCCGGCGCAAAACGGTAATCCTCACGTGCCGGTGGCTGCTCGATCTCCCCTTGCACGCCCACCGTCGAACAGTGCACAAACCGGCCCACTTGATGCGTGCGCGCGGCCTTGAGCAGATGCCCGGTCGCCTCGACGTTGATGCGATGAAACTCGCCGCGATCGGCGTGCTCGGTGCGATAAGCCGCCGCGATATGGTAGACGTGGTCAAAGTTGCTGAAGTTAGCGTTGACGTCGGCCGCATCACCCAGATCGACCACTGGGCAGCTAATCCCCAGCGCCTCGAGCGGCTGGGTGTTGCTGCTGGCACGTACAAACGCCGTGACCGCCACGCCCTCGCTCGCCAGCCGGCGGCACATTGCCTGACCGGTAAAGCCGGTTCCGCCCGTGACCAGTGCAGTTCTCATGTAGGCATCCCAAGTAACAACACACCGTTGGGTATTGTGCGCGAAGTGCCCGGCCGGTGCAGCTACCGGGTCACTGTCCGGCACAAATCAGGTGCTGAGTTTGCGGTACTGCGTGCGATGTGGCTTGTCTGCCTCATCGCCCAGGCGCGCCCGCCGGTCGGCCTGGTACTCGGTGTAGTTGCCTTCAAAAAAGCTCACCTGGCTGTCGCCCTCAAACGCCAAGATGTGCGTGGCAATGCGATCCAGGAACCAGCGATCATGCGAGATAACCACAGCGCAGCCTGGGAAGGTTAGCAACGCTTCTTCCAGCGCCCGCAGCGTTTCCACATCCAAGTCGTTGGTGGGCTCATCCAGCAGCAGTACGTTGCCACCTGCGCGCAGCAGGCGCGCCAGATGCAGCCGGTTGCGCTCACCGCCCGACAGGTCGCCCACGCGCTGCTGTTGCTGCCCGCCCTTAAAGTTGAAGCGGCCAACGTAGGCGCGCGAGGGAGTTTCGTAATTGCCGACTTTGATTAGATCCTGGCCATCGGAGATGGCTTCCCACACGGTTTTCTCATCCGGCAGGCTGTCGCGTGACTGGTCCACATAGGCCAGTTGGACGGATTCACCGATGCGGATCTCGCCGCTGTCCGGCTGCTCCTGGCCCACCAGCATACGGAACAGCGTGGTCTTACCCGCGCCGTTCGGGCCGATGATGCCGACAATAGCGCCAGGCGGAATGGAAAAGTTCAGGTCCTCGACCAACATGTGATCGCCAAAGCCCTTGCTGACATTGGCCACTTCTATCACCTGATCGCCCAGCCGGGGGCCGGGCGGGATGTAGATTTCCTGGGTCTCGTTGCGGGCCTGGAACTGCTGCGAGCTCAGCTCATCAAAGCGTTTGAGGCGGGCTTTGCTCTTGGCCTGGCGAGCCTTTGGGTTTGCGCGCACCCACTCCAGCTCTTTTCCCATCGCTTTGCGGCGTGCTTCCTGCTGTTTTTCTTCACCGGCAAGGCGCTGCTCTTTTTGCTCCAGCCAGGAGGAGTAATTGCCCTCCCAGGGAATGCCGTAGCCGCGATCCAGTTCCAGAATCCAGCCGGCCACGTTATCCAGAAAATAACGGTCATGGGTAACAGCTACCACGGTCCCAGCGTATCGCTCCAAAAAGCGCTCCAGCCAGGCTACCGAGAT
>CBDUQI010000261.1:0-6908 GCA_965369325.1 uncultured Gammaproteobacteria bacterium
GGCGGCCGTTTTGAGTGCCGGGTTCGCCGGGTTCGCGTTGGGCGCGACACCAACAGCGATTGCTAATATGACCGCAGTTACCAAGAGGCACGGGCCGGCACCGCTCGCGTTCATTATTTTGCCACTCGTGGCTGCGTTCTTCGTCGATATCACTAACTCATTCGTGCTTCAGTCCGCGCTCAATTTCCTGGCAGGTAACTAATGCGATAATCTATACGTACGAGACCAAGTCTTAACGAGGAGTACACAATGCGAAAGCTCTTAATGATAGCGACTGTCGTGCTGCTGACTTGCAGTGCGGTAAGTGTTGGGGCCAAAGGAGATGATCCTGAGAAGGCACCGGAGGCCCGGCCTGGAGCGGGCCGGACGGTATATATGGACATTAGCGCCTTGGGGAGGAAGACACGCGCCGCGAGGCGTATGACGGAGTCTCACCAGGCGTATTTCGCCAAAGGTTGGATAGTGATCGATGTCGAGCCGTACGTCGAAAACGGCGACCTGCAAGGGTTTTTCATCACTTACGTAGGCCGCGAGTGAGTGCCTGGTGCTGCTACAACTGCCCTTCGGGAACTATTCGCAATAGCCATGCCTTAAGTCGACGCCAACGGGGTGAAAGCGGCTCGCTTTTTTCGATGACTGTTCGCCCGTCAATGCGCGTATGCCATTCCAATGTGCCGCGGTCGGTTGTTAGTACGCGGTAGGCGACGTCATGCAATTCATCAGCCAGCCCGGCGGCGACCAACTCTGCCAGCTCCGGTGAGTCGATCAGTAAGCCCATTTCTGCGTTTATTTCGATAGAGCGAGGATCAAGATTCAAAGACCCAACGAATAGATAGCGCCGATCGATCACGATCAGCTTGGTGTGCAATGTCAATTGCTCAGGGCCGTGATCATTTTGTGCTTCGCGTCCGGCGTCCGCACGGACTTCGTACAGTTCAACACCCGCTTGCAGTACTTTTCGACGGTAGGCGGAGTACGCCGAATGAACAGGAATGTGATTGGTAGATGCCAGTGAATTTGTAACGACCACAACACGTACGCCTTTATCGACAATATTGCGCACAAACTCGACACCGTCGTTGCCCGGAACATAGTAGGGCGAAACAAATATAAGCTCACGCTCAGACTCGGAGAGAAGTTTGCCGAGCTCTGTGGCAAGCTGCATATTCTCTGAACCTACTGCGTTCTGCAGCTTATCCGGCTCGTCTGCAATCACTCTCGCATCGGCGACAAACAACGCTTGCTCACCGCTCGCCAACTGCCTGACCAGTTCTTTGCCAAGTGCCTCCCTGTAAATGTCCTCTCGCCGCGCGGCCGCCTCCGAGCCGGCGCCAAAATCCACAGAATCTGAGCGATTCACTCTCATTGATGAAATAAATTGCTCAATCGGTACCGCAAGGGCATGGTTCCAATAGGTATCGAATGACATTGACACTTGTTGTGCGACCGGTCCAAAGGCGAGCACATCGAAATCTGAGAACACCGCATCGGATCTTAACTGGAAGTACTCGTCCGCGATGTTACGCCCTCCCACGACGCTAATGGCGTTATCTACGGTGAAAGACTTGTTGTGCATTCGTCGATTCGCCCGCCGAAAGTGTCCGACAAAGTTGAGCGTATGGAGCCCCCTTCTGGAAATTGGATTAAACAACCGAACCTGAATGTTCGGATGTGCGTTCAGTGCAAGAAGCCCGCTGTCCGGCGCCGTCGTGAATACGTCGTCCAGCAAGAACCGAATCCGTACGCCTCGCTCCGCCGCACGCCACAAGGCCTCCGATACAACCGCTCCGGCTGAGTCGTCTTTCATCAAAAAGTATTGCAGGTCGATACTTTTCTGAGCTCTGTCTGCCATCTCAAGGCGAGCACCCAACGCATCCATGCCATACACGAAAGGAAAAAAACCAGAGTCGCCGTTGTGCAGATCTGCCCAGCCTGCTGCCAGTTCTCCAAATTCGGTGCCCGTATTGTCTGTGATGGCTTCACTTGCTTGCTTAGGCATATCGAGAGGTACCGTTGCGCAACCACCAGCAAAGAAAAGAAACGGCAGGTTCGCGAGCAACAGAGCGATTGTGGATCGAGTTATCAGCATAGCCGTTATTCACAGGAGTCTGTCCTGGTCGTTCGCACCTAGTCTTGCGAGATGAGCATTTGAGGATCGCAGAATACCGGCGGCGGAGTCAAAACTAAGCTACAATTGCTGCAATTCGCTTCCCCTAGCCCTGGCGTCAATATTTCGTAATCTGCTGCCTATGAACCGGCTTGCCCGCCCAATGTCTTTGCTCTGCGTATATTTTCTGCTGGGTGCGTGTGCATTCGTTAATGTACAGCCAGGTCTGCGCGTTGCAGGTGAGCATGCGGTTGCTACTAATGTCATCGATTGCCAGTCGCTGCTAAACCGCCCGGTCCTGGAGTCACCAGATTCGCTGGAAACCCGTAGTATCGGGCTGCTGAATTGGAATATTAATAAGGCGTCAAAGGAATTGTGGGAGTCGGATCTTCGCGACATGGCGGCGGGCAAAGAATTTGTGATTCTCCAGGAAGCGGTGTTGGATTTTGGCATCGAGCAGCAATTGGGAGAGCTGAAATATTCATCATTTAGTCAAGGTTTCACCACTAGATCGCGGACGACAGGTGTCGCGACTTTCGCTACGCGCAAGCCGCTCAGCGAATGCAACTTGTCGGTAGTTGAGCCGGTACTTAGAACCCGCAAGGCGACCAGCATTACGGAATTTGCCCTTGCCGGGCGTGAAGATACGTTAGTGGTCGTCAACGTTCATGTGGTGAACTTCAGCATTGGGTTAATCCGTTTTCGCGATCAAATGGAGCAGATTCGGCAGGTATTGGCAGTACACGATGGCCCGGCGATTTTGTCCGGAGACTTCAACACCTGGCGTACCAAGCGTATGGAAATCGTCAATGAGATCGCTGGCGATTTGGCGTTTTGCGCAGTACCAATAGACGTAGATCATCGCAAGAGATTCAACGGTCACGCGCTGGACCACGTCTTTGTCCGAGGGCTTTTTGTAGACGGTAGTGCGACAAGACGAGTGACATCATCTGATCATAACCCGATAACTGTTGAGCTTCGGCTGTGAGATTTCTGCGAGCTTGCGTATTGATGATCGTTTTGATCGTGTCTACTGCTCATGCGGGTGATGATGAGGCTGAGAGGATTGAGTACCTCTTATCGTCCGTCGGAAACAGCGAGTGTGTCTTTATCCGTAACGGTACTGAGCACACGGCGGAGGATGCCGAAAAACATCTTCGCATGAAGTATCGGCGCGGCAAGAAATGGGTGGCAAGCACAGAGAGCTTCATCAATCGCATCGCGACGAAAAGCTCGTTCAGTGGCAAGCTCTATCGTATTCGATGCGGGGAGCAGGAGGCTCAGCCAACTGCCGTCTGGCTAAGGGAAAGACTTTCAGAATTGTAAAGCACGGAACATTTAGATGAGGGCGGCGGGGTGAAAAAAATTACTTGACCCTTGGACCGAGACCATAGAACGTCATCGGGTCGATTCGCAGCGCTGGTCGATGTCTCGATCACGCCCCGCCGATCTTCGGGCAGTCGCAGGCGTGTTTGGTATCAAGTACAAGCGGCTACCCGGCGGTGAATTCAGTCACAGCAGCAAAGTAATTTTGCTCGATCGTGACGGCCGTCAGATTGCAAAAACGGAGCAACTAGGCCGAGTAGATCCTGTGTTTCTCGAGGCAATCAAGGCCGCGATCAACTAGGCATTGCCAAGCTCTTTTGCGATCTACCGATACGCAACGCCGGTTATGAGCCGTCAACGCCTGTCGCCGACCGATAGTGCGGATTAGTTCGCTAGCGCTGCCTGGCTGGCCTCTCGGATGGCCTTAAACTCGGTGCCGTCATTCCATTTAGGGAAGTAACGTTGCTTGCTCAGTTTCAGGCCGATCTGATAATAAAGGGTGACATCCTGCAGAGCGCCGGACAAATCCCAGTCCGGGTCGTACTCGTCGGCCGGTTTGTGGTAACGCAGTGATGTGTACTCGCGCGCGCGTTCCTGGCCCCAGGCCGTGTCATAGTCGATGTAGTCGATGCCGCTCTTTGCGTACAGCACCGGCACGCCTACCTTGGCCAGATTGAAATGATCTGAGCGGTAGAAGAAACCTTTTTCTGGCGTGGGCTCGGGCTTCACGATACGGTTTTGCATCGTCGCCCCTGAGATTAGGTATTTCTCCATTTCCGAGTTGCCATAGCCGATCACGGAGATGTCGCGCGTACGCCCGTGCACATTCAGGCCGTCCATATTAATGGCGCCGACCGTGCTCGCCAGTGGTCGTAACGGGTTGGTGCCGTAGTGCTTGGACCCGAGCAAGCCGGATTCCTCAGCGGTGGTGGCCAGAAATATGATTGACCGCTGAGGTGATTCGGGCAATTTGCCAAATGCGTAAGCCAGCTCGATCAGTGCGGCCGTACCCGTCGCGTTATCGATCGCGCCGTTGTAAATCTGGTCGCCTTCAAGCGAAGTGTCCTTGCCCATATGATCCCAGTGGGCCATGTAGATAATGCTCTCGTGCGCGTGCGTGCTGCCCTCAAGCACACCCACCACGTTATTTGAGGTGGATTTGCGAACCGTGTTGGTCAGCGTGACGGATGCCTGCTGATTCAGCGGGCGCGGAGCGTACACATCGCGAGTGAGTGCAAACTTGCGGGCATCTTCCAGTGTGAAACTCGCCGTTTCAAACAGCGCGGTGGCGGCGGCGGTGGAGATCCAGCCTTCTACCTGTACGCGGGACATGTTGTTGTCCTGGGACACCAGATCAAACTGGGGGCCCGACCAGCTGCCGCTGACGACAGCCCACGGATACGCCGCCGGTGCTGTTTCGTGCACGATAATGGCGCCATCAGCACCCTGGCGGGCGGCCTCTTCGTACTTGTACGTCCAGCGGCCGTAGTAAGTCATGGCCTTGCCGCGGAACAGCGACTCCTGGCCGGTGGCGAAGCCTGGGTCGTTCACCAGGATGACGGCGGTCTTGCCACGCATGTCGATGCCTTCGTAGTCGTTCCAATCATACTCGGGCGCCACGATGCCGTAGCCGACAAACACCAGCTCGCTGTCGCTGATCTGTGTCTGCTCCACCACACGTTTGGTCCACACCATCATGTCCTCGCCGTACTTGAGGCTGCGCGCCGGGCTGTCCGCATGCGTGATGGTCATCTGCGTATCAGGTTGGGTGGTAATTTCTACCACCGGCACGGGTTGCAAAAAGCTCCCGCCGTTGGCCGGACTGAGCCCAGCGGCGGCGAATTGCTCGCTCAGATACGCTGTCGTTTTACGTTCGCCCTCGGAAGAGGGTGCGCGACCTTCGAATTCATCGCTGGATAACACCCGCACATGGGTGCTCAGGCGGCCGGCATCAAAGATGTCCCCGGCGTGGGTGAGCTCAAAGGGTGAGATATCACTCGCTTTGGCACCTTCGGTGGGTGCCGCCATGGTCGGTTTGGCTGCGCTCGCGGTGGGGCTTTGCGCGGTGGCGTTGGGTTCTGCCGGTCCGCTACAAGCGCTTGCGAACAGTGCCGTAAGCGCGATGGAAAAAACGGCGATTAAGCGCGAGTGTGACGCGTGAATCATGTTGGGTCCTTGATTGGGTCTTCTGTTTCGGTCTCGGAAAGCGTCATCTGGCTCAAATGCTTCGACAGCAGTGTCGCCGGATCGATGTACTCCTGCAATCCTGCCACCAGTAGTCCGGGACCACCATGTACGCCCAGCGCGGTGCCAAGTACCGTCACCCTGACGCTTTCTACATTCGTTAGTGTGCTGCGCACGTGTTCGGCCAGTTGCTCGGCACCGTCGGCATCCGCGGTGTGGGCGATGAGTATCCGGTACTGCCCGTTTGGGTTCACCCGTCGTTTGAGCAGGCGAGCAAATTTGCCTTGCCGATTGGAGAACCCGAACAGGGCGGTGCGGGCGGCGATCTTTCCATCTTCGGCGTTACTGCTGAGCACCGGGCGCAGGCGCAACGCGTCGGCAATGGTTTTCACATACCGAGGCACCCGCCCCCCGGCCACGCCGTATTTCAGATCATCCAGCACGCCGAAGGACTGGGTACGCGGAATCATGTACTGCACCGCACGCTCTATCGTGGCTACATCAAAACCGGCGTCCGCGCACTCGGCCGCGTACTGCACCAGCAGGCCCTGACCGACGGACACGTTGCGGGTGTCGATTACAGTGGTGCGCTCAGGCGCCTGGCACCGGCTGGCCGCCGAATGCGCGGCCTGCAGCGTGCCGCTGGCCCATCCGGTCACATGCAGCGAGATCACATGATTGAAATGGCTGGTGAGGAAGTCGAAGTTACGGCGTAAGTCCGCCGGCGGTGGTTGCGAGGTGGTGGGATGGTGCTCGGAGGTGGTCAGCTTGTCGAAAAACTGCGCTGGCGTCATCGAGACTTTGTCCAGATAGTGCTCATCGCCGAAATGCACACGCAGCGGCACGCTGTGAATATGATGCCGATCGATAATCTCCTCAGCGATATCCGCCGCACTGTCGGTGACGATGGCGATGCGGTGCTGGTCGGCGTGCGCCAGCGCCTGCTGCGATCGCATGTCGTCCGCTTTGCGGCGGGTGACTTCGCCAAATTCGCTGGCAGCGCGGAATACCTCATCCGGGTCGTCAGTGTGGATGTGGATGCGGGCTTTGCCGAAAGTGCCGGCAATGACCACGCTTGATCCCATTGAGGTCACCCGCTCGCGCAAACGGCGCCGATCAACATCAGGCCCTTCCACCATGCACTCGGTACAGTAACGAAAATCGAGATCTTCCTCATCGCCCGCCGCCTGCATCGCAAAGTCGGCGTCGGTAGGGGCCTCGATGGTGATGGGTGTGCGCAGGTCGCCCGTGCTGATGTACTCCTGCATACCTTCCAGCAAATCCACAAACC
>CBDUQI010000262.1:0-6889 GCA_965369325.1 uncultured Gammaproteobacteria bacterium
TCGAATGGAACAACAGCGGCGCCGCGCAACCGTTCCCGGAGGGCGCCTGCGGCTTTCGAGTGAAGGGCAACAACATGATCGAGTGGGCTTGGTACGAAGGCGGTGTTGCCGGCAACGACTACATGGGATATTTACCCAACGCCGGTTATGAGTTCCCGCACGTGCCCGACCAATGGATCGAGTTCACCGGCCCGTATGGCGCCAACTGCGAAGACGGCTATGTATTCGTCACGCCGGCTACCCCCACAGGCACGGCGCCGATCGGTGCAGTCAAGCTGGTGATTCAGTTCACCGACTGGGATGACATCGAGTTCCTGGACTCGGGCTTTCAGCCGTACGAAGTGCCAGAAGGCTGGGACCCGGACCCGGATCCGATTGATCCTTGCGAATCAATTCCGGAGTTTTGCGAATCGCCGGTCGACGACTTCTCGTTCGACTTCGGCTGCAACTGGGCCTGGATGCAGGGCATGCCCTGTGACGAGGAGGAAGAGGACGCCGAGTTAGGTGCACTGGGCGGTTTCAACGGGGCATGGAATGTGCGCGTTGTGGTCGGCGCGCTGGACCTGCCTTCGCGTGCCATCAACCCGAACGTGCTTGTGCCCATTGATACGGCGCGTGAATGGCTCGACATCACCAACAACGCATTGCTCGAGCTGCGTTCCAGTGCTGACGTTCGCGAGCTATCGCGCGCAGAGGCCCGCTACATGGGCTTCCTCTCGACGGCGGCACACCAAAGCCAGGGTAAGCTGGATGACTGTCAGGAGGCGACCGAGGAAGCGCTGTACAGCGAAGACTCACGCTCGCGTCATCAGGCTAGCGAGGCCTGTGAGTTAGCTGCCATGCAGTTGATCGACATCCACGAAGCAGGAACGGCCTATGCCCGCTTGCGTCAGGATGAGCGC
Organism: uncultured Gammaproteobacteria bacterium; assembly: GCA_965369325.1. GTDB lineage: Bacteria > Pseudomonadota > Gammaproteobacteria > Steroidobacterales > JBCBZW01 > CBDUQI01. The sequence continues at coordinate 903 of CBDUQI010000262.1, forward strand.
AAGCTGCAGCGGCGGTAACGCCCCAAGGGCACGGTCCGAACGGACCGTGCCCTCAAGCCTTGCCATTGGCGAGCACACTGCACCCAGTCACATCACTGCCGCACGCCAGCGTACTGCGCGCCGACAGCTTCGGCGATGAAAATTCCGAAAGTATAGACTTGTCTTTGCTCAATCCAGCGCTCCCGCAAACCTCACCAACCGATGATCCATTGGTTGACAACCCAATAATTCTAACTTCTGTGCAGAGATTCGTCGGATCCAACGGAACGGCGTGTCGATGCGGGTGGTTATATCAGCGGATGAACCGGGCTACGCGCGGGCGTGCCTGCCCAGGGAGCGAAACGCTTGGGCGGCGCGATAGGGCCGTGCTTGAGCGTGCGGAAAACCAGTTATCGCTGTTCAGGGCACAAATCACGTTGACCCACCTCAATCCATAGATAGCTCGGCCACAGCTTGTTCAAGTGTCCAGACCAGTTCGGCATCTCGCTTTGACCCACTCGCTGATCGCGCGGAAGCCAGCGCTTCTGTATAACTTATCAATGCCTCTCCACGCTCCCAACGCTGCAGCCACAAGTCACCTATGATGCGAAGCGACTTCGCAAGCCATAAGGCGTTCTCGTCAGCGCTAATGAACGCGCCACCCGAAATCAAGCGTCGCAGCTGAACAGAAGCCTGCATTTTCTCCAGTGCAACCGTCAGTTCGGCGTAGCTGAATAGCACATGACCCAACGCCGACAGAGCCGAGGCCTGTACGTCGAGAAACAACTCGTTGCTGGCATCTCGCCGCAACAGTACTTCCCCGATGCTGACGGCTTGCTGCAAGTGCGATAGCACTTCGTCGCGCGGGGCTCTATCGTAGTACGCCAAACCGAGCTGCCGGTGCGCCTGACTTGATCTAGCTAGATACTCCAAGTTGTCCTGGTCTAGCTTCACTGCTGTGTCCAACGCACGGACGGCCCCTTCTACCAGCGTTATTGGTCGACCTGTCTCGGCAGAAAATCTGACTTGGGACAGCTCCAGGTATGCCAAACCAAGCTCTGCGTGAAAATGTGCCTTTTCGGGGTGCATTCGGATCAACGATTTTCTCAGCTCGATCGCTTCCATGTAACGTTGATCGGCACCATTCGTTTGACCGAGTAGCCAGTGCGCTTTGGCCACTTTTGTCATCGACACCGCTCGCGCATGTTGTCGGTTCAGATCGTTTGGCTCCTCTTCTGAAAGAATCGTTGTGAGCGTCAATTCGCTTTCGTGGTAGTGTAGTGAATCTGCATAGTTGCCCAAAAGCTGGTGCGCGTCGCCCAGCCAATTGAAAATGACCGAAAGGTCATCGATCTGAACCGCGTCCGCGGAATCTTCCTTGCTCGCCAACTCGAATAACCGCAACGCTTGTTCGAGCAGCGCGACCGCTTCGACTGGATCGCCATGGGCACGAAGGATCGCTTTTCCCTTTTGCGCCAACGCGAGAGCCCGCGCGCGCTGTTGCGCAAGGTACTTGGCTGGCACTTCGTATGTCTCGAGTAGTTTGGTGATTCGCAAAGCCTGGTCGGTAATCTCAGTGCCTTGCCCTAGCGGCGCATCGGGAGTGACGACGCGTATTTGCTCGTTGAGCAGGTTCAAATTACTGGCCAGCTCGTTGATAAAGACCTCGGCTCGATCCCGTTCTTTTACCGTTTGACGGTATTGATATGTGCTAAACAAAGCGCCTGCGACGGCAACAACAGCAAGCGCCGACATTGCACCACCGAGCCAAATAGCGCGCCGGGTTCTCGCTTTTTGCTCGGCAAGTTGCCGTTCGTTATGGCGCTGCATCAGCTTGTCTAGCGAGACACCTAGAAGACCTGACAGCAGTTTTAAACAAGCGGTGCTCCTCGTCTGCTTGTATGCATCGAGTAACTGCACAGCTTCGACGCGACCAACATGTTGTCGTTTCAGGTGCTTTGCATACGGGCGATTGGAAGTAAAGCCCTGGTGACCGTCGGGCAATCTGAAATCTGCACAGAGCACGTCCGCCTTCGCTGTGCTAGTTAGTTGGCCGCTACAATCCCTATCTGGTACCGGGTCCGGAAAGAGCGCCTGGAATTCTCCGGCAATTGCTCCGTCGATGGTGATCGGGTCCCCATCCAGTAGGACTGTGAAGATGCGATCGTTACGTTGTAGAGATTTGAAATACGCTACTTCCTCCGCCACGTAAGTGGATTGGGCGGCCTGAGCCGAGCAGAGCACGATCAAGTTCTTTGAACGATCCAAGGCTTGGCGTATTGCGCTAGAAAGGCTAGCGTTGGCAGGTAGTGAAACGTTGTCAAGAAAAATCGGATAGATCCGCTCAGGGATAGGATCGCCGGACTCGTCTGGCGTACTGACCAAGCCATCAGGAATGCAATAACTTTCCATTTCATCGTGCAGCCACGATGCCCATCGACGGTCCCGTGATGCGTTATCTACGTGGCAATATGAGATGAAAGCGAAGTACTTCGTTCCACTGGGGCCCGCAGTGCTCGTTTTCTGGACAGCGGTCACGTTGTTGCGTCCCCAAGAAGATTGTTAAGGCCCAACCTTTGGCTCGATTCAGATAGACCACAGTTCGCGCTCCGCCACCGTGCAGTGCCTGCAGATCGCTGATCCCAAACACTCGGTAGCGGTCTTACCGATACTTTGTTTGCATCTACCATAAGGGATACCCTCCTAGTCGGCTGACTCGGAATGCCAATCACTCTCGGAGAATATAGTGCGCTGGCGCAAACCGATATCGCACCTGAGCCGCTACCGAATTGCGCAACGACGTTCGCCCGAGCTGATCCGCTTTGGAACGCCGTAGTGTTGGGCGTGAGCGCGGGCGGGCACAGTTTCTAGATACTGCCCGGCCTCTCTTGCGGGCTTTTGCTTGCCATTAGTAGGTGTCGCGTTTTCTGTAAGAACGCTGCGTCAACACGCCGCGAATTCGCGAACCAACGTGACAAATAGTTAGTTTTAGCACGCTCGCACAGTCGTTGGGCGGGCCATCAGCGACTCGAATAAGTCTCCTCGCTCTAGGTTTTCGCTCCATGTTCTAATTACAACTGGACAACCTACCCCGATACTCACCACCGAGCTTTCAAGAAGCAGCTCGCGCCTCGTATCGCCTACCCATGACGTGTAGGCATTTAGTTTTCACACAGCCTGGACCCGGAGCAGAAATTCAGGGTGAGATAGTTGGTTGCCGCATCCCTACTCTCGGGCCGGCCGGGTTCGCCCCACCGACCAGTCAACGGACTCGCTGCATACTTCCTAGACAGGATTTAGGAATGAGCAGATCAACCGCGCTCCGGGAGAATTTCATGGCAGCAGTCGATGAAGATGCAATTAGAAAAGACATTGAGAAATGAGAGATCCATGACCAGCGCGGTCAACGGCTAAGCCTGTTGCCGTGCAAGACCGACGCAGACTATTGTCCGGACGGCCCGGGCTCGCCGAAAAATGCGTCCTTCATGATAGCTAGGTCGGAAAAATTCACCATGCCGTCGCCATTGAAGTCGCCATCCAGGTCGCCAGGCTGAAAAAACACGTCCTTTAGCAGCGCCAGGTCGGTGAAGTTAATCACCCCGTCGTTGTCCAGGTCGGCATCACAGGCGTTGCCGAAGCCGTCCCCATTCGTGTCGCGTTGGTCAGGGTTATCGATGAGGGTGCAGTTGTCCACGTTGTCACTGATTCCGTCGCTGTCCGCGTCGGCGGCGATACACTGGGCGCCGGAGACGCTGATTGAGATGTCATCCACATGCCAGCCATCGCGAACAGATGAGGTGTCGGTACTCAGCCGGAAGCGGATTTGCGCGGTGCTGGCGCCGGCAAGCATCGCGGCGTCGAGTGTCACCGTTTCCCAACTGTTGGCGACACCATCGTAGGCCGCCAGCCGGGTCCAGTTGACCCCATCGGTGCTGGCCTCAACATTGCAGAAATCGAAATTCGGCTCGGTTGCACAAATGTGGGCGAACTGCAGCCTCACACCATCGACTGCGCTGAAGTCAAACACAGGTGAAGTCAGCGCCACATTGGTGTTGTTCTGATAGTTGCCACCAGGGCTGTCGCTCCAGGCATTGCTGGGGCTAAGTGACAGCTCGCTCGAGATATCCCAGGGCGCCTGCGGCGTCCAACCGACATTGCCGGATTCAACGTCATCGGCGAACACCTCGCAAAATGGGAAGAGGACGAAGTCTTGCTCGATCACGTCCATCTCATTGGCCGCAACATCGCGAACCGTTTTGCTCGGGTAGTTGGCATCATCCGGAATCGCGGTGACATCGTAGACGCCGGGGATCAGCAGCAACTCGTACGCGCCTTGCGCATCGGTGGCGGTCTCAAACCGCTCGTCAGCATTGATGCTGGTCTGCACCGGCATCCCGGTATCGGCTGCGATGACCGAGCCGGTGACGCGCGGCGCGGTGGCCTCATCGACAATGTACAAGAACTCAGCGTTGATCACGCCCCAGTTGCCGTCGCTGTCCTGCGCCCGGGTGAACAAGGTGTGTTGGCCAACCGACAATCCCGTGGTGGCGATCTGCACCACGGCTTGTTCGACACTGCTGTCGAAGCTGCCGTCGACCGGCTGCATGAGGATTGGCTCCGGGGTCGCGTCGCTGGACCAGGGCGGCACGTCAATGTAGACCTCGCCCGCGCTAACGCTCTGCACAGGCTCGACCCCGTTGCTGTTGTTGAAGCGGGTGTCATCCAGGGTGGCGGTAAGTGTTACCGGGTTGCCGTCGGCGCTAACAGTTGAGGACAAGGACATGGCGTATGCGTCTGGGCCGCCGCCCTGCAGGTACGGGGTTCGCGCCACTTTGGCGCTGTGGATCAGCGCTTCCAGATTACCGGGCAGCACATCGCTCTCAAACGCGTCGCACTCCTCGAAAAAGCGCGAACCGAGTTCGAATCCATAGGAGGCGACGCCGAACTTGCCGTACGCATAGTCCACTGTGCTCCCATCTGCAACGGTGAGCTGAATAATCGGTTGCGGCGTGTGATCGTTAAACCAGGCGATCTTGCGCCCCAGAGTGACAATGGCCGGCGCGTTAGGTGGCGGCGTCTGGGTGACCCCCCAGGACCACAGCATCAAGCGGCCGGAACTGTGAATGTCCAAAAAAATTCCGGTGGCATCTGGCGGAGCCGGCTGGTCCAGACCGGGCTGGCGTTGATCGATGAAGATCTGGTCGGTGTAGTTGACGATAGCCTGAATCTCATCTTCAGAAGCGGCGCTGGCACCGTGATATGTATCGCTGCACTCGCTGTCGCTCGAGCCACCGCAACAATCCCACAGAAACGGGAAGTTGCGGTTCAGGTCGGCGCCGCGCTGGTTGGAGTCGGCCCCGCAATAGTTCTGATTGGTGTTCTTGCGCCAGCTGAGGCCGGTTTCGGCCTGCTTGCGTCCGTCAGGATTGGCTTGCAGCAGCAAGTGAATCTCGTGATGATCCAGCAACCAGGTAGCGTCTGCATCAATGCCGTAGTTGTCGATCAGGTATTCGGCGAAGCGGGTGTTCAGTTCCGCTGGCGTGTACTCGCGCGCGTGCACTGAGGTCATGCTGAACAACACCGGTTTATCGCCGCCGACAGCGCTATTGGTGAGTTTCAGCACAAACAAGTCGTAGCCACCCAGGCCGTTGGCTTTTTCCCATGAGTCGCCGATGTCGGTCCAGGAGGCGAGCTGCGGGTTGGCCGCCACGATGGCTTCGGCAGTGGCATAGGTCTCCTCCACCGTGCGGTAACACGGAAAGCCGGGGATACCGCCGCCCTGCCCGGATAACCGTTGATTGCCTCGCTGCGCGCTGGCGGTTTGCGCAACGTCCACCTCAAGCCGAAAGCCGCGCTTGCGCAGGTCTGCTAGCCCTGCCTGGTTGACACCGATTTCCAGATATCCTTTTTCTTGCACGACCCGCCACGGGGCATATTCGCGGCGCAGTTGCCGAACCATTTCCGGGTCATCGAAGAATGCGCGTACGACAATGATGTCGCCCGCCGGC
>CBDUQI010000263.1:0-6813 GCA_965369325.1 uncultured Gammaproteobacteria bacterium
GTCGCAAACACTGCTAATAACGCGAGTTTTCTAAATTTGTCCATTTAAGCGTCTCCTCTGCCGGTAGCTGGCACTGCGCACTACCGGCAATGCCCGCAAGCCACAGCTTCACGTGTCGCCAGTCCGGTGGCTAACATCCGCCTTTGATTGATAATAATTATATGTGTCGAGATCTGAACCCAAGCTTAACCGTCACCGCCCAAGTCGCTGAGCAGAGTAACAAAAATTAACCTCCTGTGTCGCGTTACACGGCTCAGACGTGCACTGGGTCGCAGGCCACGGCGAGTCTTGGCATCTGAAGGGCATTTGCCAAGAATCTGCGAATCAGTGGCTGCGCTTAAAGCCCTGCGCCTGCTATTATCGGCGCCCTGAATAGCAAACGTAGGCTAGAGCATGTCCGCAAGAGGCATTTTGGTAACCGGCGGTGCCGGCTATATCGGCAGTCACGTGGTGCGCCAACTGGGCGAGCGCGGCGAACGCCTGGTGGTATTGGATAACTTGAGCACCGGGTTCGCCGACGCAGTGCTCTACGGCGAACTGGTAATCGGCGACACCAGCGACATGGCGTTGGTGTCGCGAATTCTAGATGAGTTCGATGTGGACACAGTGATGCATTTTGCTGCCCACACTATCGTACCGGAATCGGTTGAGAATCCTCTGAAGTACTACCGCAACAATACTGCGGCCAGCCGAAACCTGCTGGAGTGCTGCCACAGCACAGGAGTTTCGCATTTTGTGTTTTCCTCCACCGCCGCCGTGTACGGTATCCCCGACACCGAGTATTGCGAGGAGAGCGACCCGCTGGCGCCAATCAACCCCTATGGCAGCTCCAAGCTGATGACCGAGCAGATGCTGCGCGACCTGAGTGCTGCCAGCGAGATGCGTCATGTCACGCTGCGCTACTTCAACGTGGCTGGATGCGATCCGCAGGGTCGCATCGGTCAGTCCACTGAGCGAGCCACGTTACTGACCAAGGTCGCCTGTGAGGCAGCCGTTGGCAAACGCAGCGAAGTGTATATTTTTGGCACCGACTACCCCACCCCGGACGGCACCGGCGTACGCGATTATATTCACGTTGAGGATCTTGCCAGTGCGCACCTGCATGCACTGGATCATCTGCGCGAGAACGGCGATTCTACCACCCTGAACTGCGGCTATGGGCATGGCTACAGTGTGCGTGAAGTACTGGATGCGGTCGGACGCGCCAATGGCACGGCCTTGCCTGTTCGCGAAACCGACCGCCGCGCAGGCGACCCGCCGGTGCTGATCGCGCGAGCGCATCGCATTCGCGAGCATCTGGGGTGGACGCCCAACTACGATGACCTGGATGTCATCGTAGAAACTTCACTTGCCTGGGAGCGTAAACTGCTGGCCTTGCGCACCGGCACCTAAGGCCACGCCGCTAGATCGCCTTGCGCGTATCAGCTGTGCCGGACGAAGATCCGGGCTCAACGCCCTCGGTTGAGTCGGCGACCACTACCTTTTGTACGTCGGTAGCTACGCCGGGCTCCCCGCCCACCACCTGTTGTACTGTGTAGTCTTTTATGTCGCGCGCATGAGTGTAGATAATCAACTCGCCCAATAGCCCCAGCGCCAGCAATTGCAGGCCCAGCACAACCATGAGCGAGCTCAACAGCAATGCTGGCCGATCCGCCAGCGCCGACAGACCGAACGCGCGCTGCACCACCAGGTACAACAGCGCCATCGCACCCACCGAGGCAATAGACGTGCCGACCAAGCCAAAGAAACGCAGCGGTTTCTTGGTGAACTTAACCAGAAACAGAATCGATAACACATCCAGTGCACGGCGCAGATACACACCCGGCCCGTAGATGCGTTGATCGCTATCGCGGGTGGACTGCGCCAAATCAACCTCCACCGTGCGGAAGCCGCTACGATCCGCGAGCAACGGCAAAAACCGCAGCTGATCGCCGTACAGGGTAATTTCCTGCATGACCTCGCGGCGTACTGCGCGCACAGCACAGCCCAGATCAGTGAAATTGGTATCCGTCAGCCATTTAACGGTTCCGTTGAACAGGCTCGCCTGAAATTGATTGAAGCCGGTGTCCACCCGGGGTGAGCGCCGTCCGACCGCCAGATCGGCATCATCCAGCGCTTCAATGACGCGGGGTAGATGCGCAGGCTCCACCTGCTCATACGCCGGTAGGGTCATGATAATGTCGCCGCGTGCGTACTCCAGCCCGGCCGACACTGCTGTCGCCTCGCCGAACCAGCGCGCAAGCTGCACCACCTGAATCGGATGGCCCTCTTTACGCAACTCGCGCAAGACCGCCAGTGCCTCCGGGCGCGGCCCGTCCAGCACGTAAATAAAATCACAATCGTACTCGCCCAGCGCCTCGCTGGTGCGGGCGTGCAATGCGCCAACATCGCCGTAACGCCCACTCACCGCTGTCAGCACCGATACGCGTGCCTGTTTCATACCACCAACTCCACCGCTCCCTGCGCCTTCTCAGCCGCTTGGGTTCCATACAGGCGTCGGGTAAGCGCCGCCAACCGTTCAAGTTTTAGATCACCAGTCTGGTGCACAAGCTCACCCAGCAACCCACTCAGCACCAATTGCCCGGCCAGCGCTGCAAACAGCACGCCGCTACCGGCAATCGGTAATGGCAAACTTCCCGTCTGCGCAAACGCAACAGCCGTGGCGGAAAGGCAAACGACCGCCACCAACATCGCAGGAATTGCCAAGGTAGCGAACCAAAGCATCGGTCGGGCCGAAAAAGACACTATGGCCTTAATCGCCAACAGATCGAATAACACTTTATACACGCGCGAGAGGCCATATTTGGACTCGCCAAACTGGCGCGCGTGATGGCGCACACGAATTTGCGCAATGCGCGCACCGGACACCGATGCCATCGCAGGAATAAAACGGTGCATCTCCGAGTACAGCGGTGTGTTTTTGATCAACTCGGCCCGATAAGCTTTGAGCGAACAACCGTTGTCTCGAATAGGTACGCCGGTGACTTTGCCGATCAGCCAGTTGGCGATACGCGAGGGTATTTTGCGGGTGACCAGTTTGTCCTGCCGGTTGTGACGCCACCCCACCACCATGTCGTAACCTTCCGCCATTTTTTCCAGGAACAAGGGAATGTCCTGGGGATCGTTCTGCAGGTCACCATCCATCGTAATCACCACTTCTGCGCGTGCGTGATCAATGCCTGCGACCATCGCCGGTGTCTGACCGTAGTTGCGACGGAATTTAATCACCCGCAAGTGCGGGTCTTGCTGGGTGAGCGTCGCCGCCAGTTCGAAGGTATTATCGCTGCTGCCGTCATCGACGAAGAGAATTTCGTAACGCAAACCGGTCGGCGCCAACGCGCCGTCAATCGCCTTGTGCAGCAGCAATACGTTCTCGCCCTCGTTGTACAAGGGGGCGACGACGGAGAGATCCAGTTTTTCTCGCTCTTGTGACATTTGCTGTTTCCAGCCGTCCATGTTCAGCGGGCCCGGCCACGACGCGGTTGGACAGTATTGACGATGAGATGGACGGGCTGTGGTTGCTACGTAGTTAGAGCCCTGCGCTGTGTCGTTTCAGGCTGGCAACGACGCGTTGGGCGGTGCGCCCGTCCCACAATTGCGGCCGCTGCCCTCGCCCCTCGCCCGCGCGCATGATCTCCGCGACACTTTCGCATATCTGATGAGGCTTTACCAACCGATTGGTCCCTTGCGTAATAGTGATCGGCCTTTCGGTGTTATCGCGTACCGTCAAGCAAGGGATGTTCAGGTAGGTTGTCTCCTCCTGAATCCCGCCAGAGTCGGTAATAATCAGGCGCGCACCAAATACCAGATTCATAAATTGGATGTACCCAAGCGGCTCGATCACCTGCACTGAAGAGGCGTCAATCAGGCGCCGCTCAAGTTCAAAATCCTGCAACCGCTTGCGAGTACGCGGATGCACGGCAAACACCAGTGCGCACTGCTCAGAGACGGAAATCAAAGCCTCCACCAGGCCGGTCAATGTGGCCCGATCATCCACATTGGACGGCCGGTGCATCGTCACCATCGCGTACTGACCGTCGATGAGTTTAAGCGCCTCACGGGTACCGTCGGATTCAATCCGGGCGCGCTGCAACTCTAGTGAATCGATCATGATATTGCCAACCAACTCCACCCGCTCTGGCGCAATGCCAGCGGCCGCCAGGTGCTCATCCCCATCCGGGGACGGCGTCCACAGCAAGTCGGCAATGGAGTCAGTAAGAATACGGTTAATTTCCTCCGGCATCCCGCGATCGCCACTGCGCAGGCCCGCCTCCAGATGCGCCACCTTGATTCCGAGCTTGGCACCGACCATCGCGCAAGCGACGGTTGAGTTCACATCGCCCACCACCACAATCCAGTCCGGACGGTGTTCAAAACAAATCTGCTCGTAGGCAATCATAACGCCACCGGTCTGCTGCGCATGGGTACCGCTGCCCACTTCCAGATGAAAGTCCGGCGCTGGCAATTGCAGATCGTCGAAGAAGGCCGCCGACATATTTGGATCGTAGTGCTGACCGGTGTGTATCAAACTCACCTCGCACCAAGACTGCGCATTCAGCGCATGGTACAGCGGCGCCACTTTCATGAAGTTGGGGCGCGCGGCGGCGATCAGGTGGACGCTAAGCTGTTTCATTCACGTGTGTCCATGTTGTTATTTAGTGGTGCCGCAGGCGCACGTTCACCCGCTCTCGCCTCAGCGAGCTCGCTGACTAAGCGCATGATAGTGCCAGAAAGAACCGCCGAAATGTGCAACTGGTCACAGTTTTTCGCGAACCAAGCAAGGGGGCGCTCTGCATCGGCCGCACGCTGAGGTAGAATGCGCCTCGCCGCCGCGCTCGCAGGGCCCACACCGATCAGAAGGCTCTCCCGATCACAGACCCGGACATCCGGGCCAAGCCTTATTTGCAGGGCACCACAGGGACGGTGATGCAGGGGACTATCCAGGTACAGGAGCTAAGCGAATCAATGAGCCAGTTGTTGCATGAACTCGTCACCTCGACCGCTGCCCGGTCGCCGGAGGCTATCGCCCTTGAATATCGTGATCATCGGCTAAGTTACGCGGAGTTGGCGCAGCAGATCCAGCAAACGGCCGATGGCCTGGTCGGTCTTGGGCTCAGGCCGGGCGAACGGGTGGCCATGTTTTTGCCCAAGCAAGTTGAGGCTGTCCTCAGCATGTTTGGGGCTGCGGCCGCCGGCTGCACCTTTGTTCCGGTTAATCCCATTCTAAAACCAGCGCAGATCGACCACATCATGGCCGACTGCGATTGCCGTGTGCTAGTCACCAGCCGCAATCGCGCGCGCGACGTGCTGGGCGGGCTGGTTCACTGCACCAGCTTGCACACCGTAGTGCTGGTGGACGGGCAGCCCGATGCCCTGGATAGCGCGCTTACCGAACGCGCTGGTGTGCAGATCATCAGCTGGGAGCAGCTATGTGCGCGCGGCGCTGACGCCGCACCGCACCGGCGTATTGATGCGGATATGGTCTCTATCCTCTACACCTCTGGCAGTACCGGCAGTCCCAAGGGTGTCGTGCTCTCGCACAAAAACATGGTCACCGGTGCGCTGAGTGTTTCGAGCTATCTGGGCAACACACCGCAGGACCGACTGCTCGCCGTGCTGCCGTTCAGTTTCGACTACGGCTTCAGTCAGCTTTCCACCGCGTTTGCCACTGGCGCTTGCGTGGTGCTGATGGACTATTTGCTACCTCGTGATGTTATCCGCGCGGTGGAAAAGCATCGCATTACCGGGCTGGCGGCAGTGCCCCCGCTATGGGTGCAACTCGCGCAACTGCCGTGGCCAGACGGTGCACGCGACACCTTACGCTACTGCACCAACTCCGGCGGTGCGATGCCGGAGAAAACCCTCGCGGGGCTGCGGGAGCATCTGCCGGCAATGCAGTTTTTCCTGATGTACGGTCTGACTGAGGCGTTTCGCTCCACCTACCTACCACCACACCTGATCGACCAGCATCCCGACTCTATGGGCCGAGCCATCCCGAACGCGCAGATTCTGGTGGTGCGCGAAGATGGCGCCGAATGCGACGCCAACGAGGTAGGCGAGCTGGTCCATCGAGGCGCGTTGGTCTCGCTGGGCTACTGGAACGACCCAGCGCGAACACAACAGCGCTTTCGCCCCTCGCCCGGCCAGGACCCCGCGCTGCCGCTGACCGAGCTTGCCGTGTGGTCCGGCGACTTCGTGCGTCGCGACGAGCAGGGCTTGCTGTACTTTGTCGGGCGACGCGATGAGATGATCAAAACATCGGGTTATCGGGTAAGCCCCACCGAGATTGAAGAGCAGGCCTACAGCAGCGGGCTGGTCGGCGAAGCCGCCGCGCTTGGCATTGCCCATCCCTCGCTCGGCCACGCCATTATGCTGGCGGCGGTGGCCAAGCAAGGTGACGGCGATACCGAGGCGCTGCTGGCGCATTTCAAAAAGGTGGCACCCGCATTTATGGTGCCCTCACAGGTGCGCTGGTATACCCAGCTGCCACGCAACCCCAACGGCAAGCTGGATCGCAAACAGCTGGCGGGGGAGTTTGACGGCTCGTTTGAGGAGATCGCCGTATGAAAGCCCGCCCCCGTCTGGAACACGCCGCCAACGCGTTCTTCGAAGTACAGGATGACCAGCTGCAGGTGGCGGGACGGTCGATTACCCAGGTCGCCGGCGAAGTCGGCAGCACGCCCTTCTATGCGTACTCACGCGAGGCCATGACCCGCCGCTTCGCGCAGTTGCGCGAAGCCATGCCGGACGCGCTCAACCTGCACTATGCCGTCAAGGCCAACCCGATGCCGCTGGTGGTCCAGCACATGAGCA
>CBDUQI010000264.1:0-6790 GCA_965369325.1 uncultured Gammaproteobacteria bacterium
GGCGAGTAATAGTACTTGGCGGCGTTGTGCATGCCGAAGGCCAGATCGTTGTACGGCCCGACCCATTCCGCCGCATCCAGTGTACCGGTTTGCAGCGAAGTGAAAATTTCCGAACCTGGCATGGCCACCGGCACCGCACCGGCGCGGCGTAGCACTTCGCCGCCCAGGCCCGGCATGCGAATGTTCAGTCCTTTGAGATCCTCTAATGAGTTAATCTCGCGATTGAACCAACCACCCATCTGCACGCCGGTGTTACCTGCCGGGAACGGGACCAGATTGAAAGGCGCGTAGACTTCGCGCCACAGCTCAAGCCCGTCGGCGTGGTAGTACCAGCCCATCATCTCCTGTGCGTTCATGCCGAACGGGATGGAGGTAAACAGCGCGGCCGCATCGGATTTGTCCCGCCAGTAATACGCAGCGCCGTGGCCCAGCTCCGCGGTGCCATCGGAAACGGCATCGAATACCTCAAACGCCGGTACCAGCTCGCCGCCACCGTAGACTTTGATCTGCACCCGCCCGCCGCTCATCTCCTCAATGGCCTTGGCCACGAAGTTGGCGCCGCCGGTGCCCAGTCCAGGGTAGTTTGGCGGCCAGGTGGTGACCATTTTCCACTTATAAGTTTGTTGGTTCTGCTTAGGCTGGCTGTCGGCGGCTTGGGGTTGTTTGCCGGTGCAGCCGGCAGCGGCAACGGCCGTGGCGCCAGCTAGGGCGTTAAGGAATTTGCGTCTTTGCATGGTGCGCGGTTCCTGAAGATCAAACTTGGGTTTGCTTTGCGCCGTACTAGACAGCATCTGGGTGCCTCACGCAAGCTTGGGGCCGATGCAACGGATGAGGTAAGGAATGATTGGGCTGCTGCAACGGGTCACAAGCGCAAGCGTGCAGGTGGCGGGTGAGATCGTCGGGCGGATTGACACTGGCTTGATGGTGCTAGTGGGGGTTGAACGGGGCGATACGCCCGTGCAGGCGGAGCGTTTGCTGCAACGCCTGCTAAATTATCGGGTGTTTGAGGATGCCCAGGGCAGGATGAATCTGGGGTTGGCGAGCATTGGCGGCGGCTTGTTACTAGTGCCGCAGTTCACCCTGCCGGCCGACACCCGCAAGGGCCTTCGTCCGGGGTTTTCGCGCGCCGCGCCCCCCGAGTTGGGCAAGGCAATGTTCGATCTGTTACTCCAAAGTGCCATCGCGCAACATCCTCACGTGCAGTCCGGCGTGTTTGGGGCCGACATGCAGGTGGCGCTGGTAAATGACGGGCCGGTGACGTTCTGGATGCAGGTGCCGCCCCCGGCCGGGGCTTCGCCCTCGGCATGAGTCGCACCAGGTTAGTTTATGGCGCAGTGCAGCGAAGTGGCTATTTTGGAGCGCCGGCTGTGTATACTCAAAGCTTGAGGCCAGCAGGCGGCACTTGAGTTTTCGTGCCCCGGACCTCATTACCCCATGTAAAGGGGATGTCTGCGGCCCAGAGCGCTGCAGGTAACTGGTATATAAATTGGGCGCGGTATAGAGCCCGAACGGAGAGCATCCATGGGACTTGGTGGCATCAGCCTTCCGCAACTGTTGATTGTATTGCTGATTGTGGTGGTTATTTTCGGTACGGCTAAATTGACCAGCATTGGCAAGGACCTTGGCGGTGCAGTGAAGGGTTTCCGTAATGCAATGTCGGATGAGTCGGCGCAAGACCCGGCTAAGATCACTGCGGCGTCCGAGGAGGCCGAAGCCGGCGCCAAGCAGAACGCTGAAACCAAGCAAAGCTAAGCCGACGTGCTTTTTGGCCGCGCCCCTGCGGTGCGCCAGTTGCGATAACGCTGCGGCGGGCATGAGTCTGTCGCAAATAACATAGAGACGGACATCAATGTTCGACGCGGGATTTTTGGAGTTACTGGTTGTCCTCACGCTGGGCCTGTTGGTGCTGGGGCCGGACCGTTTACCCCGTGTGGTACGTCAGGTAGGGCGTTGGGTGGCCCAGGCGCGCGGCGCCATGACCAAGTTTCAGCGCGAGATCGAGCGCGAACTGGCGTTGGAGGAGATTCGCGAGCAGCAGAAGAAGCTCGAGCAATCTGTTACTGAGTTCGCCAACACCACGGTGGGTGCTGAGCCTACCAAGCCCGCACCTGCGCATGGTGGCGACAAAGACGCCGTTCACGGCCCGGATGCGCAACCGGCTGCGCTCGCCGCCGCTCCGTTGGCCGCCGCCGCAGAAACTGAGGCCGAGTCGGCCAGCGATGCACCGCCAGAGCCATCGGCCCAGGACATGGCGGCCAACACCATCGCGGATCCGACGGTGACGGCGGCTGCCACTGCCGCGGAAGACCTTATTGAGGGTGCCGCCACCGCTGCACTGAGTGATTCGGCGTTCGGCAGCAAGGCCGATAACGCATGAGCGAGAAGCCCTCGGCAAAATCGCCCCCCGTGGGCCACGGCAGTGGTGAGTTGCCCTCGGCTACGCCCGCACAGGACGACCCCACCACCGGATCGCTGGTGTCCCATCTGGTGGAATTGCGTAATCGTCTGGTACGCGCAGTCGCTTGCATATTTGTGGTGTTTATCCCGCTCGCGGTATTCGCCAACGATCTATTTGCATTGCTGGCGACGCCGTTAATCTCGCAATTGCCCGAAGGCACCAATATGATCGCCACGGCGGTGGCATCGCCTTTCCTCACGCCGTTCAAGCTGGCGATTTTCGTGGCCGTGTTTATTTCCATGCCGTACGTGCTGTACCAGATATGGTCCTTCGTGGCGCCCGGCCTGTACCGCAAAGAAAAGAAGTTCGCGGTCCCGCTGATGGCCAGCAGTACGTTGCTATTTTACTGCGGTATCGCGTTTGCTTACTTTGTGGTGTTCCCGTTGATGTTCGCCTTCTTCAACAAAGTCGCGCCCGAAGGCGTCGCCGTGATGACGGACATTGGGCAGTACCTGGATTTTGTCATTACCATCTTTTTCGCTTTCGGCATGGCGTTTGAGGTGCCGATTGCCACCGTGCTGCTGGTGAAAACCGGGCTGACGACCCCGGAGCAGCTTTCAACCAAACGTGGCTATGTGTTTCTGGGCGCCTTTGTTCTTGGCATGTTCCTGACCCCGCCGGATGTGATCTCCCAGACCCTGCTGGCGCTGCCCATGTATCTGCTTTACGAGGTGGGCATCATGATGTCCAAGCTGATGCGCTCACAGGCGGCCGAGGCCGAGGCCAAGGCCAAGGCGGCCTCAGTCTAGTCTGGATTTGTGCTCGGGTCCTGGGCTGCCGAGATGCCGAGCATTCGCGTGACTTCCTGCATTTTGTCTTGCGCCAGTATTTCCAGGTCTTCACGATGCGCGTAGTCTGGCGAATATCGCAATTCGGATCGCGCATGGCAGCGCGTATCCGCAACGCCTATGTGGAGTTGGGGGTACCTGACAGTAGTATCGGCCTCAGCGACGGGGAGTTGAGTCCTTGGTGCGCGCGTTGGCCGCTTCGCTCAAATAGCGCTCGCCGTAAGGCGTCACTAGGTGGTGCCGGGTATCGGGCCGGCGCCTGGCCATGCTTCCGGCCCCGGCTCGGTGA
This sequence comes from uncultured Gammaproteobacteria bacterium, assembly GCA_965369325.1. Classification (GTDB taxonomy): domain Bacteria; phylum Pseudomonadota; class Gammaproteobacteria; order Steroidobacterales; family JBCBZW01; genus CBDUQI01. The sequence continues at coordinate 3,536 of CBDUQI010000264.1, forward strand.
CCTGCACGGTCTTGTGCTCAACATGAAACACATCAAGTCCGCGTCGCTGGTAGTTGCTGATGGCGGCCGGGTGGTCGAACGTGCAGGTGTGCAGCCATACCCGCGAGGCATCAAAGTTCCACGCCTGCTCCAGCGCGTCGGTTAGAAACTGCCCGCCGATACCGGTGCCGATAAATGCGGGAAGCAATCCAAAGTATGCAATTTCAACACTGCCGTCGCCTGATCGCTCCAGCTCAAAGTATCCGGCTGGCGAGCCGCGTACGTAGGCAACCCACGTCTGTATGCTCTCCTGTGCCAGATATTCCTGCCACCTGGTGTGGCTCCAGGTGAGCCGGTCGCGCCATTTCCACTGTGCGCCGACCGTGGCGTACAGAAAGCGGTTCAGGCCGGGCGTAGGGACCTCGCAACGAATCAGTTGATAGTGCGTTCGCGCTGGCGAGCCCGGTCTGATCTGATGCCGGTCGGTCATTTGCAGGTGCGTGATGCGCACGTCGGTGGTTGAGGTCATCGGTTCCGTCACGGTGGTTGTTGTTGCTGTTTGAATGGGCGGCCGTGCTCTGGTCGCTAGCCTTAACGGCTCTTGCTGAGTGTGGCCATATCCTGCGAAGTGACTTTCACCCTGGGTCGGTCCGGCTCCACTTCGCGCAGCGGCGTTACCGGGCGCAGGGTGTTACGGCTGCGCACTGCCAGTTGCTGATACTGTGCTGTGCCTTCGCTCTTCCAACCGATTTCTTTGTCGGTCAGCTCCCGTATCACGCGTGCCGGTGTGCCGGCGACCAGGGTGTTGTCCGGAACCTGCATGCCAGCTTTGACAAATGCCATCGCCGCCACAAATGCGTTTTCCCCCACCACGGCATGATCCATCACCACGGCGTTCATTCCGACCAGTGCGTTACGCTTGATATGGCATCCGTGCAGAACGGCGCCGTGACCGATATGTCCGCCGGGGGCTACCCGCGTGTCTTCCTCAGGGAACGAGTGCACAACGCAGGTGTCCTGGATGTTGGCGCCTCGTTCAATCACGATGCGCCCAAAGTCACCGCGCAAGCAGGCGCAGGGGCCGATGTAGCAATCTGCGCCGATGATCACATCCCCGATAATGACGGCCTCCGGATGGATAAAAGCGTGCGGATGAACGACGGGAATCACACCGTCGATCTCGTAGATATGTCCCAATCTGTATCCCCATAAGTGACTGAATGCCCGCACGATCCATGCCGGCAGATGACAGCCGGCTAACGGATTGCGCCAACCCGATGCGCGCAGACCCACTGTGATAGACGTGCTTCGCGTGCTGGTGCAGTTTACTCGCTCGGGTTTGCTTTGCCAAAGCCTGGCATGCGTGTCACCGCTGGATAAGTGAGCGCGTATACTTGGCACAGTACGTTTTTACGGGGGTTCTCATGCAAGCTCATTTTCGTTTTTCAGGTATTGCTGTCGCTACACTGAGTATCGTGTTGCTGACGAGCACTAATGTGAGTGCTGCCGAGGTGGATGCCGAGGGGAGCACGCAGAAGGCCGTGCTGGTCACCGGGGCAAGTAGCGGCATCGGTCGCAAGATCACTGAGGTATTCGCGGCCGAGGGGTATTTTGTTTACGCGGGCGCCCGCAAACCTCAGGATCTTGCCGCCTTGAACAAGATTCCGAACGTACAGTCGATTCGACTTGATGTCACCGTGCAAGAGGAGATCGACGCCGCCGTGAAGACGGTGACAGCGGGCGGGCGTGGCTTGTACGGATTGGTGAACAACGCGGGCGTCGGCGGGGGCGGACCGCTGATTGAGACCGACGAGGCGGACGTGCGGTGGTTGTTTGATGTGAACGTGTTTGGTGTGTTTAAAGTGACGCAGGCATTCGCACCCTTAATCATCGAAGGTAACGGACGGATCGTTAACATCGGGTCGATTGCCGGAGTTCTGACCTCGACCGGGCTTGGCCCCTACAGCATGAGCAAACACGCAATCGAGGCATACTCGGATGCACTGTTCGCCGAGATGCAGCGCTTTGATGTCCACGTGGCGGTAGTTGAGCCAGGCAACTACAAATCTGAAATCACCAAGACCGCCCGCGCGCGCCGCGGCGAGCTTACCGATGCCCAAAAGCGTTCGCCTTACGCCGAGTACTACCAACGCAGTGCTGAGGGGCCGGCCGACAGAAGCCAGCATAAGGAGCCAGACGAGGTGGCGATGGCGGTGAAGCATGCGATGTTTGCTGATGCGCCCAGGCCCCGTTACATGGTTGTGCCGGAGCGCAGAGAAGCCGGCTGGACCATCGGTGCGGCAATGCGCAAACTGGTGCAGATGAACGAGAAGCAGCCGCACGCATTCAGCCGGGAAGAACTTATCGAGATGCTGGATCAGCAACTGGGTATCAATCAGAACTAAATCGGACCGATGTGGCGGGCTGACGCGTCGCACGGTATTGTTCGCCGCGGCATCGTGGCATGATTGTTCAAATATTGATTACTTGGCAGGTGAAGGCTGTGATGAAAGCGTCCTACGTTGCGATATGCATACTGGTGTTGTACTCATCCGCATGCGTCAGCGAGACGCCGTCTCCAGACGCCCTGGATGGTGACCTCTATGCGCTGGCGGTGGCACATCCGGATCGGTCCCGCGCGGACCGCAACCGGGATGCCAGCCGCAAGCCCGCCGAGGTGTTCCGTTTTGTTGAGTTGGCATCGGGCATGACGGTGCTGGAGCTGGGCGCGGGCGGTGGCTACACCACTGAGTTGGTTTCGCGCATGGTGGGCGCGGATGGCGTTGTGTATGCGCAAAGTTTCGAAGGCCAGTCACGCCTGCGCAAAAATCGCCTGCCTAATATTAAGGCCATCGAGCCCCATATTTTGTGGAACCTGCGTGAGAAGACCGAGGCTGCGGGCCTAGGTGCCGGCGAGGCGGACGTGGTGCTGATTTTCTTTGCGCTGCACGACATGTACCTCAACCGGCGCATTGATAAGGACCGCTTGTATCGGGATATTCAGTACTTCCTGAAACCCGGTGGGCGGTTTGTGGTGCTGGACAATGCGGCAGAACCGGGGTCCGGTCTGCGTGATGCGAACCGCACCCATCGCATCGACGAGCGGTTTATCAAGAAACAAATCACGGACGCCGGATTTGAGCTGCTCATGGAAAGCGAGTTGCTTCGAAACCCGGACGACGATGTCAGCCAGTCCTGGCAACGCACCCGCCCGCGCGGGATGCATGATCGGTTTGCGCTGATGTTTGAGAAGGTGGCCTCCTCACCCGACTGACG
>CBDUQI010000265.1:0-6755 GCA_965369325.1 uncultured Gammaproteobacteria bacterium
CCTAGGGGTGTGACGGGGCGCAAGCGCGGTATGACACGGATATTGACTGAGGCGGGTGCAACGGTACCGGTGACCGTTATTGAGGCGACGCCGAACCGCGTCAGCCAGGTGAAATGTGAACAGCGGGACGGTTACCGGGCGATTCAGGTCGCAGCCGGTTCGATCAAGCCCTCGCGCCTGACTAAGGCGCAGGCCGGGCACTTTGCCCGCGCTGGCGTAGATGCCGGCGACATGGTGATGGAGTTTCGTCTTCGCGAAGGTGAAGGCGAGGATCTGGAGGCCGGGTCTGAGGTCACAGTGGAACAGTTTGCCGAAGGGCAGGCGGTTGACGTGAGCGGTGTCAGTATTGGTAAGGGGTTTGCTGGTGTCATTAAGCGCCATAACTTCCATATGCAGGATGCCACCCACGGCAACTCATTGGCGCATCGCGCGCCGGGTTCCATCGGCCAGAACCAGACCCCGGGACGTGTGTTCAAGGGCAAAAAGATGGCCGGACATATGGGTAATGTGAACCGCACTGCGGTGAACCTGGAAGTCGTGCGGGTTGACACAAAACGCAATCTCATTCTGGTTAAGGGCGCTGTGCCCGGCTCCAAGGGTGGGGAAGTGGTCATTCGTCCGTCCAAGCGGGCTCGGTAACGGGCGGGAATAGACATGCAGATCGAATTACATGGTGCGGGCAGCAAAGTAGACGTCTCTGACGCTGCGTTTGGCCGCGACTACAACGAAGCGCTGATCCATCAGGTGGTCACGGCCTATATGGCCAAAGCCCGGGCGGGTACCAAGGCGCAGAAGACACGCTCCGAAGTGCGTGGTGGTGGCGCCAAGCCGTGGCGTCAGAAGGGCACGGGCCGTGCTCGTCATGGCACCATTCGTAGCCCCATCTGGCGCACCGGCGGTCAGACCTTTGCTGCCAAGCCGCGCGACTTCTCGCAAAAAGTGAATCGCAAGATGTACCGCGGCGCGATGCAATCGATGCTCTCGGAGCTGGTGCGTCTGGAGCGCCTGCACGTGGTTGAGTCCATCGAGGTGCTCGAGCCAAAGACCAAGGCGCTGGCCGCCAAGTTGGCTGAATTGAAACTGCAGGACGTGCTGATCGTCACAGAGGGGTTCGATGAGAACCTATTTCTGGCCTCCCGCAATCTGCCGCACGTCGAAGTGCTGGAAGTGCGCGAGATGGATCCGGTCAGCCTGTTGCGTTACGAAAACGTGCTGATGAGCGTCGCCGCCGTGCGCCGCATCGAGGAGAACCTCGGATGAGACAGGAACAGCTGATGAGCATCGTGCTGGGGCCGCATATCTCCGAGAAAAGCACGCGCGCCCAGGAAGATCGCCAGGTGGTGTTTAAAGTGCACCCCCGGGCGAACAAGCAGAGCATTGCGAAAGCTATCGAGCTGCTGTTCGATGTAAAAGTCGACGGTGTGCAGGTGGTGAATGTGAACGGCAAGGCCAAGCGCTTTGGCGCTCACCAGGGGCGGCGTAAGAACTGGAAGAAGGCTTACGTCAAGCTGGCCGAAGGCCACGATATCGATTTCCTCGGCGCCGATTAAGGTCGCTGCGGTAGTAATGAAGTAAACAGAGCGCGTACACATGCCAGCTCAAAAAGCAAAACCCACTTCCGCCGGAAGACGCTTTGTCGTCGAGGTGAAGTCGCCCTACCTGCACAAGGGCAAGCCGGTCAGCTCACTGCTCGAGAAGAAAACTCGCAGTGGCGGGCGTAACAACAAGGGCCGTATTACCACGCGTCATCGTGGCGGTGGTCATAAGCAGCATTACCGTAAAGTCGACTTTAAACGTCGCAAAGACGGTATTCCGGCCAAAGTGGAGCGGTTGGAATACGACCCGAACCGTACCGCGCACCTGGCGCTGCTGCTGTATGTTGACGGCGAGCGCCGCTACATCATCGCGCCCAAGGGCGTGAGTGCGGGCGACCAGCTGATGTCCGGGGCGGATGCCCCGATTCGTGCAGGCAACAGCCTGCCGATTCGTAACATCCCGGTCGGTTCCGTTGTGCACTGCATTGAGATGAAGCCCGGTAAGGGCGCGCAAATTGCCCGCAGCGCCGGCGCCGCCGTGCAGCTGGCGGCGCGCGAGGGGCAGTACGCTACCTTGCGACTGCGTTCAGGTGAGATGCGTCGCATCCACGTTGACTGCCGTGCCACGCTTGGCGAGGTTGGCAACGATGAGCACAACCTGCGCAAGCTCGGTAAAGCCGGTGCCTCGCGCTGGCGCGGTCGCCGTCCCACCGTTCGAGGGGCTGCGATGAACCCGGTCGATCACCCGCATGGTGGTGGCGAGGGGCGTACTGGAGGTGGGCGTCATCCAGTAACTCCGTGGGGCGTTCCCACCAAGGGTTACAAGACGCGTAACAACAAGCGTACCGACAAGATGATCTTGCGTCGGCGCGGCAAAAAGTAAGTAATCGAGGTTTAGCACAGTGCCACGTTCGGTAAGAAAAGGGCCTTTCGTTGATACGCACCTTGCCAAGAAGGTAAGCGATGCGGTCGCGAACAATGTTCGTCGTCCAATCAAGACTTGGTCCCGCCGGTCAATGATCCTGCCGGATATGGTGGGTCTGACTATCGCTGTGCATAACGGGCGCCAGCATGTCCCTGTTCTGATCACAGAGAATATGGTGGGCCACAAACTGGGCGAATTCGCACCGACGCGTACCTATCGTGGGCACGCTGCGGATCGCAAGACCAAGTAAGGAAGTTCTGGCATGCAGGCAGTCGCAAAATTGCGTTATGCGCGGGTTTCCCCGCAGAAGTGCAGGCTGGTCGCCGACATGGTGCGCGGTCAGTCAGTAGGTAGTGCGTTGCAGACGCTGACCTTCAGCTCGAAGAAGTCAGCCGGCATCGTACGTAAGGTGATCGAATCCGCGATTGCTAACGCAGAGCACAATTTCGGGGCTGATATCGACGAGTTGAAGGTATCAGCAATCATGGTTGATGAAGCGCCGACGTTGAAGCGCTTTCGGGCACGGGCCAAAGGCCGCGGTACCCGCATCATCAAGCGCAACAGCCACATCACCGTGAAAGTAGCCGACGAGTAGGGGCGCGAGAGTATGGGTCAGAAAGTTCATCCGACGGGTTTTCGCCTTGGTATCACCAAGGAATGGACGTCCAAGTGGTATGCCGATTCAAAAACGTACCCGCTGTACGTTTATACCGATCATAAGATTCGTAAGTTTCTGAAGAAAAAGCTGTCGCAAGCCTCGGTAAGCAAAATTCAGATCGAGCGTCCGGCCAAGAAAGCACATATCACCATCCACACGGCACGCCCGGGGATTGTGATTGGCAAGAAAGGCGAGGACATCGAGAAGCTTCGCCGCGAAGTGGCCAAGATGATGAGCATGTCGCTGAGCGACGTACGCATCAATATCGCTGAGATTCGCAAGCCCGAGCTGGATGCGCAGCTGGTGGCCGAAGGCTTGGCGCAGCAGCTGGAGCGTCGTGTGATGTTTCGCCGCGCGATGAAGCGCGCCGTAACCAACACCATGCGTATTGGCGCTGGCGGCATCAAGGTGAAAGTGGCTGGACGTTTGAACGGGGCGGAGATTGCTCGTTCGGAGTGGTACCACGAAGGTCGCGTGCCGCTGCATACGTTGCGCGCCGACATTGATTACGGGTTCGCTGAGGCTCGCACCACCTACGGCATTATTGGCGTAAAGGTGTGGATCTTTAAGGGCGAGATCATCGAGACCGAAGAGGTCAAAACCGACGAGGCCGCTGCCAGCAACGCATAAGCGATGTTGGGCGGTGATTGAGGAATAGCAACTAATGCTGCAGCCGAAGAGAACAAAATTCCGCAAGCAGATGAAGGGTCGCAACCGCGGCCTGGCACAGCGCGGATCGACCGTATCGTTCGGGGAGTACGCGCTTAAGGCGACCGGACGCGGGCGTATCACCGCGCGACAGATCGAGTCTGCCCGGCGAGCGATTACCAGGCACGTCAAGCGTGGCGGCAAGATCTGGATCCGAGTGTTCCCCGATGTGCCGGTGACCAAGAAACCGCTTGAGGTCAGGCAGGGCAAGGGTAAGGGTAACGTGGAGTATTGGGTATGCAAGGTCCAGCCGGGTCGCATCCTGTACGAAATGGAAGGTGTTCCCGAGCCTGTGGCGCGCGAGGCGTTTCGCCTAGCTGCGGCCAAGCTGCCAATATCTACCGCGTTCGTGACGCGGAATATGCTTTAAGGAGCGCGGCGTGAATGCAAGTGAACTGCGTGAGAAATCACGTGACGAACTGGAACAGGAACTGCTGGACCTGCGCAAGGAGCAGTTTAACCTGCGCGTGGCACAGGCAACCGGACAGTTGGCGCGACCGGATCAGGTTAAGAAGGTCCGCCGTAACATTGCACGCGTGAAGACGGTGCTGAATCAGAGTAACGGACAGTCAGATGAGTGAGCAGGGCAAGATCCGCACGCTGACCGGCAAGGTCGTCAGCAACAAAATGGATCGCACGATTACCGTGGCGGTTGAGCGCCGGGTTAAGCATCCGATGTACGGCAAGTACATCAGGCGCACGACCAAGTACAAAGCGCACGACCAGGATAATCAGTGCCACGAGGGCGATGTGGTAACCATTTCCGAATGTCGGCCGCTGTCCAAGAACAAGAATTGGCGATTGGTTGACGTGGTGGAAAGTGCCGCGTCGCGTGGCGCCTAAGTTTTTAAGGGTTTACAACCATGATTCAGATGCAGACAGTTCTCAGTGCAGCCGACAACAGCGGCGCGCGCCGATTGATGTGCATCAAGGTGCTGGGCGGATCTAAGCGACGCTACGCGGGCGTTGGTGACATCATCAAAGTCAGCGTTAAGGATGCTATTCCGCGCGGCAAGGTGAAGAAGGGCGAGATCTACAACGCCGTAGTGGTTCGCACCCGTAAAGGTGTGCGCCGCTCCGATGGATCGCTGATCCGCTTTGACGGTAACGCAGCGGTTTTGCTGACGGCCAAGAACGAGCCTATTGGCACGCGTATCTTTGGCCCAGTGACGCGTGAGCTGCGCGGCAAGTTTATGAAGATTATTTCTCTGGCGCCGGAAGTCCTTTAGGGCTGCGGCACAGGTTTAGCGAGAGACCGCGACATGAACAGAATCAGAAAAGGCGATCAGGTGATCGTCATCGCAGGTAAGGACAAAGGCCGCCGTGGCACGGTCCTGCGTGTGGACGAGGATGAGAAGGTCCTGGTCGAGAATATTAATGTTGCCAAAAAGCACCAGCGCCCGAACCCGAATGCTGGCGTGCCTGGTGGCATCGTAGAGCGGGAAATGCCGCTGCATGCATCCAACGTGATGCTGTTTAACCCGGCCGTCAATAAAGGTGATCGGGTAGGTTTTCGCTTCGAGGGCGAAGACGATAAGCAACGCAAAGTGCGTTATTTTAAGTCTGACGGCACAGCCGTCGACATTTAGGAATTGGCGACCGGACGCAGATAAAGATGGCCAGGTTACAAGAGTTTTACAATGAGACGCTCGTCCCCCAGTTGAAAGAGTCACTGGGTCTGGACAATGTCATGCAGGTGCCGCGCATCACCAAGATCACCCTTAATATGGGTGTGGGTGAGGCGGTGGCAGACCGCAAAGTGATGGATCACGCAGTCAAGGATATGACGCGCATCGCCGGGCAGAAGCCTATCGTGCAGAACGCGCGTAAGTCGGTTGCGGCATTTAAGGTTCGCGAGGGCTGGCCGTGTGGTTGCAAAGTTACGCTGCGGCGCGAGCGCATGTACGAGTTTTTGGATCGGCTGATCAGTGTTGCTATTCCGCGTGAACGTGATTTTCGCGGTCTTTCGCCCAAGTCGTTTGACGGGCGTGGCAACTACAGCATGGGTGTGCGGGAGCAGATTATCTTCCCAGAAATCGACTACGACACCATCGATACCATTCGTGGCATGGATATCACCATTACGACCACAGCGCAGACCAACGAGCAAGGGCGCGCGCTGCTGGACGCTTTTAGTTTTCCTTTCCGGAAATAGGGACAGGCAAAGATGGCCAAGAAATCAATGATCGAACGCGAAAAGCGCCGCAGCAAGAGCGTTGCGCGGTTTGCGAACAAACGCAGCGCGTTGAAGGCAACCATCAAAAGTGTGCACTCAACCGATGACGAGCGTCGCGAGGCGATTGAGAAACTTGCAGCATTACCGCGTGATGCCAGCCCAAGCCGCCAGCGTAACCGCTGCAGTATCTCGGGCCGTCCGCACGGTTATTACCGCAAATTCGGTCTGGGCCGCAACATGCTGCGCGAAGCGACGATGAAGGGTGAAATACCCGGTCTTCGCAAAGCCAGCTGGTAGGTCGGGGAGAACGTTATGAGTATGTCTGACCCTATCGCTGATCTGTTAACCCGTATTCGAAACGGGCAGCAGGCGACTAAACAGAGTGTGAGTCTGCCTTCTTCCAACGCGAAGGTGGCGATTTGTGAGGTGCTGAAAGCGGAAGGTTTTATCGAGGCCTACGGCGTCGAGAAGCAGGAAAGCAAGAGCACGCTGACCGTGGACCTTAAGTACTTCCAGGGCCGTCCGGTTATCGATCACTTGCAGCGGGTTAGCCGCCCGGGCTTGCGCATCTACAAAAACAAGGACGAGTTACCCCGTGTAATGGGCGGGCTCGGCGTTGCAATCGTGTCTACTTCCAGCGGCGTGATGAGTGATCGTCAGGCCCGTTCGGAAGGCCGCGGTGGCGAAGTACTCTGCGTAGTGTCTTAAGAGTAGGAACAAGAATGTCTAGAGTAGCCAAAATGCCGATCGATC
>CBDUQI010000266.1:0-6738 GCA_965369325.1 uncultured Gammaproteobacteria bacterium
AGGGCTGGGTGACCGGCGAGTACGGCATGCTACCGCGCGCCACCCATACCCGCTCAGGTCGTGAGGCAGCACGCGGCAAGCAAAGCGGACGAACGCAGGAGATCCAACGTCTGATCGGCCGCTCGCTGCGGGCGGGCATCGATCTGGGCGCGCTGGGCGAGCGCTCCATCACGATTGATTGTGATGTGCTGCAGGCGGACGGCGGCACACGCACCGCCTCGATCTGCGGCGGCTTTGTGGCGCTGGCGGATGCGATTAACAACCAAATCGAAGCCGGCATCCTGCACGAAAACCCACTGCACGGGCAGATTTCGGCCATCTCTGTTGGCATCTATCAGGGTGCTCCTGTGCTCGACTTGGATTATGCCGAAGACAGTCAGGCCGAAACCGATATGAATATAGTAATGAACGATGCCGGCGCTTTTATCGAAGTGCAGGGCACCGCAGAGGGCCACGCCTTCCGACGCGAAGAACTGGACGGGTTGCTCAATCTGGCGGTGGAAGGTTGCTCGCAAATTAGCGCGTTGCAGCGCCAGGCGCTCAGCGGCGAGATCGGCTGACCGCACACCATGCGGCTCAAAAACTCACAACTGGTGGTGGCCAGCTCCAACTCCGGAAAGCTGCGCGAGCTGAGTGACATGCTGGGTTCCCTGCGCATCAAGGTAATTGGGCAACAAACGCTCGGCGTCACCGATGTGCCCGAGACCGGCACCACGTTTGTCGAGAACGCACTAATCAAGGCCCGCCATGCCTGCGAGCAAACTGGGCTGGCCACGCTGGCGGACGACTCTGGGCTGTGCGTGCCCGCGCTGGGCGGTGCCCCTGGTATTTACTCGGCGCGCTATGCGGGTGAGCACGCCAGCGATCAGGACAACCTGGGCAAACTGCTGGCGGACCTGGATGGCGTCGCCGCCCCCGAACGGCAGGCGTTTTTTTGTTGCGTACTGGTCCTGATGCGCCACGCGGCCGACCCCTTACCACTAATCTGCCACGGGCGATGGCCCGGTCATATTCTGCGATCGGCTCAGGGGGACGGTGGGTTTGGCTATGACCCGGTGTTCATGCCCAACGGTGCCAGCAAGAGCGCGGCTCAGATGAGTCCCGAGGAGAAAAATCGCCAAAGCCATCGGGGTCTGGCGCTGCGCGCGCTTCAGGCCGAGTTGCGTACCGGATAAGACACTGTGGCGGCCTCCCAGGCGACATCACCAGCCGTGCCACATACTCCGCTCTCACTGTATGTGCACCTGCCGTGGTGTATACGCAAGTGCCCGTACTGTGATTTCAACTCGCACCACGCCCACGGCGAGTTGCCGCTGGAGGCCTACACGGATGCACTACTGGCCGATCTGGCTGAGGAGATCGCACACCTTCCTCAATTAAATGCGCGACCAGTCGGCAGCATCTTTTTTGGCGGCGGCACGCCCAGCCTGTTCCCCGCCGCGCAGATCGGGCGAATCCTCGATCGTGCCAGTGCGCTGCTAAGCATGGACGAAGCGCCGGAAGTCACCCTGGAAGCTAACCCGGGAACCGCCGAGCACGGACGCTTTGCCGACTACCGGACAGCGGGCGTCAATCGGCTATCGATCGGCGTGCAGAGCTTTTCTGATCAACAACTTAAGCGGCTCGGGCGAATTCATGACGGGGCCCAGGCCAGTGTTGCCATCCAGCAGGCGCAGGCAGCCGGGTTTAATCGCATCAATCTGGACCTGATGTATGGGTTGCCCGAACAAACAGTGCCGCAGGCGCTAGCCGACGTAAGCACGGCACTGGCCACTGGTGCCACCCATATCTCGCACTACGAGCTGACCATCGAGCCGAACACGGTCTTCTACAACCAGCCACCGGCGCTACCGGATGAGCAGGTCATTGATGAGATGCGCGAGCAATGCCAGGCGGCCATGCGCGCAAACGGGCTCGATCAATATGAAGTATCGGCGTACGCCCGGCCCGAGACCCAATGCCGGCACAACCTGAATTACTGGCAGTTTGGAGACTACATCGGCATCGGCGCGGGTGCCCACGGCAAAGTGAGCGGAGCCGGGCAGATCTGGCGGCGCTGGAAGCGACGCAGCCCGCGAGGGTATCTGCAGGGGCCGGACCGGCTAGCTGGGCAGCGCGCCTGCGATGCGGGCGAACGGGTGTTTGAGTTCATGCTCAATGCGCTGCGGCTGCGTGAGGGCTTTACCGAAGCCTTATTCGAAACCCGCACCGGGCTGGATTTCGGCCATTGCGCCAAAATGGTGCGCACGGCGCAGGATGATGGGCTGATTGAACGGGTGGGCGCCGATGGTTGGCGCCCAAGCACCCTGGGATGGCGCTTTCTCAACGACTTGCAGGGCCGCTTCCTGCCGGAAACGCCCGCTTAGAACCACGCAATCACATGGCTGTCAATAGGGGGCAGCGATTGTTATGCACAGCGGCGGAATTTTGGCGCCTGCATCAGCGGGCTGAGAGTGAGTTTTAGCCGGTAGCGAAGCAAAAAAAACTAACCGACTGATTTTAAAGGGCTTAAGTCTGATAGCGCATTTTCACATCGGGGTCAACCAAAAATAACCCCATCCGAATGTTCCACGCTCCTCGACAGTTCATCCACACAGTTATCCACAAGCTGATGATTCAAAAACCTGCGAAAATCCGTTCACTTAGTACACATAACTTCAGCGTCACATTACTGAAACAATGCAAGTGACTGACCAGCACACCATGAAACATATTTCTGTGCGGAGCGTCACAAAGTTAAACCAACACGCGACATCCATTTGGGCCATGCTGACACGATCCTGAGACTTGAAATGGCAGCAGGCACCCCCATCTTTTGCCCCCTCGCACCGCCCCCTCCGGCGCTTGCGCAGGCCTTGTTGCATGCTATACTGCTCGGCTACGCGTAGCGGCGCTTTAGCCCTGAACTGACATTGAGAGAGCCATGAAAGCCGAAACCCATCCCAACTATCAGGACATCAAAGTTGTCTGTAGCTGCGGTAACGAATTCGAGACCCGTTCAACCCTGAACGATGAGCTGCATATTGAGGTCTGCTCCTCTTGCCATCCTTTTTACACGGGCAAGCAGAAGATCCTTGATACGGGCGGCCGGGTAGACAAGTTCCGCCGCAAGTACGGCCTGAGTTAAGTCCTGCTGTTGCGGGCCATTTGGGCCCGCGCACCCCCTTGTCCCAAGGCCAGCTCCTGCACCTTACTCAGGCTGGCCCGCACAAGCGCGCGGCCATGTACCGGGCACCGAGGTGCAGCGCGCAGCCCGTCGTAAGAAAATACCAGCACCTCCAACACCACACCGCCGACTGAAAAACCGAAGCTAGGTACGTGGATTGCGCGTGTCTGATCCAACAGCACCCGACGCTGGCCGTCATCAAAGGGGATGTCATGGTCCAGCAAGCGGGTGGCGACACGCTCGGGCACATCGCAAAACAAGTGCAGCTCAAGCTGCGAGTGAGGGGACACGATGCCCTGCAGCACCTCACCCACCAGGCGCGGCTCGAAAGTGATAAAAAACTCCATCGCCTCGATCGCAACGGCGAGCATCTGCGCATAACGTGGGCCACTCGCCCCAGCATCGAACAAACGCTGATGCGCCGCCAGTGCGTCCTGAATTTGCCCGTGCGTGGGCAGCAATGAACGCCCGGCTACCCCGAGCGCCTGCGCCGCCTTGTGCCGTGCCTGATCATACTCACGGATACCTTGCTCATACATGAATCGGGCGGCGGCCTGCGCCACCATGATCCGGGTCTGATCGTCAGCGCGAGAGCCCGTGCTGCGGCCGCCAGCGCGAGCCCAGGTGCGAACTCCGGGGCCAGCATCAGAACAGCGGCTCTTCTTCCTCTTCATCCTCGGCTTCGACCGGCTGTTGCTCACCTTCAAAATCCTCATACGGAATCAGGCTTTGCTCCACAGGCTCGATGTCGGGCACGTTGCGCGTGCGAAACACCTCATACATCCATTGCGGCGTATGCCGGCTGGCCAGCAGGCCCGACTCACTGGATATCTTAACGCGCACCAGGTCGTAGGGCTGGGGCACGATATGATTCGGCACACCCTCAAGTGCCGTGCCCATGAACTCCTTCCATGCAGGCAGCGCGGCCACGCCACCGACTTCGGCCGGCCCCAGCTCGCTCAAATCATCAAACCCAACCCACACAGTCGCCACCAGATCAGCATTAAAGCCGCTGAACCAGGCATCGCGCTGGTCGTTGGTGGTGCCGGTCTTGCCCGACAGATCGGTGCGGCCGAGCTCATTGGCCCGCACGCCAGTACCGCGACGGATCACATCTCGCATCATGTCCGAAATTAGATAGATATTCTGAGGGCTTACCGTGCGTGAGGCCAGGTGATCCTGCGAGTACTTGTACATGTACTGCGGCTCACCATAGCAGGCGAATTCATCACTGACGGGCATCTCGGGTGCCATCCTCGCACTGGCTTGAACGATGCTCGCCTGCGGCGCATCGGCCGCCCGCTCATGTATAACGGTGCACTCAGCGCACACAACCAGCGGATCGGCCTCAAAGAGCAACTCGCCGTCGGCTGTCTCAACCCGCTGAATAAAATAAGGTTCGGTGCGGAAACCACCACTTGCTAGTACCGAGTAGGCCGCCGCCATCTCCATCGGAGCCATAGCCGCGCTACCGAGTGCCAACGACAGGTCACGCGGTAGGCGGGTGGTATCGAAGCCGAAGTGCTCAAAATGGCGTAGGGCGCTATTCAGGCCCATTTCGCGCAGCACCCGGATCGATACGAGGTTGCGCGACTTCACCAAGGCCTCGCGCAAGCGCATGGGCCCGGCAAAGCGGCCGCTATAGTTTTCCGGCCGCCACGTATCCTCAAGCAACGGATCATCAAAGACGACCGGAGAATCCGGCACCAGGGTGGCCGCCGTAAACCCGTTATCCAGCGCGGCCGAGTACACAAACGGCTTGAATGACGAGCCCGGCTGGCGGCGCGCCTGTACGGCGCGGTTAAATTTGTTGTTGTTGAAGTCGTAGCCACCGACCAGCGCGACCACGGCGCCGTCGTCAGGGTCCATCGCCACCAGCGCAGACTGCGCCACCGGTGGCTGCGCCAGTTCCCACGTGCCCTCAGCGGTGCGTGCTACGTAGAGCACATCGCACACACTCACCACATCGCTGACTGCAGTGGGCTCATCCCCAACGCGCGCTTCGTCGATGTAGGGTTTGCCCCACTTCACCCCCTCCAGGGTGAGCTCCACCGGCCCGAGTGCCCTCACTTCAAGCTGGGCGCTGTCCTCGTTGACCTCGCGCACCAGCGCCAGCTCCATCCGCGCCACCCGCGGGTATTGATTAAGCGTGGCCGCAATCTCAGCGTCCGGCGCGGCCTCACGCTGCCATTCACAGCGGTGGTCCAGCACGCCGCGAAAACCATGGCGTCGGTCGTACGCCAGTACTGCGTTGCGGACCGCGTTTACCGCCAGCCCCTGCAACCGGCTATCGGCCGTGGTGGTCACTTTGTACCCAGCGTCGTAGGCCGCGGTCCCGAATCGATCGAGCATTTCTGCGCGCACCATCTCGGCCAGGTAGGGGGCAGGCTGCGCGACCGTCGGCCCGTGCAGGCTCGCCAGCACCGGGACTTCACGTGCGCTGATGTAGTCCTGCTCATTGATGAAACCCAGCTCAGCCATGCGCCGCAGCACATAGTCGCGGCGGCTCTTCGCGCGCGACGGGCTGGTGACAGGATTATCACTGGACGGTGCTTTGGGCAGACCCGCCAGCGTCGCGGCCTGATCCAGGCTCAACTGCGCCAGCGTGCGCCCGTAGTACACCTCTGCGGCTGAGGCAACGCCGTAAGCGCGATGCCCCAGAAATATCTTGTTCAAGTACAGCTCAAGAATCTCAGCTTTACTGAGCACGCGCTCCATGTTGAGCGCGATAAATATCTCCCGGATTTTCCGGATATAAGTTTTTTCTCTTGTTAACAGGTAGTTACGAGCCACCTGCATGGTTATTGTACTACCGCCCTGGGTTTTCTCGCCGGTCATCGCCACCTTGAACGCGGCGCGCAGGAGGCCTTGGTAATCCACCCCGATATGCTGAAAGTAACGGTCGTCCTCGGCCGCCACAAACGCCTGCACCACCTGCTCCGGTATTTGCCCGTATACCACCGGGATACGGCGTTTCTCGCCGAACTCAGCCATCAGACGGCCGTCGCGCGAGTACACTCGCATGGGCGCTTCAAGCTGGATGGTTTTCAGGGTAGCGACATCCGGCAGCGAATCGGCCACATAGACGTATGCGGCGGAAGCCATCAGCAAACCGAACGCTCCTGCGCAAAAGGCCATCGAAAACGCCAGCAGCAATAACTCAGAGACCCGTCTCATAGCTGTAATTACATAATCCAATCAAGAGTTGAGGTGTATAGTATGGGCATATGCTTAATGCCACGCATAGTGCCCAACTGCAAACAAAGTGTGACCCGTGCCCACATACTTTGTTCCGTTATGACAAGCGTTTGATTTTCAGTCGGATTATACCTATTACAGCTGCACGTTAGTGGTTGTGTGAACGGATTCACGCTGAGATAAAAACAACGCTGATATAAATCACATCCATGAATCAGGAGTGCTCGACGCGGAGACAATCGCTGGTGGCTGATATGTCTAAACCTGTCGTTCACGAATCAACAGTGGATAACGATTTCCATTCCCACGGAAAGCCGCAGTTGACCCTGCCGATTATTGTTATATAGTGCTCGTCCGCCTCATGATAAAGTGGC
>CBDUQI010000267.1:0-6706 GCA_965369325.1 uncultured Gammaproteobacteria bacterium
GTATAGCCGGTAAAATCGTCCCGCTCCAGCCCGGTGCCGCCAGGCGGCGGCGGCGGACCAATACCAAAACGACTGTAGCGACCGCCGTAGTACAGCGTCAGCCGATCGCGCACGGCGCAGCAAGCGCAGATGGACAACGCCAGGCTGTCCATAGTGGAGCGGTCGGGAAAGCGCGGCGTACTGGCGGTGACCTCACCGGTAACCAAGTCCGTATTCAACCGCGAGCGGGAGGTCTCGTCAGCGTAAAACTCCATGCCCCAGGTCAGCTGATGGTCCTCGCCCGCCTCACTGCTCGCCTGCAGCGTCAAACCAAACAGATCGCTGGCGTTGCGCTCGCGCCGCTCGGAGCTGGCGCCAAAATTACGCGTGCGCCGGTCGTCGTTAATTTGCTGATACGCGACGTTCGCCTGCCAACTCTGGATAAACCCTATCGGTGCGTCATGGCGGTAGCGCACGTGCGCGAACAGGCGATCGTTCGGTTCGAAGTTAAACACATCGCTATCCGGCTCGGTCTGATCAAAACCGGCGACCAGTTCGTCGTACCTAGGGGTAGAGGGCTGCTCCATGTACTGCAGGCTGAACAGCCACTCGTGGGTGTCGTCCGGCGTAAGCACCAGTTTGGCGTTCGCACCCCGCTGCACGTAACCGGTGGGGGTGAGCGTGCCGCGCGGTGTGCGCCGATCACCTATATCGGTGTAAGTGAGGCCCAGCGAACCGGCCACCTGATCAGTGCCGCCTTCCACGGTGACGTGCGCGCCACGTACGCTCTCCGCGCTGGAGTAGTCGATGTTGGCACGTCCACGCCAGTCCATTTCGCTGGAATCGAATTGCGGAACGCTGGTGACGACCTGCACCACGCCGCCCATCGCATCACTGCCGTACAGGGCCGGCAGTGGTCCGCGCACCACTTCAAGCTGTCGCGTGTTGTAAGCATCCACTAGGGCCAGATACTGGGTGGGTGCGTTACGGAAGAACGCCGTGTTGAGGCGCATGCCGTCCACCAGATGCAATATCTCCGAGCCTTTCAAGCCGCGCACAATCACCGCGCCCTGCCCGGCGGTGGTCTGCTGTACAAACACGCCAGGCTGGCCACGCAGCAGGTCCGGCAGCACCCGCGGCGCGCTGGACTGATCGTTCTGCACCACCGTCACCGCGGTGCTAACGTCATAGGTGGAGGAGGCCTGGCGGCGCGCCGTCACCTGAATTTCTTCCAGTATCTCGCTGGCACTGACGGGCACCGCATTCAGCGTAACGCTTCCGGCCAGAGCCGCCGCAATTGAAATCCGCGAGTTCATTTTGGTTCCGTTGGGGTTGGGTGGGGGATTGTGACAAAGCGCGAAAGTTTAGCACCACCGCGTGCGAAAATACGTGGCATAGTGCATCCACATAGGAAAGTTTGTGGAATATCCTGAGGTTATGTCTGTGTGCATTGAAATATGTCGTCCCAGACACCATATTTGCACAGGTCTGCAGTAATTCCGTAACAGGGTTGGAGTATCAGAACATGACGCGGTTCCTACTTTTTTTCGCCACAAATATTGCGATTATGGTGGTCATCAGCGTGGTTTTCCGCGTGTTCGGGCTGGAAGCCACCATGGGCCCCAACGGGCCCAATATGCAGTCGCTGTTGATATTCTCGGCAGTTATCGGCTTTTCCGGCTCGATAATCTCCCTGTTTTTGTCCAAAACCATGGCCAAACGTTCCATGGGCGTGCGGGTACTTGAATCGCCTACCGACGCCACCGAGGCCTGGCTGGTCAACACGGTGCAGCAGCAGGCCAAGGCCGCCGACATCGGCATGCCGGAAGTCGGCATCTACGAGGGGCCGGAACTGAACGCCTTTGCCACCGGCTGGAACAAAAACAGCGCACTGGTGGCCGTCAGCCGCGGACTGCTCGACGGCATGAGTCGACAGGAAGTCGAAGCAGTACTCGCGCATGAAGTGTCGCACGTCGCCAATGGCGACATGGTAACGCTAACCCTGATTCAGGGCGTGGTGAATACCTTTGTCGTGTTCCTCTCACGCCTGGCCGGTTACTGGGTTGATCGGGTTGTGTTCCGCAACGATAGCGGCCGCGGCATCGGCTACTTCTTATCCAGCATGGTGTTCCAGGTGCTGTTCGGCATGCTTGCAAGCGTCATTGTCATGTGGTTCTCGCGCTATCGGGAGTTCCGCGCTGATGAAGGTGGTGCGAAGCTTGCCGGTCGCGAGAATATGATCGCCGCCCTGCAGCGCCTGCGCGGCGGTGCCAATGCCGGCCATCAGCACCAGGTAATGCCCAAGGAGATGGCCGCGATGGGCATCTCCGGCAATATCGGCCAGGGCATGAAACGACTTTTTATGACCCACCCCCCGCTTGAAGAGCGCATCGAAGCATTGCGCCAGCGTTAATACGCGCCCCCCTGGAAAGACGCCCGCCTCGCGCGGGCGTTTTTTTTGGGCGCCAAACTACCGGCGGATGATTAGGCCTGTGGTGGCGGCGTGAACTCTGTTTTCACCAGCTTGAAGCGGGCCACCGCACCAAGCAGCGCGGTCACAAATACGGTGGTGATCACCATGGTAAAACGCAGCCCCGGCTGCTGCAGAGGCAGGTCGTCCGTCGCGTAGAGGATGACAACCAATCCGACAAACGCCCAGATCACCAGCCGTAGCAGCGCCATCGCATACATGCGGCTTTTCGGCTCGTCCTCGGCGGCAGGGTTGTCCATCTGGTACGCCACAAATCCGCTCATCAGTGCCGGCAGAATGCCAAAGCGCATGGAGCCCAAAAAGCTGCCGGCGAAGCTGAACTCGTTGCCTTCCGCAGCGGCCAGACCAAATACCAGGGCCGACATTGCGGTGCTCAATACAAAGCACAGCACCGTCATCACGGTATAAAAGCCCCAGTAGCGGGTGTCGTCATGCACGCCGGAGCGATAGGCCTCTACGCGCGCCACAAACACCAGCACGATGGGCAGGATATACATCGAGATCGCATAGAGCATCCAGCGGAAGGTGGCGAACTCGAAGTACTCCAGCCGCGGGGTTGAATCGACAAACTGATTGTTCAGCAAGATCGAGAACTCACGCCCTAGCACCACCGCGAGCGCAATCGCCGCAGTAAAGATGAGCAGGTATTTATAGGTGTGCTTCAGGCGTGCCTGATTGGGGTCACCGCCCAGGCGTGCGACGCTGGACCACATCTCCTCATCGTTGCCACTGCCGTACACCACCAGACACGCCAGCAAGCGACACAGCAGCCGCCCCAGATAATCCAGCTTACTGATCAGATCCAGCGTCTTGGTGTAGTGCGGCTCGGCGGCTTTCCAGTTGGCCACCTTCTCGGAGGTTTCGTTAAATAAAATGCAGATCTACCCCCACTTGAGCGAGGGCTCTTTGAAAAACCGCCGATACGAATCCTGATTGGCGTAGGAGCTGATCTGATCAAACAACACGCAGCCGCGCGCCCATTTGTACTCCACCGTGTCGTTGGCTTTGTCAAAATCCCCCAGCTCCAGGCTGGGCGTTAGCAGGCGTGCGATGCTTTGTTCACGCAGCTTTTCGTCCACCCCTTCGAGGGTACTGCCGCGCAGTGCGTTGTACACGTCCAGCGCCTTACGCGGGGTCGCGAAGGTGTCGTACACCGCATCGCGCAGAATCAGGATAGGGTTAAGCCGATTCTCCCAGCCGACGAGAAACAAAAACACCGCCGCCAGCATGGCCGGCAGCAGCAGGCTGGCGCGGAGCGCGGCGAACGGCTCTGCGCCGGCACTCACCGGCTGAAGCAGTGCGCTCAGCAATGGCTTGATCGGCATCCAGACAGAAATAAGCGCCAGAAACAAAAAAGCGATCAGCAGTGAATAGGACACCATGCCGAGCTTGTACAGGGTGGAGGGGGCGAAATAGCGCGGTAGCGTAGGCTCTTCGCCCAACTGAATGGAGCGACGCTGGAATGACAGGAACGCCAGCGCAAAAGCGCCAAGGGTCCCCACAATCTGCACCAGGCGGTAAACAAGCTCAACGCTCATAGATAAGGCATCTTTATTGGCAAAGGCCGCGTTCGGCTGGCGCTGGAACTGTACACCGCCCCAACGGCGAAATTCAATTGGACGCCTGCCTGCGCCAGCGACCCTCGCCTGTCAGACCACATACGTATCAACGCCGTGAACAAACAGATCATACTGCGCATCGACCAACTCTTTTGCCCCAAAGGCTGCGAGGCCGGTCAGCACATTGTGTGGGCTCAGCGCCCACCCCACCGCATCCAGCGCGCCCAGGTTCACCACATACCCCAGCTCGCGAAAGTCGTAGCTGCGCAATGCCCGCCGGCGCACTTGGCGCGTGATGTTCACCGCCACCTGCTTACCCTTGCGCACCGCCGCCTGCGCCGTGGCAGCGTTCAGGCCGCGCCCTGCATAGGCCGAGCAGTCACCGGCCACAAACACCCGCTCCAGCGGGCCTTCCTCAGTCTCCAGCTGACCAAACCGGTTGGCTTCAAACAGCTGAGGATAAGGCTTTATCCCTGCAAACAGCGCGGTCATGGCGCTGGGCCGCTCCACTTGCGAACCATCGGCGCGGTTGCTCAGCTGCACCGTGCCACCCGACTGGCTCACGAAATCGGTCTCCGGCAGGTACTCAATATGTGCGTCTCGCATCCGTCGCACGACGTATCGGTGCACCTTGTCCGGCATATGCGCGAACAGGGTCGCCGCCTGGTCCACCAATCGCACGGTGCCGGGTCGCTGGCTGCGGCGCATGAGCTCAGCCAGCTCGAACGCCACTTGCACCCCACTCGCCCCGCCCCCGACCACGGTGGCTGTCCGCTGCGCCCTGGGCAGCTCCCACAAATACGCCTGCACGAGCTCCTCGCCGGGTTGCTCGATAAGCGTCTGCTTATCCACGCAGCCGGCGCCGTACTGTGCCGCCTGAAGGGCCGAGCGGGCGCCGGTCGCAATCACTAGCCGGTCGAAGGGCACGCTCTCACCGTCCGCCAAGGGCACTGCGGAGTCAGCCTCCCAGGCCCGCACATCATCCAGCGAGAAGCCTTCGTCCGCGCCCACTGCGGCCTGGTTGAAAACAAAGCCAAAACGTTGAGCCAACTCGGAAAACGGCTCACTGATGTGCAACAGCGAACGGCGCAGGGTCTGGTGCAGCAGCGTTGCCTTAATATGGCGCTCACCCTGGTCGATCAGGGTAATGCGGGCGGAGGGAAGGTCCTTCACCAACGCTAGCGCACATGCCAATCCGGCATATCCGCCGCCGACCACCACGATGCGTAGGGTGTTGCCGCTCAAACACCTGCCCTCATTCACTCTGCACCCAACGTTACCGGCTATTTTGCCGTATCAGCTTGTAAGATGTCGGCAGGATCCCCACCGTAAAGGGATGCGGAACACCAACTGCGGAGACTGTACTTGATTCCCCTGTACGACACACACCCGACGCTGTCCGCTCACTTGCCCTGGCAGGGCCTGTCCGACTGCCCCACACCCGTGCAACGCCTGCAGGGACTGCAGCGGGAGACGGGGGCCAGCGCGCTGTACCTAAAGCGCGATGACATCAGCGGCCCTCACTACGGCGGCAACAAGCTACGCAAACTGGAGTTTCTGCTGGCCGACGCGCACCGCCAGGGTGCCCGTCGTGTGCTCACCTTCGGCGCTGCTGGCTCCAACCACGCGACGGCGACCGCCATCTACGCCAAAGTCGCAGGCCTGCGCAGCATCTCGATGCTCACCCGCCAGGTGAATGCCGCCTCGGTCGGGCGCAACCTGCTGGCCAGCTTTCGGGCCGGGGCCGAGTTGCACCACTATCCGGATGAGCGGGGCATGGCCAACGCGGTGCGCTATCAGCTAGCACGCCATCTGGCTGTTGACGGGGTTGAACCGGTGGTCATTCGTGGCGGCGGATCCTCACCGCTTGGCAGCGTGGGGTTTGTCAACGCAGCCTTCGAGCTGAAGGCCCAGATTGACGCGGGCGAGTTGCCAGAACCGGCGCGTATTTACCTGCCGCTGGGGACCACCGGCACCACCGCAGGTCTGGCCCTGGGGCTCGCCGCGGCGGGTCTGCGCAGCGAGGTCATCGCAGTGCGCGTCGTCCACCCCTCAATCGGCACCGCTGCGCGCATGAACAACCTGTACCGTGAATGCAACCGCCTATTGCACCAGCACGATCCGAGCTTTGCCCTACAAGGCGAGCCACAAGTAACCATTCGCGGCGATTTTTACGGCCCGGGCTACGCCCGCTACACGCCACAGGGGCTGGCCGCGATGCGCCGACTCCAGGATGCCGACGGCGTGCAGCTGGACGGGACCTACACCGGCAAAGCCATGGCCGCGATGCTGGCGGACCTGAGCGATCCCGACCTGCGCTCGGCGCCCGCACTGTTCTGGAACACCTACAACTCGCGGCCACTGAACACCGATGGGCTGGACTACCGCGCCTTGCCCGCCCCGTTTCACGCGTACTTCGAACGCGCGACCCAGCCGATGGACCCCGGATGAGCGATACCTCCGACAGCGCCAGCACTGGCAACACCCTGCCCGCATCAGACTCGCCGAGCGAAGCCCCCTCCACCGATGGGGTTAGACCGTTACGGCTGGTGCTGCCCTTTATGCGGCCTTACCTGCACATGCTGGCCTACGTAGCGGCCGCGCTGTTGGTTTCCTCGGCGGCGACGCTGACGCTGCCGGTGGCTGTGCGGCGAATGGTGGATCTCGGTTTCAGCGA
>CBDUQI010000268.1:0-6687 GCA_965369325.1 uncultured Gammaproteobacteria bacterium
TCGCAGCTTCTTGCCGTCAGCAACGTCGAGATGCTTGGTGGTGACAGATTTGCATGCGATATTCAAGCATCTTTTGGCACCTATACTAGAGCATCAAAAAACCACGGTTGTCCTGCAATGAAGGTATTTGTCAGTTACGCACGAAGAAGCCCGCAGTGGAAGCAAGAGCTCTGTACGACGCTCAATCAACTGCAGGCAGCCGGTCAGATCACGGCGTGGGTGGAAGCTGAACAGCTTGAGCCGGGCGCAGAGTGGGAGGAGAAGATCCAGACGGCACTGCGTGACGCCGATGCGGCGATCCTGGTGATTACCCGCCATTTCGCCGCCTCGGACTTCATCCGCAAGCAGGAAGTACCGGCGCTACTGGCGCGTCTGAAAGACAAAAAGCGCTTAATCCCAATTTTCTGCGAAAAGACCAACCTGGACACAGCGCCGTATCCTTACCGCGATCGTCACGGCAACCGATCCATGCTGGCACTAACCTTACTGCAGGGTATCGCTGCGCCGAACAAGCCGATGAACTCGTTGACTGACGCTGAGCAGCATGATGAATGGTACAAACTGGGCCAGCACCTCACTAAGATGGCCGGCGAGGTGTCCAGAAAACCTGACCGTACGCAGGCACGGACCATGTTTACCCCCAGCGTCGTCACACTGCCGGAACTCACCATTGAGCTAACGCACAAGGACGGCATACTCTCGCGCACCTATCACGCGCACAAGCAAACAATCTCGGGCCCTCAGACCGACTGGGCGCGAGTCATCGAGCTGTGTGCCACCGAGCGCGTTACCTCGCCTGAAAAAGTGCCGGAGACACACCTGTTCAGCATACTGTTCGGCGAGGGCGACGAAGTCGGCAACACGTTTGGTCAACTGAATCAGGGGGAGCGTGAACGTCGCACGCCCGCGTTCCAGGCTTACCGCACAGGCATTCGCTGCAACGATGCACTATTGCGATCGCTGCCTTGGGCAGCGACCGACTGGCGCGGACAACTTCGCCGCCAGGGCAACGGCTGGTCTTTTGTGACTACAGGTGATGAGGAACGGATACCGGCGAGCCTGACGACACCCTTTCAGACGGTGTTGCTCAGCCAGGACCGTGCGAGTTGGCAACACAACACCGCACTTACCGCACTACCGGATACTCTGAGAGCCGCTCTTGGCATCGCCCCGACGGAGGAGGACCGCCGCGTTCAGACCGTCAGCATGAGCGACGACGACTGGCGCCGGTGTGTTCTCGATCGTGAGAACACTATGATCATCGTGCACGATACGTCCTCAGACCACCGCATCACGATGGAGTTGGTAGATGCCGCCGCGAGCGTACAGCATCGCTTTGCGATGCTCGGGGTAATCACCGATCACCCCATTTCGCAGATCCCCGAATCACTGCGCAACGCGGGTGAGTTCGTCAGTATCGAGCATCTGGGCCCGGCCCCGTGCCAGCACGCGAATTGGGCTCACCATTTTCTTACCAGGGACACCGATCCAATTGACGCCTGGAACCGAATTTTATGGAGCTCCGCTGGTAGCGGAGAGGCCCTGGCTCGGGTCAGGTTGCATGCGAACGTACGGCAGTGGAATCGGTTCAGCGTAGCTCACTCGGCCATCGAGACGCACTTGGCTAACATATTTGATCGGTATACGTTGAAAGGCCTGTTGAACGCTGAGCTTTTGGAGTTGACCCGCATCGGCGCGTCCACACGGGTGCTAGTGGTGATGCCGTTTGGCACAGCATCGGATCACGTGAGTGATTTTGATCAAATTCTGCACTACAACGTACGCGACAAGCATCCTCAGGTGCCTATATCGAAGCTTCGCGAGATCGGCTTACCTGAACCAGGCGAACATTTTTACAAACGAATCGGGCAACACTTCGCCATCGCATTGGACGGATACGATGGCCGCGAACCCCTAAAAGAACACCTGCGGCGCACCATTGAACCCGCCGCCTGGCAGGCTGCGATAAAGGCGCGACGCAAACCCATCATCTGGCTGAACTGGGGAGCGTTCGGCCCTGAGAACGGGCAGTTCCGAGAACTGGAGTACGAGGAGCTGAGGGAGTGGCTCGAGTACTGCAACGGGCATCTAGTAAACCATTGCCCCAGCGATGCGCTTGTTATCTGCACGCTATCGCAGCAAACGCAGAACTGGGAAAAACTTGAATCGGTGTTGCGTGATATTCACCGTCAGCCCGGGCTTAACAATCCCAACTTTCTTCTCATGGATCCAATGCGGTTGGAGAAAATCGACGAAGGCCATATTTATAAGTTGTTTGTCCGATATCCTGCACTGTTCACCGGCGGCGAGCAGCTGATGAAAGACGTGGTCGACGCGGTGGTTCGTATCGGCGAGGGGCGTTTTTCCGATTCCGTTCGACTGCTTGAGAGGGGATATGAAATCGGCTGGGAAAGTTTGCTTCGTGAGCTGAGAGGGAAACGCCCGACATCGACAGACCGCCACGATTTGGTTTAGGCTGAGCGCATGACCGATAACCCTGCAGTACCGTTTCAGCTAGTCGAGCCCGGAACAACGCGCAGCGCATTGCCGGAGAATTTCACGCTGGATCAACGTGTGGTGCCGGCCATCAGCGGGTCGCTTGCCGATACTGCCGATCGCTACCGGCCGGATGATGATCTGATAGAAGCGGTGAATGTTGCGTTGGCTACCGGTCAGCCGCTGCTGGTGACGGGTGAGCCTGGCACCGGAAAAACTCAGCTCGCCTATTTTCTCGCCCGATACTTCCGCCTGGACCTGAAACAGAATTTTTTTCGCCTTGACGTAAAGAGCACAACCACACATGACGCGCTAACCTATCGGTTCGATGCCGTCGCCTACCTGCACGCGGCGAACGATCCGAAAAACAAATCGAGGATCGTCAGCAAAGGTGAGGATGCCTTTATTGAGCGTGGCGTGATGTGGCATGCATTCAAAGCGAAGGGCCCGGCCATTGTGCTCATTGATGAGATAGATAAAGCCCCACGCGATTTCCCCAACGATTTGCTGCGTGTGCTTGACGAGCACAGTTTTGAGGTGCCCGAGCAAGGTGGAATTGTCGCACGGGAATCCAGTGTCGCGCCGCCGTTTGTTTTGGTGACCAGCAACAATGAGCGACGTCTGCCCGATGCTTTTTTGCGCCGTTGCATCTACCACGACATCGCACTGACCGACGAACTCATCGGCAAGGCCGTTGGCGCGCATATCGCGCATGAGGACTTCCCTCATCTTTCATCGCAAGTCGTAGAGGCCGCGAAGGGGCGATTCAATGATCTTCGCCAACGCAACCTGAACAAACCCCCCTCTCTCGGCGAGCTAATTCTGTGGCTGGTTGTGCTGGCGGCCAAAAAGTACGACGACGCGGCCTACCTCAGTGAATGTCCGATCCACATGCTTCCTGCGCTCAACGTACTTGTTAAAGATCAGGACGACCTGAACTCACTGGGCTAGCGATGGCCGAGCCCGCACCTACATCACCTTCTTTTGAGCAGCTACTGGCACGCTTGCCGCTAACGCGGCTGTTTTCTGATCTTTACGCTGCAGACTTTCAAATAACGCCGCGCCACTTTACGTTGTTCGCCGGCATTCTGGCGCAAGATCCAACCGCCGTGCTGCAGCCATCCCGAGCTCGACGTATTCTTCGCGCCCTGATCGCCAAGTCGCCCCAGGAGTGCATCCGTTTCGATGAAGTATTCTGGCGTTGGCGCGATGATGCCGGCGACCCGTGGACGATGCTGCCAACCGCCCAGGCGACGTCAATTCGTCCGCCCGAAAACGAAGGCGAGGCTGGCATACGGGACGCCCCACCAACGCCAACCAAGAAGAAAGAAATAGCCGCCGCAGCACGACGGCCCAAAAACCAGTTCTACCTTTATGGCGCGCTCACAACGTTGCTGGGGTTGGTGTTGTTCGGTTGGCTGCTCCTGATGCAACCTGCGATACAAACGCCTCTGCCGCCGCTTCCATCGTCAGCCGAAGACGCGCCGGCAGAACTCCCCCGAATCGCGCCGGACCCATTCGCCGTACCAATGGAAGCACGGTCTATTTTGGTCCGTATCCCCGAGTTGGTCTACAGTCCACTTCGTCACCCGATACTGCCGTGGTTAGGTTTGTTCATTCTAGCCACGTCGCTCGCAACGTTAGTGTACGAGCGCTTCCGGCGCCGCAGCCAAACATTTGCGGGGCAACCCAAACCGATTTCCTCAGAGCGAGTGCGGGTGGGAGA
This sequence comes from uncultured Gammaproteobacteria bacterium, assembly GCA_965369325.1. Lineage (GTDB taxonomy): Bacteria > Pseudomonadota > Gammaproteobacteria > Steroidobacterales > JBCBZW01 > CBDUQI01. Next base: position 4,223 of record CBDUQI010000268.1, read on the forward strand.
GCCATCCGCCGCCGGGTTTCATCTATTGAGCGCCAGCGAGCGCCAAACGATGATCTGGGGAGTCGGAAAATTCCAAACAGAGATAGCAACGACCCGGATTGACACGCAGGCAACCGTGCGGGCAACCGCCGACAACGCCGGTATCCTCACGCCGGTGTTTGAAGGGGCCAAGGCCGAGCGCACCGTGTGGCTATGGTTAGACGATGCCTGTGCCGACCCCGCTGCACCGCGCTTGTTTCACGAGCTGCACACGCATTTGAAGAGCGCGGGTATCGCAGTGGAAACGGCTCGCTTCTACGCCGGGATGGACGAGTTGAGCTACGGCGAGCCACCGCAGCCGATACGTCCGCGAGACTTGGAGGCGACGCGCACGCAATTACTGGTGGTGATCCTGACGGACGGTGTGCAGCTGAGGCGCTTGCTGGATACGCCGGACACCGGCCGGGTACGACGCACCCTGCGCGCGCTGCAGCACTGGCCACGGCTCACCCTGGTCGATTTCTCCAGCACCGGCGATCTACAAGCGCTGGCCCAACGCTATCGGCTCAGTTGTCTTAAACCTGAATCGCTCAGCCACTGGCTGGGCCAGCTTGAATCCCAGCGAGCACCGGTCACAAACACTATCGCCGCCGGCTGGGGTAACACCGGCATCTGGGCCGCGGCCAGCGCGCTGCCGGAGGATGGTTGCAGTGAGCCCGCATTGCTGGCCATCCCCGGTGCGATGCGACTAGAGGTACCCGGTTGGGCACTGCGTCAACTGGTGCGGCCGATGCGACACGCCGCAGGGCGCTATGCGTGGGCGGAGGAGGATCGGCGCACCCGGCTGGCATGGCTGCGCTCGATCTCGGCCGAGATCGCGGGCGATGCGGCGGCGGGGCGGCCCACTGTCGCCCAAGCGCAAACGCCGCTGGCCGAAGCCGTCGGCTTCTGGCAAGCGCGATACCGTCACAGCTTGAAAACCGTTAGCGCCCAAGACAATTCAATCGACGCGCTGGATCTTCGCCTGCGCCTGGCAATGCTGGATCTGTGGGTTGACCCACTAGCGGCAGCTCGCACCCTGGCGGATCTAGCGCAACGGCACGCCGAGGGTGGGGTGGACAAGGTACTGCACACTTGCATCCGGCGCTGGCTAAGCCGATATGCCCCATGCGACCGCGCGGGGGCGGAGCACATCGCCTTGCCGTGGCGGGCGGCCCAGATACCTGAGGCGTACCGGTTACTCAATCGGTTGGGCCTGGGCAATGCGGGCCCGGAGGTTGTGGTCACGCGTCCGCCGGGTTTCGTGTTCGGGGGCGTTGGGTTAATCGGATGCGCGTTTGGCATTTTGTTGGCTGCAATGCTGAGCTGGGTTGCACCGGTGACAAACGACGTTCAGACCCTCTCGACGGCGGATGTGACGGTCGGAGTACTGCCGGATGGCGATAACGTGCGGGCATTCGCGCAGTATCAACATGGCGTCGTCTGGCGGGATGCAGCGCACGGGCAACGGGTTAACCCCGTGTTGGCTGAACCGGAGCCTGTCGACTGCGTGGCCAGCATTGACGGCGGACACGATGCTCGCCGCCGGCTGTGCGCCCGACAGCCAGCCGGGCCACGCATGTTGCCGAGGATTGCCCGCCGGGTAGCGGTATTGCTCACCGAACAACTGGGGATGGCGTCAGTCGATCGGTTCGCCGATGGACTACTGATTGGCGGTACGGTGGACGAGGTGATCGAACTTGCGGGGCCTACCTCAGCGCTGGACGCGCATCTCGCGGGGTGGCGTCGAGTAGATGTGCTGGTATTCGGCACGTCCGACCGTCTGGCCCGGCTGGGCGGAGCGTTGCGTCAGCGCGGGGTTCCGGGCATCGATTCGGAGTATGGGATGGGTGCCGTACAAGTGTACGCGACCGAGGCTGAGTTCTGGATTGCATCGGTAGTTGTTGACGACTGGCGTGACGCTGCCGGGCGTCTGAAATTTCCTGGGTCTGAAACTCGTCGTTTGGGCGAAGTGTTTGGCGTGCCGGAGGACCAGACTGTGACAGCCGCTGCAGCGGACATCTTGGTGGGCAGCGCGCGCGTCACCATCGCGCTGCCAACAATGAGGCAAATTCCACCCGACGTGTCTAACCAGAATCGCTGTTTTCAGATGGGCGATGCCAGTTCGACTTTTAGCGACGAAAGGCCTGTCCACGAGGTGTGTGTTCAGGGATTGCCATTTCTCATGAGCATTCATGAGGTGACTTTCGAGCAGTACGATGCGTATGTATTGTCTTCGGGGGGCCAGCGACTGGAAGACGAGGCGTTGCGGCGCAGTGACCGACCGGTGAATGTGTCGTGGTATCAGGCGCGCGAGTATGCGCAGTGGTTATCCGGTCGGGTTGGCAGGCGCTGCGGGCTGCCTTCGGAATCGGAATGGGAGTATGCCGCCCGGGCAGATACCCGCACGGATTACTACTGGGCGGATGATCCAGGTTTGGCAAACG
>CBDUQI010000269.1:0-6681 GCA_965369325.1 uncultured Gammaproteobacteria bacterium
CCACGCCACCGAGGCGCCAAAGATAGCACCGCCTACAATGACGACATCGTAAGACGAATGGGCGGGCGTGCCGTGTACTCCAAGTGCGCTCATGAGGCCGAGTCCGATATGGCTGCTTGCGCCAGCAACAGATCATCTGGTGTATCCACTCCTGGTCCAGGCAGCGCGCAAGCCTCCCCCACCCGCACAGTCAAACCCAGATGCAAGGCTCGCAGCTGCTCCAGCTTCTCCACCTGCTCCAACGTGCAAGGCGGCGCCTGCGTCAGCGCCAGCAACGCGCTGACACGATAAGCATAGATGCCAATGTGGCGCAGCGCTGCGGTATGACGGGTTTGCGATGCCGTGCCCGAAGGCGCACCGTCGCGATCCCACGGAATGGCCGCGCGGCTGAAATACAGCGCATCACCTTTGGCATCACACACCACTTTGACGGCGTTGGGGTCAAGCAGTTCGCTCAGGTGCTCCAGCGGCCAGGCAAGGGTTGCCACATCCACGCCAGGCTGCGCGGCGAGCGCCGCCACCTGCTGAATTAGCTGCGGCGGCATCAGCGGCTCATCACCCTGCAGGTTCACCACCACGGTGTCCGCCGACCATTGGCGCGCCTTGACCAGCTCGGCAATCCGGTCGGTCCCGGAGGTATGTGCTGGCTCGGTCATCGCAGCGTTCGCACCAAACCCGGTGGCCACCGATACCACCTCATCACTCTCAGAGACAATCCATACTTCACGCGCGTCACTTTCCAATGCGCGCTGGTGCACATGCCAGACCAACGGTTCGCCGGCCAGCTCGCGCAGGGGCTTGCGCGGCAGTCGCTCGGACGCAAGTCGGGCCGGAATGACAACAATAAAACTCATCAGCGCGAATCGCCCGCGCGCACTTCATCCGCGCTCATTTGCTGCGCCTGCTCTTCCATCAACACCGGAATACCATCGGTGATCGCAAAACCCAGCCGATCGAAGCGGCACACCAGCCGTTGCTCGCTGCGCCAATGCTCCAGCGGACCTTTGCACACCGGGCAGGCCAGAATATCAAATAGTCGCTTATCCATGATCGCCTGCTCCGTCGGGGCTAATCGCCATTTGTATCGCCGCCATCAGCCGCTGCTGATGGGGTTGATCGAACGTTGCACTCACCGGCACCATCCAGTGCTGCGCACTCGCGTGCGCCCGGCATTTTACCGCATCTTTTTCGGTCATCAGCACTGCAAGGTCATCGCCAAAGTGTAGGTCTGCCGGGCGAATCGCCGCGTGATCTGCCATCGGGTGCTCAATCGGCGCCAGACCCGCACTACGCAGCATCTGGAAAAACCGTGCGGGATTGCCGATGGCCGCCACCGCATGCACGCCAGTGCTGGAAAAGCTCGACAGTGCACGTTGCTCTCCGGTCCGCAGGTTCACCGCCTGCCCACCGCTAACGCGCATTGCCAGCGCCCGTCCCGGCGCCTGCGCCGGCGCGGTCCACTCACCATTCACCACCACCAGATCCACCTGCTGTAGACGTGAGGCGGATTCGCGCAGCGGCCCACCCGGTAAGCAGCGACCATTGCCAAGACCGCGGGCCCCATCTAGTACGACAATCTCTAGCTGCCGGCGCAGCGCGTAGTGTTGCAGTCCGTCATCGCACACAATCACATCCACGCCTTGCCCGATCAGATTCTCACAGGCACCAACCCGATCAGCGCCCACGGCCACCGGACAGCCACTGCGTTGCGCCAGCAACATCGCCTCATCGCCAACGGATGCGGTATCACCGGCCGGATCAACCCGTCGCGGACCCGCATCAGCGCCCGCGCTGGCATAGCCGCGAAGCACAATACCGGGCGCCCGCCCCTGCGCCAGCAGCGCTTGTGCCAAGTACAGCACCAGCGGTGTTTTGCCGGTGCCGCCCACGCTCAGATTCCCTACCACCACCACCGGTACTGCCACCTGGGTACTGCGCAACCAGCCGGCGCGATACGCCGCGCGGCGTATCGCGGCCACCACCCGGAACACACCACTGAAGGGTCTCAACAAGCCAAAGTCATTCCCCCGCTCGTACCAAAGACCAAGCAGCCAACGCTCTAAAGGACGGGTATTATTGTTGGCCACCATGCCTCAGCACGCCCCCGTCAGCCACTCACAAGCACATCTTGTGTCGGGCCAGCCGGCTTGTCGCTGTCATCGCCATGATGATTGTTATCGCTGCCGCTGGTCGGCGGCGCGTCCGGATCGGACATCTGATTCTCGCTGAACTGCATCCGGTACAAGGTCGCGTAGTGGCCCTCGCTGGCGAGCAACTGCTCATGCGTGCCGCTCTCAACCACCTGGCCCTGGTGCAACACCACGATGCAATCAGCACTTTCCACAGTCGATAATCGGTGCGCGATCACCAGCGTGGTGCGATTGCGCATCAGCCGATCCAGCGCACGCTTGATGTGTCGCTCGGCTTCGGTGTCCAGCGCTGAGGTCGCCTCATCCAGAATAAGAATGGGCGCGTCTTTGAGCAACGCGCGTGCGATGGCAATGCGCTGACGCTGACCACCGGAGAGCAGGACCCCGCGATCCCCCACCATGGTATCCAAGCCATCGGGCAACTGGTCGGTAAACTCAAGCACGTGAGCCGCCGCTGCGGCCTCGCGCACCTGCTCGATGGAGGTACCCTCCAATCCGCCATAGGCAATATTGTTGGCAATGCTGTCGTTGAACAACGTGACATCCTGGCTCACCAGACTGATCTGATCGCGCAGGTTGCCGAGCGAGAAATCCTTAATGTCGTGCCCATCGACGCGGATGGCGCCGCTTTGGATCTCGTAAAAGCGCGGCAACAAACTCACCAGGGTAGATTTGCCCGAGCCGGACCGCCCGACGAACGCGCAAGTTTGCCCGGCCGGAATCTTTAAGCTGATGCCTCGCAACACCTGGCCCTTGTTGCGAGAGTAGGCAAAAGCCACCTGATCAAACTGCACATCGCCGTTCACGCGCGGCACCTGCAGGTCACCGCCCTTCGGCTCAATCTCCTCATCCAACAGGGCAAAAATGCTGGTACCTGCGGCGATACCGCGCTGGATGCTGGCGTTAATGTTGGTCAGTCGCTTGAGCGGCGCCATGATGAGCAGCACAGCGTTAAAGAATGCAACGAAGCTGCCCGGCGATATCTGGGCGGAGTCCATGGTGGCCACGTAGACGATGCCGGCGACGGCCAGCGCCGCGATCAGCATGATGAGCGGCTCACCGCCCGCACGCGCGAACACCAACTTCATGTTCAGGCGACGGTTCTCCTCATTCACCCGGCTGAACGCTTTCAGCTCATGTTCCTGGCCGTTGAAAATCTTGATGACACGCTGGGCCGACAGCACCTGTTCGGCCACCTTGGTCACATCGCCCATCGACTCCTGGATACCGGTATTGTAGCGGCGAAAGAACGAGCCGAGGCGGCGAATCAAAAACCAGATAATCGGCGCGGTGACAAAGATAAAGATCGTGAGACGCGCACTGAAGTAGAGCATCACGCCGAGCAGCCCGACAATGGTCAGGGTATCGCGCACGAAAACAGTCATCGCCTTGGTGGTGGAATCGGCCACCTGCTCGATGTTGTAGGTGAGTTTGGACAGCATGATGCCGGCTGAACTCTGGTCGTAATACGCGCTAGGCAGGTGTAGCAACTGCGCGAACGTCTCCCGGCGCAGGTTGGCGATCACATGACGCGAGACAAGGCTCATGTACACGTCGGATAAGAAACCGGCGAAACCGCGTACCAAAAACAGGCCAACGATAAAAAACGGTACCCAACGTACCGCATCGGTGTCGCGCTCAACAAAGGCCCCGTCCAGCAGCGGCTTCATCATGAAGGCGAAGCCGCTGTCAGTCGCGGCGTAAATCACCATACCGACCATGGCCAGGCCCAGATACTTCCAGTACGCCATTGCATAGCGCAACAGACGCTTGTACACAGCCATCGCATCCTGCTTGGCCGCCTCGTCGCTGCTCAGCACGGGCACGTCTTGAATCTGGGCATCAAAACGGCCCATATCAGTTGCCGTCCTGAGCGTTCACCGTCGCGATATTGATTTGCACAAACCCCAATCGCCCGACCACGTCCATGGCGGTGACCACCGCCTGGTGCTCGGCACGACCGTCGGCGCGTATCGTCACAGGCACGTCGCGCCGCTCGCCTGCACGCAATTCCAACGCCCGGCGCAAGGTCTCAGGCCGCTTGTTCACCAGCGCCTGCTGATCAACAAAGTAACTACCGTCAGCAGTAATGGTTACTTCCAACTTGGTATCCGCCTCAAACGGCTCGCCGCTCGCCTCGGGCAGCTCAATCGTCAGCTCGGATTCACGCACGAAACTGGTCGACACCATAAAGAAAATCAACAGTAGCAGCACCACGTCGATGAGTGAGGTGAGATTTACCTCAGGCTCTTCGCGCGTTTGTGCACGTAAGTTCAACTGGCCGCTCCACTGTTCGCCTGCTCGGCAGAAAGGGCCTCGACCAAGCGCATCGCCTCCTTCTCCATGTCCACCACCAGCGAATCCACGCGCCCGCGCAAGTAGCGGTAGGCGATAAGAGCAGGAATGGCGATCGACAGCCCTGCGGCCGTAGTAAGTAGTGCTTCGGAAATACCACCGGCCAATGCGCCCGGATTACCAACGCCGTGCATGGTGATGGCGCTAAACACCTTCACCATGCCAATGACGGTACCCAGCAGCCCCAGCAGCGGGGTGATCGCTGCAATGGTGCCAAGCGTATTGAGGAATCGCTCTAACTCATGCACCACGTGGCGACCGGTATCCTCGATGCTCTCTTTGATCAGGTCGCGCTCGCGGCCCCGATAAGCCAGCCCTGCTGCCAACATGCGCCCAAGCGGCGAGCTGTCCTCCAGCGCGCGGATATGGCGATCGTCCAGCGTACGGTTTTCCACCCACTTCCAGACTTTGCTGGCCAGATCCTCGGGCAGTACGCGCCGCCGCTGCAACGTCCACAATCGCTCGAAGGTAATCGCGGCGGCAATCACCGAGCAAATGACGAGTGGCAGCATCAGCCAGCCACCGGCTTTGACGATCTCGAACATGTCCTGTGTATCCCCAGGCTGCGACGTCGCGATAATACTGCATTCACCTGCTCCGGAGCAGTAAATCAACCGTTTTCGACCAAAACTCTCACTCCGCGATAGCACGCCAGTGGTGTCGATGCGTGTCGCGGAATTTCCTGATCGAGATCTCCCCGTCAGCGCCGACCCTCACGGCAATCGCCCCATCCAGGCCGGTTTGCACCGCATCAGCGCCCGCATCAGCCCAGCGCCGGGCCACCTCAGCGCGCGGAAACCCCCACCGATTGTCCCGGGCCGCCGGGTAGATCACGTGTTGGGCACGCAGGGCAGCCACCCACGGGCTGGTTGAGGACGTGGCACTGCCGTGGTGAGGGGCAATGACGATATCGGCCTGCAGAGCCGGGTAAGCGGCCAGTACGGCGGCTTCAGCATCCGACTCAACATCCCCAGGCAACAGCAGCGCAGTCTGCGCCGTGCGCACTAGAAGCACGCAGGAGGCATCATTGCCTTGCCAACCGGAACCCGGCGGCGGATGCAGTACGGCGAATGTCACGCCGTCCCATACCCATTCGCCCAGGGCCCCACAGGGACGCTCCTGCGCCCGCGGCTCGCCCGCGTAAACGGGCGCGCCCGCAAACGCCTGGCGTACTGAAGCCAGCCCGCCGCGATGATCGATGTCCGCGTGGCTCACCATGATGAGGTCCAGCGTGGCGATGCCCGCCCAGCGCAGGTACGGAAGTACGGCCAACTGTCCCGCGTCGGCACCGCTGCGGTGGCGCGGACCGGTATCAAACAACAGTGTATGCCCGCGCGTTTGCACCACCGCCGCGAGACCCTGGCCGACATCCAGTACGGTGATCCGCAGCCCGCCAGGCTCCAGCACTGCGCGAGGCCAGTACAGAGCTGCCAGTAACGCCGCAGCGCCGCCAATACGCAGGGCCAGCACCCGCCGCCAACGTGCCGCCCTCTGGGCGGACACCCCACGCCGCGTAGCCTGATCCGGCTCCGAGGCGCAAAAGCCCGATGCCGAAACCCTCTCCTTTTTGGCAACTATGGGATTACCGTCGCCCTGAAATGCTGATAATGCTGGCGGCACACGGGTAATCAGTAGCAGACAGCCAATCTGCGCCAGCACCAGCGCCGGAACCGGCAGGGTCAACGCCACCGTCGCCCAGGGAAGCGATCCCAGGTACCCCAGCCCCGCCATCAGCAGGTCCAGCGTCGCGCCAGCAAGACCCAGCGCCGCGCTCATCGCACCATCACTCAACCCTACGCCGGGCAAGGCCAGAATCACAGCAATCAACACCAGCGGTACCACAACAAAGGCGAACACCGGGATCACCAGAAAGTTCGCCAGCGGCGCGATGGCCGAGGCATAACCAAACAGTCCGACCACCAACGCGAGCATGCCGACCGAGAGCGCCCATTGCATGCGCACCGCTACCATCAATTTAGCGCGCCAGCACCGCCTTTGCGGGCCGCTCGCCTGCCACAGCAGCAATGCCACCGCGCCGAACGATAGCCAGAAGCCGCCACTCAACAGGGCGAAGGGGTCAACCAACACCACCATTGCTGCCGCGCGTGCAAGTGTTTGCGCGGGCCGGCTGTGACGACGCATCAGGCGCGCCCCGATCAGCACACCCAACATGATC
>CBDUQI010000270.1:0-6672 GCA_965369325.1 uncultured Gammaproteobacteria bacterium
CTTAATGGAGACGGCACCACGATGCGCGAGCTGGCCCCCGGAATGTCCTACTCTCGCGTATCGGCGGTGCGGATGATCTGGAGGATTGGCTGCGTGAACGTCGCGCGGCCTGATCAGATGACCGAAGTGGGTTGGGGCGCCGGGGGCGCCTCCGCCTTCCCAAACAACCGAGATGAGCGCCCGCTAGAAGCCGCTGTTTTCGGCCATCCAGGCAATTTCCTCTGCGGTTGAGGTGCGCCCCAGTACGGCGTTGCGGTGCGGGTAGCGGCCAAAGCGGTCAATGATCTCCTTGTGCTTCACTTCGAATGACAGGTTAGGCAGTTGCGCAAATAACGCCATTGCCTGCTCGTGAATCACACGCGATTCGCTATGCATATAGGGCATGTAGGCAAATGCCCGTTTCGCGGCTGGCAGGCTTTTGTCCGCGCCAGCTCGCACGGCCTCCTGCGCCAGTGCTAACGCGAGCGGATCGGCCGCAAAAGCCATCGCATCGTCGCGAAACATGTTGCGGGCAAACTGATCCAGCACAATGATTTCTGCCAGCCGCCCTTCGGCGCTGTCTCGCCAGTGTGCGGTCTCCCCCGCAACGATCTGGTGGTACGTCGTCTCGAAGGCGGCCTTGATGCGCGTATCCAACTCGTCGGATTTTTTGTACCAGTCGGCCGGCGATAGCGTACTAAACCAGAACTCAAGCACTTGCTTCATGGTAATTCCTCAAAGTCTCTACACTAGGGACCCGCGGGCGGGCGCAGGACGCCGCGTCGATATACGCGTTTGCCCTTGTTTGCGGGCTTCGCACAGGCGTGTAAGCTTCTCTGACCAGCGCGCGATACGCAATGCCTGCAGGCGCTGGTCGGTGGTGTCAAGGTTCGTAGGTTCACAACAGGGGAATACGATGGGGACTTTGTGGGGGAACAGCCTGGGGGCACGGATACGGCGCGGGCCAGGCATCAGGATGTGGCTGGCGGGCTGCGCGTTGCTGGTGGCGGGTGCGAACTCGCACGCCGCAGAGCTGGCGGATCTGCAGTTCGACTACCGTTACAATGCGCCAACATCCGCACTCAGCGGTCTGAGGGCGAGCGGCGACGGGCTGCTGCTGGCGGCGGATGCTACCCAGGGCGTCTACTATTCCAAAGCGCTGCGGGCACCACTGGATTTTACTGCGGTAGGCCCCCATTGGATGGCACAAACCCCCGATGGTACGTCGTTTGAGTTTGCACTTTCCACCAGTGCGGATGGCAGGCAATGGTCGGACTACCATCCGATCACGGCGGATCCGCATATGCAGCCGCGACAGTTCATGCCCGATGGCAGCCCGAACCCCAGTTACGGCGATACCGTAGGGCACCTGATTCATCGCTCTCGTGGCGATGGCAGGTTCGTCCGCTTTCGTCTCACCTTCTCTCGCGACTCTATCGCGGCGCCGCCGCCCAGCCTGCAGCGGCTCACCCTGAGCTTTATTGACAGCCGGGTGCCGGGGCCGTTGGCGGAGTCGGGGCCGGATACTGATGGCAGCAGCTCGCAGCTGCGCGGCGGCGGTTTCCCGAAGCCGCCGGTCAACAGTCGGGTGGCCTGGGGTGCGGCGCCTCCCAACTGCACTTACGCCTATTGCAACGTGACGCATCTGGCCGTGCACCACACCGCCGGCCAGGGTGAGTACGCGTGCAACGGCTTTGACGAATGCGCGACGGACGTGCGCGCGATCCAGGCCTTCCACATGAACACCAACGGCTGGTGTGACGTGGGCTACAACTACCTGGCCTCATCTGATGGGCAATTGTGGGAAGGGCGCGGCGGCGGCGACGATGTGCGCGGCGCCCACGACGGTTTTAACTGCGGCAGCATGGGTGTCGCCAACATGGGTTACTACCACCCGCCGTACAACCAGGAGTGGACCGAAGCACAACTGGACGCCGTGGCCGAGCTTGCCACCTGGAAGGCTGATCAAAAGGGTATTGATCCCGAGGGCTTTGGCTTCTACGAAGGCCTGGGCGCCAACATGGATAACATCTACGGCCATCGCGATGTCTCCTCCACTGCCTGTCCGGGCGATACGTTGTATCCGCGCCTGGGGGAATTGCGCAGTCGCGTGGTGGAGAAGCTTTCCGGCGGTAGCCAGAGCCTTGTGTTTGACAATCCGGCTGCACAGATTCTGATTGGGCCGTGGAATACCGGCACGTCATCGGTGGATAAATTCGGCAGTGATTATTACTGGGCGAACACGGGGGGTGGGCAGTACTGCGTGTGGCGTGTGGGCATCGACGCGCCGGGCGATTACGAGATCGCCTTCTGGTGGCCGCAGGGCAGCAATCGAAATCCGCAGACCCGCTTGCTGGTCAAGCAGGGCGGTCCGATCCAGTGGTTTACGGTGAACCAGCAAACCGACGGTGGTCAGTGGAATCCGCTGGGGCAGTTCTCATTGTCGCCCGGAACCTTGCTGGTGGGCGTGAGTAACAGCGGTGCAAGCGGCGATGTAGTGATGTGCGATGCGGTGCGGCTGACGCCGCTGGCGAACTAAGCCAGCGGCAGGCAGCCGTCACATGTTTGGGCTTACTGGTGCCAGTCGCCGTCGCGGAACTGCTCGTGATCGTGACCCCACCATACCGGGTGCGAGGGCTCGCCTAACTGGCCGATGGCATCTATCGCCACCACCCAGAAACGCTGCAGCCCTTCGGTGCCGGGCGTCACGAAAGCCGAGGTGCCGGTGACCGGATCGCCTTCCTCTAAGATTCCTAAGGTGGTGTCGTCCACGCGGTAAAGCTGATAGCCCACGATACCGTCGCTGGGCGCTTCCCAGCGCAACTCGGCCTCATCGGTTTGTTCGCGAATCAGGAACGCGCGCGGTGCACGGGGGATGGTTAAGGCATAGGGTGAGCCGCCGCTTTCAACGCCCCGTGCATCGACGGCACGTACGATATAGGCGTATACGGCAAACCGGTAATCGCCGGAGGCGGCGGGCGCCTGGGATAAATCAAGGTCGGTGTCTTCGAAGTACGTGCTGGTCAATGGCACGCCGTTCAACTGCTCGATGTCGGTAATGTCGTCCACCCCGACCACCTGATGCTGATCGTAGCGCGGATCATTGTCTTGCCACTTGCCCGGCTCGCCCTCAAGCACCGAATCGACGTGTACCACGCCGCGGTAAAGGTTGTAGCCGACCACATCGTCCGCGGAATGCGCGTTCCACTCGATCGTTACCAGATCGGTTGCTAGCACCGACACCACCGGCACCGTCTCCACCGCTGGGATGCTGTCGGCGACGGCGCCAAGCGGCGTTTCCACGCCCTCGGTATCCACGGCGCGCACTTCGTAATACTTGGTGTTAACACTGTTGCTGCTGTCTTTAAATGATGGGCAGGTCGACTCGGCCAGCAGCGTTTTGTGCGACAGCGGGGAGTTGCCCTCGACGCGGTAAATTCGATATTTGTCAGCGCCCGGTGCTGCAAACCACTCAAGCTGCCAGCCGTCCGGCTGTGCTTTCACGTTCAGGCCCTGTGGTGTTTCCGCCGCCGTCGGCGGGGTGGGCAGGGCGCTTGGACGCAGACTCCACAGCTCCACCTGATCATCCACCGTCTGCATGCTCAGCAGGTAAACGCCGCGGCTGGGCGAGTACGCTACATTCCGCGAGCGGCTGCGGCTGAGCGAAGGTTGGTTGACGGTGGCGATGCGGGTCCAGGTCCAGGCCGTGGTGTTAAGCAGCCACGCTTCGGTCGCGTCCTCACGCCAGATCACCGCCAGGCAAGAGTCGCTGTGCTCAGCGCAGGCCATCCGCGGCAGGGTTGAGTAAGGCTCAACCACGGTGACCTCTGGGTGGGGCTCGATCGCATGAGAGGTCCAGTTCTGATCACCCGGCTGCCAGCTGTAGACGATCGGGTCTTCGATAAATTGCGCGCCAAACATGACCAGCACGTCGTTCTTTTGGTTGTAGGCAAAGCCGGCGCCGCTGCGGATTGGCGGGCGATTGCCCAGCTCGATCACGTTCATCTCGTTGGCGCTGGCGTCGTAATAGCGCAGCGTATTGGTGTGCCCTGCGTTGTTCTTGCCGCCAAAGTGGTACACCAGGCCGCGACGCGTGTCGATGGCGGCAGCGGCATTGCTGTAGCTAAGGTTGCCCGAGTCGTAACGCGCACCCTTGGTGTACGGGGCAGGGCGCATATTGGTCCAGGTGCCGGCATCCGGATCAAACTGCCAAACGGCCGAATTCTTTAACTTGACCCCGCGGCTGAACTGAAACCCGTGCCCCAGTGTATCGCCGGGGAAGCGCACCACCTTCCGGTTGGCATGGTTGAACTTCAGCGCACCATCAATGTTGCATGCACCCGCCGGGACATCTTCCGGCATCTGCCACTGCCAGTCGTCGGCGCTGAGCGAGTAAGAGAACAAATGCGGCGATTGCGGAATGCGATCATGTCCGCCGTGGTGGAACCAGGTGTCGGTCAGCGCATCGTATGCACCTCCGGCCTCCCAGCGCACGCCCGGCGTGCGGCCATCGACAGGGGCCACTTTTACCCACTGGTCCACCGGGTGCTCGGGCCACGCGTCGGCTTTCCCGGCTGGTGGTGTCGAGCAGTCACCGGCGACCGGCGGTGGGATGCCGTCATCAATGGGAGGTGGCGGGTCGGTCGGGGTATCGGCAACCGGTGGCGGCGGGTTATCCGCGACCGGTGGTGGGGCGGCGGCGTCCGCAGCACTTTCTTCGTCCGAGCCACCGCCTCCGCAGGCGCTGATAAGCAAAGCTAAGGTTACCGCGGTTGCGGCGCGAGCAAGCTGTGAATTCCGTTTCACGCGTAGGTACTCCGTGTCATGCTTGACGTTCCGTTTGTCGCTGCCCATCCGTGGTAGCGAACTTGAGAAAGACTACTGCCAACGTACTGGTCCGATGTACGACTTGGCAATCACCAGATTGTCCATATAAATGGAGACATCTTGCGGCGCCTCGGGCGCGCCGGGGCCGAAGCCGCCGTGATACAGGTTTAGCCACACATGGCGGATTTTGAAGTCAGTGTTGTTGGTCAAGTTTATCTGAGTGTTCTCGTAGGCTAGATGCCCGTCCACCCAGGTGCGCATCACACCGTTGTCGCTGTTCGGCGAGTTCATCTTGATGTACATCTCGATGCTGTACCAACGGTTTTTCTCCAAGAAGCCCTGGTAGTTGTTGGTCCAGATAAGATGCTCACCGCTGGTCTGGGTCTGATGCGTGTGATAGGTGTAAAACCCGGCAGGTACGCGGGCGCCCAGGTCTTCATACTCCGAGGGTTCGAACAGGCCACGTGCGGACCAGGTGTTCTCGCCGTAGGACGGCGACTGCCCGTTGGCGGTCGGCACGCCTTCGCCGTCAAAGCCTTTGTGTGCGATGCCCGGGAGTTTGCCGTTGTAGCTGGGCTCCCAGTTGTCCGCAAAACGCAGGTAGTAGCGGAAGTAGATTTCCTCCGGCTGATAGCCGATGCGGTTCTCAAAGTTGTAAAACGCGCTGATGCCGTCGTGTGTACCTTCTGCGACGGTGGCTTTCAGTGCCTGGCCGTCCAGGTTCATGAAGACATTCTGCGGGTCGTTGCTGACCAGCGAGTTGCGGCCCTCAACCATCACGAAGCGCTGGCTGCCGTTTTTCTCAAAATGATCCACCCAGTTGTCGCTTTCAAAGCGCTCCGCGTGAATCACATCCGGGTGCGCCTGCAGCCCGACATCGTTGGGGTACTCGAAGGCAACGCCCCACAGCGGTTCACCGAGATCCGGGCGAGAGGTTTGCCCGCCCTGGGCGCAGTTATAGATTTCAAAGCCGCCGTCGCCGCCGCTCTTGCTCTTAATATGCAGGCTCAGCGTGGCCGAGACCACCGCAGCGGGATCCAGCTCGCCAATGGCAAAGCGAATAAGGCCATTGCGGTGGGTGTTGATATCGACGAAGTCTTTGGCGCCGCGAGTGCCGGTTTCTTCAATATCAAGGAAGGTGTCGATAAACGCCTGGTGAGCAAGTTGGGTGCCATCATCCAGATCGATCAGCAGCAGCGGCGGATTGGCCGATTCCTTGGAGGATATCTTGGTACCGCGCTCGCCGAACTGCTTAAACAGGAAGCCTTTGTTGATTTCCTGCCCGCTGACCCAGCGCATCACCAGCTCGGTTACATCCACTTCCTGCCAGTAGTCAGCGCTCTCAATGGGCTGTACCGCAAACGGCACATCCCCGTTGGGCTGGCCAAGTGCGTCGGTCCAATCGCCCCCGCGGTTCACAAAGTCGAGCTGAAGCTTGGAGTCGAAAAAGTCGCGATTCGCGCGATCTTCGCTCCAATGCACCAACGACAATGTGCCTGGTGGCAAACCTTCAAGATTCGGGTCGATCACTCCCGTGCGACCGCCCCCGCTGCCTGTCCCCGTGTTACTTACACCCCCAGTGCCGGTTCCGCCTGTGCTTCCACCGTCACCGCCAGTCCCGTCCCCCGGCACTGCGGCCGTGGAATCTTCATCTAGACTACCGGAACTGTCGAAACAACCTGCTAGAGAAACCGTTAGGGCGAAAAAAACACAACGGATTAGGTGCGTACGAACATCATTGTTCATTCTTTTCCTGCTTTTGTTGTGTGTTGAGCTTTTTTCGTCCTTAGAGATTTGCGTCTTCGCGCCATCATCCCCAAAGCTCAGCACGTATATTTACCGTGCTAGTTATGTAGATGCAACTGC
>CBDUQI010000271.1:0-6669 GCA_965369325.1 uncultured Gammaproteobacteria bacterium
GCGTGCTCGCGTAGCGCCGGCTCCATGTAGTCGGTAACCGTGAGCACATCTTTGTCTTTAAGAAATCTCATTATGCGCGCGATGGCGTCAAGCGCTAACGCCTCGTATTCATCGGCCGTGCCTGCGGCAACCATCGGGGGTAGATGGTGGTTACGCTGTTCTTCGAGCTTGAGCGCTGACCAAGCGCGCGCCAACTCCCGCTCCAGCAAACGAACCTCGTCTTCCCAGCTGAGCGGGACCAAGTGTACGTTCTGTTGATACCACGTGTAGTTGTCTTTACCGATACCCGAAGGGCCGGTTTTGTGCTCCGCTTGGGCCTCCAGCCACACGACAAATTCATCGGTAGCGAGTTTTGCCGTGCCAACCGCCTGACGCAGGCGAGCGCTGGCGGACTCGCCAACCGTGACTGCCAACTCGTCCAACAGTGCGCTCTGCGCACGAATGTCCCGGATGCCAGCGATCCAAAGCTCCCGTGCATTTCCCGTGAGATTCAAACGCGCCTGACGCGTCATCGGCGGGATTACCTCGAGTTGCGCGGCGAGACGTTGCTGCTGCGCCTTTGACAACGGAAACACGTATTGCCACAACTCGACCAACGCATGATGAGCGGGTCCCTCGTGCGCCGGCACATCGCTCCGGGCGCGCCAAATTGTTTTGTAGAATGCAGGGTCACGAACCCAGGGTTGCAGTATGCGTCGATTGAAGTCGTAGCCGTTCATCTCCGCGTGCACCAGATACCAGTCGATTTGTTGCGTGATCGGCCAATGTTCAATTTCGAACGATTGCAAGCGCGAGCGAAGCGCGGTGTAGCCTTGTTGCCGCGCATCAAACTGTGCTGCGGTGTAGTCCGGTGCGCCGTCGCGCCAGGGTGGCGATTCAAACTGGCGCCACTGCTCAAATAGGGTTAGCAGATCATCATAGGTCATAGCCTCTTGTGCGTGGCTCATCGAAACACTGCCGGCAAAGACCATTACCAGAGCACTTACACAAAGCCCCTTCAGTCGCTTCGAAAGCATGTTTCTCTCCATCAGCGTCAGCGCGAGCACAGGTTGCACGCGCGTGCCCTTAACTTTCGCCGCGCGGGCGATGCCTGTAGTGTGGCAGATTCCGAGCGTGGATTCCTGCGTGCGCCGGGGCTACCCACTCTACTTCCTGTACGCTCGCCGGAACTTCGCGAGCGCTGTGTTGCCGATAACCATAGCGGTGCGGCGGGTTGTCCGGGGCCTGCCGTGTTCGCATGACGCAGGGTTGTTAACAACGGCACGCCTGCCCTCCTCCCCGGCGTGAATCAGATGTTTGGTAGGGAACGCACGAATGAGTATAAGAACAACGGTTGGCGCCGCCCTGCTGCTAGCCCTGGGCGCTTGCGGCGGCGGCGAGTCCGGCGGTGATACAGGCCCCATTGTCACCAGCGCCTGCACCGGGTTTGGCGATTGGACCCAATCGGCGTATGTGCTGCCCTACACCGTGGGTGAATCGCATCGGGTGAACCAGGCCAACTGCTCCGGGTTCGGGCACTCCGGTTTCTGGCAGTATGGCTATGACTTTGAGATGGTGATCGGCACCGTGGTCAAGGCGGCCAGGGACGGCGTGGTGGCGCATGCCCAGGATGGCGCCAGCGACGGCGACCCCAATCGCACCAACCTGATCACCGTGCAGCATGTCGACGGCACAGTCGCGCTGTACTCCCATCTCACTTTGAACGGCGTTCACGTGACCATCGGGCAATCGGTTCTGGCTGGCGACACGATCGGCTTGTCAGGCAACACCGGCAATACCGGCGGACTACCGCACCTGCATTTCTCACTGCATCCTTGCGCTTCGCTGCCAGGTCTGCCGGGCACGGATAACTGCCCGACGATTCCGGTCAACTTTCGCAACACCGACGCCAATCCGCAGGGCTTGGTGGCGGGACGGTTCTTCCAGGCGCAGCCGTTTTAGCTGCCCCTACTGTCCCATCCCTCACCATTCAGGTGGCTCATCGGTGGCAGTGCGCTTGTGACGGCGCTACCGTCGCGGTCAGGTGTGAATCGTAAACACCGGGTGGCGCGCGTTGTACAGCATGTGGTGGGTGACCCCACCGAACACCCGCTCACGCAGGCGATGCCGACTGTACGCGCCCATCACGAGCAAATCAGCGTCGGTGTCCCGGTAGTGCTCCTCGATGTCGGCGATGACATCCGCACCCGCGCCGCGGGTCCGCGAGATTGACGCCTTAATACCCCACGCCGCAAGATAGCTCTTCAATGGCTGCGCCTTGGGACCGTCCTTCTTCCCGCCAGCGCTAGTGAAGATACTCACGTGTTCGGCGTGCGCCAGCAACGGCAGTGCGGCGACGACAGCACGCATGGCCTCGTGCGTCCGATCCCACGCGATAACAATACGCCGGCCAATGCTGCGCGCACCGGACGGGGGGAGTATCAACACCGGGCGAGAGGAATGCAGCACGGCGTTACTCATGAACAGGCGTGCGGTCCTGCTGGCGCGAGTTTTCGGGCGCGACACGACCAGCATGTCGGCAAACGGTCCCATGACGCTGAGCAGGCTCTGCACGTCGCCGACCTGTTCCGACCATCGGATCTCGCGCGTGCTGTTGGCCGTGAAGCGCTTGACCAACTCAAAGCCTTGCACCTGCGCGATGGTGTCCACCATCACGTGCGCCGCATCGCTTGCTCTGGCGGCCGTCTCTTCCAGCGCGTCAGCCTGCTCCTCGAGTGCGGCACCCGATACCAGAAAACTCGCCTCCGCCGGCAGAAACACCTCGGAGTAGCGGTGCGGGCGAACATGAAATGCCTCGACATTGGCCTCGAGCCGGGTGGCGATCGCGAACGCCGAGCGCAACGCGGCAATGCTCTCCGGTCGATCAGCGACCGGCACCATGATGATTCGCATAACAACCCTCTTTGAAAAGAAGTGCCCCAGAATGTGCCTAAATGGTATTTGGATTTCGCCACCGGGGGCATAGCGGATTTCCGCAACGCGTCGGCGACGGCCACCGACCCACCCGCGGCTGCAATGGCGCGGGACACGCCGACAGCACCCGTGACCGGGGGAGTACCGCAACGCCCACTTCAATACGTATTTGCCACGCAGATTGGCGGCAACTACGAATTGCCTGCCAGCCGACGCGGGGGTTAGATGACATGAAGTTTTTGGATGAGCGGTACCGTGAGATGTAAGTACCCGTGGTGATCCAGCAGGGAGGATGCCTATGACCAGTATCCTGGAACAGCTTGGCCAGGATCATGGAAACGTCGCACGCCTGCTAGACTTGATGGAGGCGCAGCGGCGCTGCCTGTCGCGCGGCGAGCATTCCGATCTATCGTTGCTAGCATCCATCATGCGTTATCTGACGCAATACCAGGACGTCTTTCACCATCCGCGTGAGGACCTGCTTTTTACCAGGATTGCGGCGCGCTCGCCCAGCGCCCAGAGCGACATCGAGAAGCTCGAATCTGAGCATCTGTCGCTGGGCGTAAAGGGCATCGGTCTATGCGATGCCATTACCACCAGCCAGCAAGATCGACCTGTCGAGTCGCTGGCGGGGTGCCTGGAAGAGTATGGCTTTCTGCTGCGCGAGCATATGGCATACGAGTCGAGCAATGCCTTCCCACTGGCGCAGATTATTCTGTCACGAGCAGACTGGAAGGCGCTGGACGAACAGTTCGAGGTCGGCATCGACCCGTTGTTTGGCCCTAACGTGGAGCGCGCGTATCAGCTAGTGTTCGAGCGCTTCGGATCTCAGCACGGATCGTAGTCTTTAGTCTGCCCCTGCCCTCATCAAGCGAACGCGGCCAGCCTGAAGGTGTTGCGTCGATTGATCTGGACGGGTTCCTCCGTCCGACGGGCCGAGGTGTCGCGTAAATAGCTTAAGTAGGCGACTGCGCGTTGGCGGCGCTACCGCTAACTCATTGCGCGATACGGCTCCGGCCCCCGCACCCGCGAGACGTCCTCATCGTTTCTCAGCCAGGTCTGCCCTTCCTCATATTTGGACCGGCCGGCGCAGCAAGAAGTGCGGACGTGAAAAGAATGCAACAATTTCATATCCTTAGATCCGTGATTCGGTACCGCCGCCGCCGCCGAACCTGTTCCTGTCCGGAGCGCCCTGCCGAGCCCTCGGAACGCCAAACAAATGCTACCCGGTCGGCTAATGTTGGTAGGCCCACACATCACACGAACACTCCGGGTCTACGGCCCGGGGCTGCGGAATAACATAATCTTGCTTCAACGCCGCTCTTGGGCTAGCGTGTGCTCCTCGTGAAGCCCTGTTGGGGAGCAGGTGCCACGCGTGATGCCCTCGAATTTCAGAGGAATCACCCCCACTACTGCGTGGCAAACTCATCGCTCGCCCAGGCGCTGCACTTCCATCTACATCAGGAGGAAGCCCCGTATGCTGCCAGCCCCGAGTCGTCTCGATTTCTCAGTGCGTGCCGCCGTTTTCCGCACACTAATGTTCATTGTTGCCTTTGCCGTTCTTAGCGTCGGTTCCGCCACAGCGACTGAAAACCCGCAACCAGTACTCTATGAAGGATACGCGCTTGACCACAAGGGCAGCCCCCTAAGCGGCACCCACAAGCTCAAACTGCGCTATCTCGATGAGAACAACTCAGAGCTTCTTGCCGAGACCTTTGACGCCGTAACGATTGCCGCCGGACGCTTCGAGATTCAACTCGGCGCCGGGCGCGCGAAGAACCCGAAAGTGAACGGTTCTGTGGCCACGGTTTTTGCCGAACATCCGAAATTGAGTTTCGAAGTCGTGATCGACGGCGTCGTGCAAGAACCGCGGGTCGGCGTGCTGCCGGCCGGTCACTCGCTCAAATCGCGACTGGTCGCCGCTGGCGTGCGTAGTAAGGAAGATGATACCACGCATTGGAAGCACTACGAGAGCACCAACGGTGCCACAGCGATGCAGTCGGGTACGCTCGCGCCGGCCGGCGCGGCGGGCCAACTCCCCAGCACCGAAACGTTGCGACGGCGTCCCTACATGCTGCCGATCACCGGACCGCAACTAAGCGTCGAGGTCCGCAATTTGCCGCTTGCTGTGCAACAACCCATGCCTACTAACGGCAAAGAGATCAACCCGCCACGCCACGAAATGCTGATCGACCAGAGCGGCAACCGCTTCGGCACCACCGCGCCCAAAATCAATGACGCCCTGGCCGGCGTCGCCGCAAACGCCACGCGCACGCCCGCGTTGAACTTTCAGTTTCCGGGTGTCGGTAACGTCACCGGCGTGCTGCCTCCTGACACGGAGGCTACCGTCGGACTCAATCACTACCTGCATGTCGTCAATTCGGCGTTTGCCGTCTACGACAAAACCGGCACGCTGCTGACCGGTCCTTTCAACACAAACACGCTATGGGCCGGGTTTGGCGGCGCTTGCCAGACCGACAACAGCGGTGACGCCATTTTCGCCTACGACGAACAGGCCGATCGTTACGTGCTGACGCAGTTCGCCGTCGCCGGAAACCACCAGTCGGTCTGTTTCGCCGTCTCCCAGACGCCCGATCCGACCGGCGCCTACTACCTGTATGAGGTGGTCACCCCGCGCTTTCCCGACTACTACAAACTCGGCGTGTGGCCCGATCCGGACAACAATGCGTATTTCTTCGGCACCAACTCCGGCGCCCAGAGCCAATACGATGTGTTCGCCGTCGACCGTGCCAACATGCTGGTTGGTGCACCCGCGCGCCCGATGCAGTTCTTCCAGAGCTTCGTCAACTTAATGATGCCAGCGGATGTGGACGGCCCGACCGGCCCGCCGATCGGAAGTCCAGGCATCTTTTACACTTTCCGCGATGGTGGCGAGCCCTACTTCGGTTCCCCGCCCTCGGACAGTATCGACGTTTGGGAGTTTGATGTTGATTGGAATACGCCAGCCAACACGACCTTTACGCTCGCCCATTCGCTGGCCCCCACACCGTTCAACTGGACGGTGTGCGGCTTCTTCGTCTCCAACTGTCTTCCACAACCAGGGACCGCACAGGGCATCGACAGCGCCTCGTGGTGGCCCATGCAACGCCTCGTGTACCGTAACTTCGGAACTCACCAGACGCTTATCGGATCGTGGACGGTGGACGTGCTGGCAGCCGGAAATCGCGCTGCGCCGCGTTGGTTCGAACTGCGCGACACCGGCGGTGGCTGGTCGATTTTTCAGGAGGGCACCCACTCGCCCGACGCCATCCATCGCTGGATGCCTTCGGTTGCGATGGACGGTTCTGGCAACATAGCCATCGGCTACAGCCGCGGCGATGGCAACAACTTCCCCTCCATCTACTACGCGACGCGCGATGCCACCGATCCCGCCGGGACCATGGGTTCCGAGCAGCTGCTGTTCGCGGGTACCGGCTCGCAAACCCATAGCGCGGCGCGCTGGGGCGATTACTCCTCAATGGAACTCGACCCGGCGGATGACTGCACCTTCTGGTACACCTCGGAGTATCTGGCGACAACATCGAGCGCTAACTGGCTGACTCGTGTCGGTAACTTCACGATTCCGGGTTGCGGCGGCCCGCCGGTGCCTGATTTCACCGTCGATTGTGCGCCGACCAGCTTTAACATTGACCAGGGCAGCAGCGATCCCAGCACTTGCACCGTAACCTCGGTAAACGGGGTCGCGGGCAGCGTCAACCTGGCGTGCCGCGCGACCGGTGGCATCGCTTGCACCTT
>CBDUQI010000272.1:0-6649 GCA_965369325.1 uncultured Gammaproteobacteria bacterium
TCCGCACCGCCGGCTTAGTTGGTGATGCGCAGTACAACGCGGCGGTTGCGGGCGCGCCCGTCAGCCGTGTCGTTGTCCGCGATCGGGCGGCTCTCGCCGTAGCCACGTGCGCTCAGTCGTGAGCCGTTGATGCCCTTGGATACCAGGTAGTCGCAAACCGCTTGTGCGCGATTCTGTGACAGGCTCTGGTTGTAGGACTCGGCACCCTGAGAGTCGGTGTGGCCTGAGCATTCCGCCTCGATGTCGCCGTACCGCTTCAGCGTGCCGGCCGCGCTATCCAGAATGGAGGTGGAATCGCGGGTAAGCAGTGCTGAGTCGAGCGCGAAATTAACCCCTGGCAAGCGAATCTCGTCGGTGAACTCACAACCGCGTGCATCAACGCGAGCACCACGAGCGCTGTTCGGGCACTGGTCGATGTTGTTCGGCACGCCGTCGCCGTCGGTGTCGTTGTTACAGCCGTTAGAATCCACCTTCACGCCTCTTGGCGTATTCGGGCAGCGGTCACGGTCATCGGTCACGCCGTCGCCGTCGCTGTCAAGCGGGCAACCTACGGAGTCCACAGCGGTGCCAGCCGGTGTGCGCGGGCACTGGTCCAGCCGATCAACCACGCCGTCGCCGTCCGAATCGCGCTCGCAACCGCGTGCATCTACAATGGCGCCTTCAACGGTGCCCGGGCAGCGGTCCTGATCGTCGGTGACGCCATCGCCATCGCTATCAGCCGGCGGCGGGCCGTCGCCAAAGGCGCTCAGGAAACCCAGGTTAAACACATAATCGGTAAAGTCGTCTGCATCGCCCCATACCTGGCGCAGGCGTGCATCAGCGCGTATGGCCGTGTTGGATTCGCCCAGATTCGCTAACAGGCCAACGCCGACGTTGGCCATCAGGTCGGTCGGGTCGTCCAGCATCTGCAGGCCGTTCTGCTGCTTGATGAAGCCGCCACCGAGCAGGAAAAATGGTGTTGCCGTATTGTCCGCGTCGAGCAGACGCAAGGCGTCAAAGCCAGCACCCCAGGACTGGAAATCGTTGAATCCCCCGTGGTTCGCGCCGTTCAGATTCAGTTCGAACGCCCAGTTGTCCAGTGCGCGATTACCAAACCCAAGATGCCCGCCAAGCCCCGGATCGGCCAAGCGAACCTGGTCGTCAATGACATAGGACAGCATGGGCGAGACATACCACTGATTTTTCTTCAGCGCGGCTTTACTATCCTGCGCGTGCGCCGGAAGACTGACGGCAAGGCTAAGCGCTGCCAGCGCTCCTGCAATCGTGGATCTCCACATTTTAATTTCCTCTTGAGTTAATAATGGGCTCTCCCCTGACACATTCCGGCCGAAACCGAACCTGCTGATACGCAATGGTCTGTAGATCCTGCACCACCATGCGGCCGCAAACTGTAGTGTCTGAGACGCTTAACGGGAACGCACAAATTTGGATGACAGCCAATTAACGTATCTGAGCCCTGTGCGAAATTTTAGCATGCTGCTACGCGATATTCAGCGTTACCCGGTAAAAACACGCGCTTACGGGCTCAGAAACCAGCCTTGTTGGGTAATTAATCCACCTGGATGGCGCTGATATTAACGATTGTTGACACTTATTGGCCCGCTCAGCGCCGCGGTCATAGAGCCTGCAACCACCAACAGGGCGCCAAAAATGCTTAGGCTGTCCAACCCTTCCGCGGCGATGTTGCCCGGCCACAGACGCTCCAAAAGGCGCATGCATACGATGGTGACCAGCGGCGCCAGCGCCAGAACCGCACTTACCCGGGTGGCGTCCCAATGCGCCAGTGCTTCGGCGAAGCTGCCGTAAGCCAGCAGGGCGTTGATGGCGGCGAACACCAGCAGAGCGAGGCTTACGCCGTCGAGTTCGCCTAGCTGCAGCGGGCTTGCCGCCGGCAGAAAAATCACGATCGCTCCGACGTATACGCTCCACATGATCACATCCGAGGGCAAATGTGCCAGCAGACGCTTTTGCGCCAGCGCATAAGTGGCCCACCCCACTGCGGCTGTCATGATCATCAGCACGCCTCGGGCGTAGGCGTCCGCCGCCAGCAATTGCTCGAAACGGTTGTGGAAAAATAAAAGCGTGCCGAACACCAACAGCGCACAGCCCATCCATTGGCGTTTGTTAAAGCGCTCGCCAAACACCACCATGGCCCCGATCATGAATAATATCGGGGCGATCTGGATGACCAGTTGTGCCGGACTGGGTGTGATCAGCTCCAGCCCGAGCAGGTACATCACATAGTTGGTGCAAAGCCCGCCAATGCACACGGCCAGCAATAGCCACTGCCAGCCACGCAGGCGGCTGATGCTGGCGAGCTTTCCGCGGTAGGCCAGCCAGCCCGTCAGCACCGTGGCACCTATCAGTGCGCGGTACCAGGTAATGGTGAATGCATCCATAGAGGCGCTGAGCAGCTTCAGGGCGATCGGCAAAATGCCCCACATGAACACCGCGATCAGTGTCAGCGTTAGGCCCACGCGCCAGCGACCAGAGGGTTGATGCATCTGTTGGGTTCCCTCGTTGGGATGGTTGAGGTGGAGCGCCGCGCGGCCCGGCAGCGAAGTCTAGCAACATAGATGTCGTGCGGGTGGGTGTTTTACTTACTTTCTTTATCGTGCTGGCTCCCCTAACATAAAGCGTAGACGGATCAGGTTCATTCTTGGGGAAAAAATGAGCTCACAACAGCCTACCCGCTATGTAAGCCAACTCACCCGCGAGACGCTGGCCCTGGTGCTCGCCGGCGGCCGCGGTTCCCGTCTCAAGCAACTGACGTTGCAGCGGGCCAAGCCGGCCACGCCGTTCGGTGGCAAGTTCCGCATTATTGATTTTCCGCTTTCCAATTGTGTGAATTCCGGCATTCGCAGGGTAGGCGTGCTCACCCAATACAAATCACACCAGCTGATGCTGCACATTCAGCGGGGCTGGGGCTTTTTGCGCGGCGAGTTCAACGAGTTCGTGGAATTGCTGCCCGCTCAGCAGCGTGTAGACGGCTCCTGGTACCAAGGCACTGCGGATGCCATTTATCAGAATCTGGACATCATCCGGGATCACGATCCAAAGCATGTGCTCATTCTGGCGGGCGACCACATCTACAAGATGGACTATGGGCCGATGATCGCCCATCACGTACAGAGCGAGGCGGAGATCACCGTCGGCTGCATTGAGGTACCGCGCCAGCGCGCCATTGAGTTCGGGGTGATGTCGGTCGATGAGCAACTGCGTGTACTAAAGTTTGAGGAAAAACCCAGTAATCCGGATCCGGTGCCGGGGCGCGAGGGGGTAGCGCTGGCGTCCATGGGCATTTATGTATTCAGCCCGCAAGTGCTGTACGACAAGCTCGAAGCTGATGCCAAAACAGACTCCAGCCATGATTTTGGCAAAGACATTATTCCTGCGGGCGTTGACGCCGGAAACGTATTCGCCTATCCGTTTAGGGACGTTAAAACCCGCGCACAGCACTACTGGCGCGACGTGGGTAATGTGGATGCCTTTTTCGAGGCCAATATGGAGTTGGTGCACGTGCAGCCGGAACTCAATCTGTACGATAAGGCATGGCCCATTTGGACCGATCAGCGCCAGTTACCTCCGGCCAAGTTTGTGCTTGACGAAGAGCAGGGTCGACGCGGGCTGGCGGTCAACTCGATGGTCTCCGGCGGCTGCATTGTCTCAGGCGCCTACGTGAATCAGTCGCTGTTGTTTTCGGATGTGTGGGTGGATGCGCATACGCGGCTGCTGCGCAGTGTGGTGTTGCCGGGTGTGCGTATCGGCGCAGGATGCCGGATATCCAACGCGATTATTGATGAGGGTTGCGTGATTGAGGAGGGTACCGTGATCGGCGATGACCCCGAAGCGGACGCCGAGCGATTTTTTGTCACCAACAAAGGCGTTGTGCTGGTCACCCCAGATATGCTGGGGCAGACCACATCTATCCGTTAGTGAGCAACTGACAGCGACGGGCTTCGGTCCGCCGCCGCTGTCAGTATCCCAAGTTCTGGTTATAGCGTCGGCCGAATAATAATATCGATACGACGGTTCTTCGTTCGCCCTTCCGGCGTCTCATTGTTAGCAATCGGCTGCGCTTCACCAAACCCGGTTGCGGTTAGTTGCGCGCTCGTCAATCCCATGTTCGCTAGCATGTACTGCTTCACCGAATTTGCGCGCTCGGAGGAAAGCTCCAAATTGAGTTCGTCACTGCCGAATGCGTCGGTGTGGCCTTCAATCTCAATTTTGCTTTGCTCGAACTGGTTGATCGCCTGCTCGACCCGACGCAGAAGGCGGAATTTGTCCGCTTTGATGGTGGACTCTCCACTGTCAAACGTGAGGCTTACCATGCGAAGAATGACGTTGTTGCCACTCCTTAGGACAATCGCCTCATCACGGGCGAACATCTGCTCGATGGCGGCGAATTTGGCTTTCACGCGGGCCTGATGATCAAGCTGAGCAGCTAACGCAAGGCGCTCCTGCGAGGCACCACCAAGGCGTTCTTCCAGAGTCGAAATTTGCGCTTGCATGTCACGGATGGTGGCTTTTCGTTCGGTCAGGTCTTGTGCCTGAACTCTGGCGGTTTCCAGTAGTTCCTCGATGCGTGTGACCAACTGCGCGGTCGGCTGCTCGTATCCGCTATCAAAATAGACGGGCATATCAAGCGTTGCGCCGATTCGTTTTAGTGGGGTTTGCCAACTGACGACAAATGCCTCCAGTTCCGGACGCTCTTTCTCCACACGTCTTAGATTATCGGCAAGGTAAATGGCCAGATTCGCCTCATGCTTGGCGTCCTGAGCAAGACTCCGTGGGCGATCGGTGTCGTAGCGATTGTTGGTCAGCTCTTTCTCAGCTTCGGCAAACAGCGAGGATGCACTTGCTAATGTGGTTGGCGCATGGCGTTTGGCTTTCAGTTCTTCGGCTCGATCGAGCAGCGCCTGGGTCTCATTCAGATAGTTGGCCTTGATCGCTGTCAACTCAGCTTCTCTAAACGCGGTCTCTGCTTTGCCTCCCTGGCGCTGCGCGGCCTTGAGGCCACCGCTCTCCAGTCGGGTAGCCGCCTCACGAAACAAATCCTCCCCTTCCGTCCAGGCATCCGGTGCGTAGTTCATCGCGTCTGCGCTGCTCGCATCTTCGCGCGCCTGAATAGCGGTGGTCAGGGTAATCTCGGTCACTTTCGAGGCTTTCGTGGCGTCCTGCCACTGCTTGACCGCCTTCGCAAGCTCGGAGCGAATACGATCGATGTTCCCGCCTCGCTCAAGCAGTTCTTCCGCCCGTTTGTAATGCGCTGCCCCGGCCGCATATCCGATAGGAGCAAAGTAGGGGGCTTGCGCTTGATTCGCCACGATCAGCGCATCTTTCGCTTCCTCAAATAGCGTCTGCCGGAGACTCTCTTGGGCCAACACCGCTCCGCTGGCCAAGAGTAACAATGCGATTAACGGGATCACGCTCGAACTTACTTTCCGATACATACTACCGCTCCTTGGGGGCACGACCTAAAAATAGAGAACCGGCATGCGATACTCGCTCGCAACCAGACACCCTGCGTCCTCGACGCGGAATATACCATCATTACCGGTCGGGACCGCGTTGCGCGCTTTACCCACGCTCCGTGGATCGTTGAAATGTTGCGACGACGGGGCATCAAGCCAGACTCGATATCGCCGCGCAGGTGGCTGCGCATACGCGGATCGCCTGGTGGTCTTGCGGCCGGCTGAAGAAGGCAGGTCGAAGCCCGCTTGGGAGATGCGCCCTATGACACATCGTTGGTTGGCAACGTTTGCGGTTTTACACCGCCGGGTTTGTGCGCCCGAGCCTCATGATACTCACCGAGTTTTTCGCTGAGCACCAACTGACGTATGGCCGGCAGGCGGCCCAGCCTGCCGTGTTGCTGGGGTTCCCGGCACACTCGCGCCAACGCCCGACGACTTCGCCGGGCGTTGGTTCGGTTCGGTTCGGTTAGTTGTCCGTTGCCAGTGACTCGCTCATCGTAATCAGGCCTTGCACCCATGGCAGGACCAGCGCCCGCAGGGAGGCGTCCGTTAGCCAGTCGTCATCGGCGTTACCGCCGGCATCGCCATCCATGCGGCGTAGAATGCGGTTAACTAATCTCGCGCGCGCGGCGACAAAGCGGTCGGTTGCGAGCAATGCGTTGACCGCGCCCAGTTGCGCGCACAGCAATTGCTTGCGCGCATTGGCCGGCGCTACAAACGCCTCATCCGGCAACCCGCTCAGCAACTCACACACTGCCTCGACCCGCGCCGGTGGTGAGGCGTCTGCCCCGGCCATTACGTGTACGACATCCACCCCGGTGAGCATGAAGTCGGTGTACCCGTTGCCATTCACATCGCCCAGCGCAATCGCATCGAACCCCAATTGACTGCCCGCGACGGTGCCGGTGAAGCTCCTGATTAAACTCTGGTCGCGGCCGGAGTAAAGATACCCCTTGCCGCCCTGGACGGCGCCGCCGCTGTGGGTAAAACCGGCGAGGAACAGATCGGCGTGACCATCGGCGTTCACATCGCCTGCGGACCGCCCGATGCCGAAGCCGTCATTTGTAAACTCCGCATCGTAAACCTGCAGCTGACTGCCGTCAGCACCGGAGAACACATAGGCGCGTCCATCCGCGCCGCCCAGGGCAAAGTCGCTGAAGTCGCCTACGTAGGCG